>CAYYVH010000020.1:11923-23785 GCA_964475075.1 uncultured Anaerolineales bacterium | reverse complement strand
GGATCAATTAGTTGTAGGCGGCGGTATCGCCAATACATTTATTGCTGCAGCAGGCCAGCCTGCTTGTGAATACGTGTATTGATCTTATCGTGTGGACGTGCGCACGACACGCGCGCGGCTGTGCACGTGTCGCAATATGTGGGTCCAATTTCGTGCGTCGTAGTTGGCGGCGAGAGCGGCCCGAAGCATCGCCCAATGGACATAGCCTGGGTCGAGGCAATCTCAGATCAGTGCGAGGCGGCAGGGGTAGCTTTCCATGGGAAGCAGATGGCAGGGCGCCGGCCAGGGATACCACTGGCCGGCAAGCTGGGGCGAAGGGAGTACCCGCGATGACGGCGCGGATCGAGGCGCATGACTGAGCGTGATCACCGTGTCCGCGTCCCTGGTATCCCCCTAGAGCGCCTGTCTATCGGGACCCACATCTGTGACTGGTGCGAGAAAGAACAGGTCTGCGCCCAGATCACGGGCAATTGGGTACGCGGCGCTACGCTCTGCGCTAGCTGCCTGGCCTGGCTGGCCCAGACGGTCACGGAGAATACAGAGGCGGCGAAGGAGGCGCTGGCCCATTACCTGATCGCAATGGAGGAGCGGAGGCGGAAGGATAACACCGTGAACACAGAGTACAACAAAAAGATACGGGCCGAAGGTGGTAAGCGTTAGCTTGACTAAACACAACACTCTGCCGAGCGCGAGCTTGACAGAGTGAAGGCGGATCACGTAGAGTGATCCTGAAACAAAACGCGTCTGCAAGGTACCACATCTTAAGACGCTTTGCAAGACGCCCTGTTTCAGACTCAGGCGCCCATCATAGCGGCTAATGCCGCTCCCGCAGGCTCGCCGAAGGACGGTGTTGGGAGAGAGCGGGGTAGGGCAAGGAAAACCAGGAAGGGCCGCCCTATGGGAAAAGCGCGAGGTGGGCATCACGGGAGGGCACTGGCACCGTTTGAGCGCGAAAGTACCATCCACGAAAGCGAAGCGACGCCGACGCCTCAAGGGTATACGGCAGCAGCGCAGAGTGAGCCAAACACGGGCTCATTCTGCTCGCTCGGCTTCAGCTCTTAGGGTTCCGGTAAGAAGGAAACGACAGGGGCGAGACAGGGGGACATATGAAGGTCTTTCACGGGACAGACACCGCTGAGAAGCGGGACTCCATCTTACGGGAGGGGTTTCGAGACCGATAAGCTAGTGTTATGGCAAAGCCTAAGTGCTCTGCCTGCGGTTCGGAGGCTGTTGTCTGGGGTCAGACCAAGTCTGGGGCCTGGATGCTCTTTACTACCGAGCCCGTCCTGCATATCCGCATCTGCCCTAAGCGGCGGAAGAAGGCTCAGGGGGCTCGTGATTCTGCCATTGCTGAGGCGCTGGGCGGGCTCTTACGCTTGGGAATCAAGGCTGGCGAGGCGCGGAGATTGATAGGAAACACCAAGGAAACCGATGTAGAAGCTATCATCCGGGCGGCGCTGGCGCGCAAGGACCAGTCCTTCCGGGGAAGGACTAGCTAGGCTTCCTTCCTTCTCGCTAGTTCTCTCGCCGCCCGGAGGACCCAGGACTGGGATCCCCGCGTAGGGAGAGACTAGGCTATCTCCTCCTGGCCCTCGAGCGCCACTTTGAGGTACGCGATAGCGCGGCTGAGGTGCCAGCTCCTTTCTCGCTCGTAGCCGCACTGACAGGCGGCCTTCATTGCGTATAGCGCCTCCCGGACCATTCTAAGCCGCTCCGGCGATACATTGGGCATAGTACGCTCGAACGCGAATGCTAATTGTTCAACTTCGTCAATCAACTTCATTGCGTATAGCGCCTCTCGGCCCATTGCGAGCTGGTCCAGCGATAGAGATAGATTAGGCATAGTACGCTCGAACTCGCTTGCCAATTGTTCAACTTCGTCAATCAACTTCATGTTCCTTCTCCAGTCTAAGCCGGGCTTTACATTCGGGACATTCCTTGGGCTTGGGCACACGCGGCTCCCAGGTGTACCCGCACCGGCGACACGTTAGAGCCATAAGCTTCCTCCTTTGCTATCCTCTCACCGCCTCGCCCGGCCTACCGAAGCACGCCGGGCGATGCTGAAAGAGGCTAGGCGTTGATCTTACCTGGAATCGACCGGGCGTAAGGTGTGCGCTGGTAAGGGGAGCGTGGCTCAGGTGCTCGCACCCCAGCAATGATGCTGGCCGGGCCGCTCCACCAGTCATAGAGCCCGTGCCTGGCGAAGCACCTAATCTCACGGTAGCCCTCGATGAAACCGCTCGTGTTCGTCACCAGCTCGTAGTGCGCGTACTGGCTCCGGCCGCAGCGGCAGCGTGGCGGCTCGACACGGCGGGTCGGTTCGCTCTTCGTCGGATAGGGCGTGCGCCGGCACCAGTCTAGCGCCTGTTCGTCTGTCCACTGGCAGACCTCAGAGCACCAGTGCTTTCGGTTGCGAACCCGGCCCGTCCTTGTGTACCGCCAGGCGAAGCAGCAGACCTCTAGGCCCCGGTTGTCGCGGGTCTTCCTGGGCTTGCGAGCTGCCGGCCTCGCGTGCGCCTGCACGATTATTGTCTCCCGCTCGCCGTTGGTCTCCGGGATGTTCACCCAGCGCAGATGCTTCCCTAGCTTGCGATAGCCGACGGTCTTCCCGGCCTCGCGCCAGGCTTCGGCGAACCCCGGCTTGAGGTACGGCGTGATCCGCCGGATCGCATCGTCGATGGCTACCAGGTCGGAAACGGTCGGGGCGCTCATGATGTGGCCTCCTCCTCGCTATCCTCTACCCGCCCGACCCCACGTACCGGCGCACGTGGGGCCGCGTGGGGCTAGGCGTACTCCGGCGGCAGGGTCGATACCTTGCCCTCGTAGCCCTTCACCTGTCCGGGGATGAGCCCGCAGTCGCAGTGCCCGCCCACATCTTGGATGCTATCGCCCGGCTTCCGCCACCGAGCGAACCCGGCAGGACTGTGTACGTGATGCTGTCCGAGAGCCCCAGCGGCAGCATTTTGTACGTGGATGTTTCCCTCTCTGTCCTGACTGGTATAGAACGTCATCATCATCGTATCTCTCCTCCTCGCTAGTCCCTTGCTTCCCCCTAATCATACTCATAGTAGGGCCTTTTGTCAACCCCTATAAGCGCTGTTTTCACTTGTTCCTTCCGCGGAAGGACCAGCCCTTCCCCGGAAGGACTAGCCCTTGACAAATCCCCAGGCTCAAGTATAATAATCAGGTGCGGCACTGGGCAGCGATACCTAGCGGGGGTATACTAGATGCGCGATGGTGACGAAGCGCACCTATACTGAGACTGAGAAGATCGGCACGATGCTCTTGGCGCTGCGCCACGGGGTCGCTGAGGCCGTGAACGCCGTTGGGGTGCCGGAGCGTACCGTTTACCAGTGGTTCGAGGATAGTGGCGGTATCGCGGCAGTCCGCAAGTTTGCAGATAATGCGTCGGGTTTCACAATAGCCACTGCCGCTCAGGCCGTTGCGATGGAGGTACAGCGCCGAGCTGAGGCTGGGAACCTGCCGGCAGATGAATTGTTGGAAACGTATCGTGCCCTCTTACCCAAAGAGGCGCCACTATCTGCCACCACTCAAGCTGGAGCCCAGGCCAATGCTGCTATTCATCTCCACATCGGCGAGGAAGAGCTGATACTACCAGCAGAGCAATGATCTCGGTAGAGGTGGCGAAGCGCACTGCCGCCCGCGCCATTCGTGCCCGCGACAATCTCTTAGACTTCGCCCAGTACACCTTCCCTCACTACCAGCGCGTTCCCCACCTAGAGCTAATCGCCAAAGAACTAGAGGCCATCGAGCGAGGGGAGAATGACCGTCTAATGGTCTTTATGCCGCCTCGCCACGGCAAGAGCGAGTTGATCTCCATCCGCTTCCCCGCCTGGTATCTCTGCCGTAATCCCGGGCGTAAGGTGATTTCGGCCTCGCATCGGGAAGACCTGGCGGGTGAGTGGGGCAGGCAAGTGCGGAATGTCCTGGATGTGCAACCCCTCTTCCCCAAAGTACAACTGGCCGCCGACAGCAAGGCGAAGAGCCTATGGCATACAAGTCAAGGGGGCCAGTACCTAGCCGTGGGCGTAGGGTCGGGTGTGGTGGGCTTTGGGGGTGACTTGATCCTGATAGACGATCCTCACGGCAAAGCTGGGGAATTGGCCTCGGATAGCCAGCGTGATCAGGCATGGAATTGGCGTACCACGGAGATAGAGAGTCGCCTGGAGCCGAAGGCGGCTATCGTCTATGTCATGCACCGCTGGCACGAGGACGACATGGCCGGCCGGGAATTGCTGGCCAGTCCTGGGCGCTGGCGCGTGATACGCCTTCCGGCGCTGGCTGAGGCTGACGACCCTATAGGCCGAACGTTTGGTGAGCCATTATGGCCCGAGCGATATCCGTTGGAGGAATTAGAGCAGCGCCGACATGTAGCGGGCGCCCGGAACTGGAATGCGCTCTACCAGCAGCGCCCCGTACCAGAAGAGGGCGCAGTCTTCAAGTGGTGGAACCGCTACCAATCTCTACCTGACCTACGCCAGATCGTGGTAGGCATCGACACCGCCTATACTGGCGCCAGCACCAGCGACTATACCGCCTGGTCCACTTGGGGCTTCGATGGCAGCCGCGCCTACCTGATGCACGCAGAGCGCTTCCGGGGCGAGGTGCCTGATGCTGAGCGCAGGGTCACGGCTGCTATCTGGCGTCTCCAGCAGCAGCACCCGAACATCCCCGTCAAGGGCTTGGGGCGGGCCAGTGTCGCCATTGACCGAATAGCGTTGCAGCACCTACGGCGGGGCGTAGCGACCAACGGCTTGAGCGGGGAAGGCCGGGCAGGCTTGCCCGTTATAGAGGTGAAACTGCCTGCTATGGGCGGTCGGAACGTCAAGGAGCAGTTGGGGAACATCTATGCCACTGAGTTTGAATGCCAGCGTGCGCTGATACCTGAATGGGCGCCCTGGCTGGAGGAGTGGCTGGAGGAGCATAAGGGCTTCCCGGCTGGGCTCCATGACGACTACGTGGAGACAACGTTCGTCGTGATGCAGTACCTCTTCCGGCGATCTACCTGGACTCGGCCGCCTTCTATACAGGTGTACCCGGACGGAGTATGATGAACTGGAGCTAATTCTATTCCCTTGCGCCTTGACAGCGCCCCCTAAGTAGCCTACCCTGTTCGTGAGCCGATGCGTCTCTTGCTAGGAGGATATCGGCTCTGCCTATCTCCTACCTCGACGACGAACCTACACCAGAACACATTCGTGACCTCTATGAGCACATCGAGCGCGATAGTGGCTGGGTTCGTCAGCGTGCCCTCGACACTGAGCTAGAGGATATGGTGTTTGGTGAACACAATATCTTGGCGGATGATACCAATGCCCCAGGACGGAAGCGTAAGACCAAGCCAGATCGGTTGGCCACGGGCGAAGCTACCCGTATTGCCGATCTGATCAGTTCGTTCTACCCCTCTCCGCCGCCGCTCCGTGCCCAGTTCGCCGGCGAGGGAAGCATTTCCCGTGTTCAGGCGGAGAATGTCGGCAAGGGCTTGAACGAAGCCTTTGACCAGCTCAATCCGATGGCCGATGCTCCCTGGCCAGTGAGCGTCTGGGAGAAGTGTATCTTCGGTCGTAGCGCCGAGTTGATCGTGCCTGGGGAGCAATACTGGTACGACTTCCCAGCTAAGACTAGGGAAGAGAGCGAGCGGGCCTGGCAAGAGCGTTCCCTAGCTTGGCGGCGCAAGGCCCCCCTACCTATCATGTGGCTGAGTCTGCCAGCAAAGAGCACCTTCCCGCCCAGCCTAAGCGCCATTGATGACGAAGTGCTCTGCACTAAGAAGGTCACTTGGATCGACCTGCGTGACATGTTCGATGACGGCGAGCTGGCGGGTACTAGGATGCCAGAAGCCTCCGACCGGAAGCGGTTGTACGAGGAGCTAACCCTTGGCATCTACAGCAACCGCCGCTGGCTGGCTTACGTGCTATTGGACAGGAAGAAGAGTGGCGGCTATGCTGGTACGCCACTGGGCGCAGACTACCACGACAAGGTGCTACGGAGCCTGGAACATGGCCTGGAGCGGTGCGCAATCCGCATCCAGCCCGGACTCACCTCTGGGCGCAAGGAAGCGCCCTACTACTGGCGCTCCGTCATCTACCCTGTGCGGGAGTTGATCAAGTCGGCTGACCGGCTGGCTAGCAGGGCCGCCACAAGTGCGAAGTTTAACGCCTATCCCTGGATGAAGTGGCACAAGCTCCAGACCGAGGGCGGAGGCGAGGCCGGCGAGGGCGCCTCCAGCGACATTGAAGCGATCCGCGAGGGCGATATCACCATCCTGCATCCCGGCGACGCGCAAGCCGGAATCGGTCGCGAGGATATCGGCCCCGTCTTTCAGCCCCAAGCGGGGCAGGAGACGCGGGAACTATTGATTTGGATACTCGACCTGACGCGGGCCATGACCGGGACGCTAGGTGTACTGGAGGGTGAGATGGGACCAGCGGGGCAACCTGCCTGGTCTAAGAACTTCTCCGCTGAAATGGCCAAGAACCGTCTGCGACCTTTCACTTCACGGGTCATCGCGGGCGCCATCGACACCGCTGAGACCATCTCTAGGGCAGTGATCTCTTTCGATGAGCCGGTGATTCTAGCCAAGCTCGACGATGACGGCAACCGCGCGGGTGATATTAGGTTGCTGCCTGACGAACTACGTAAGTACCAGCCTGTCCTTGCGGGGACATATGAGGCCAAAGTCCCGATCAACTTCCGCGCCGATCTTGACCTGATGATGAACCTCGTCGTAACGGCGAAGAAGGCGGGTGTCAGCGTCCCAAGTCCGCTCTATCTGGCTGAGCGCCTAGCGGGGATCGAGAACTTCTACGAGCAGTGGGAAGAGAGCCAGGAAGTCGAGTTCATGGAGTCGGAGGAGATCAAGACGATTCAGCGTAAGTACCTCGCTGACCGCTTCGAGGCGAGTATTGCCAAGGATGACGGGATGGATGCGGCGGAGTTCGAAAAGATCGCCGGCCAGATACCGGAGCCCGCCCGTAGCATCTTGAGGCAGCGGCTAGGCGGTGGTGGGGACGGTGTCAGGCCAGAGACGGCGGGAGCGCTCAGGGCCGGCAGCCCCTTCAGCACCCCGCCGGGCGGACCACAGCCAACGGAGCAGATCGTTTGATGGCCGAGCGCATCGTGGAGGTGGAATGGGAGGATTCCTGTGGTCGCTGCGGCTGGCAGCCGCTTGTGGGCTGGCCTAATGAGGCGGCGCCGGGCTGTAGGAGCGTTGGCTATGTTCTCGGCGAGGACGGGCGGGGAATCCTGCTTACTGCTGGGCAGACACTGAACTGGGAGGGCAGCGAGAAGCGGGTAGATTGTGTGACCTTCATTCCTCGTTCCGCGATCCGCAAGGTGATGGAGCTTAGGCGTGGCCGACCGACCTGACCTAATGGCGCTGCGGCACCGGGCGATGAATACCGTCTATGACCGCCTGGTTTCCCAGATGCGGAAGGCGAAGGCTGATCTGGTGACGCGACCAGCCGTGCCGCTCACGGACGACCCGAAGAAGATCGTGGCTGAGAAGCCCCAGAGCAAAGACGAGCGGCGCATGGAATATCTGCGCCTGCGCGGCGATAGCGCCCTTATTGAGAGCATGGTAGAGGAACGGATACAGCGTTACAAGCTCCAGCCAGGCAGTGTGCCTAGGGATGTAGTGGACTACTTCCGCGAGAACGAGCGGGAGTTGCAGAGAGATTCAGATGCCGGAGGCTCCTGAGAGTGTCCTACAGGGTATTGCTATCCAGGCAGCCCGCCGCTATGGGATCGATGTTAACATCTTCCTTGCCCAGATCAACTATGAGTCCGGTTTCCGTAACGTTTCGGGGGGAGCGGGGGAGATGGGGCCAGGCCAGATCATGCCGGGTACGTGGCCTGATATCCTGTCTGCGCACCCAGAGATTGCTGAGGAGTTCGGCAACGACCCCTGGAACGCGACGGCCAATCTCTACGCCGCTGCGGCGCACATGGCCGATCTCCTGGCCCAGTTCGGTAACTACGACGATGCTCTTGCCGCTTACAACGGCGGCGTTGGTGGCTACCAGGCCCCCGCCCCCCGGCAATACGCTCAGACTGTATTAGGAGCAAGTGGAATGACCATGCCTGAAGTTGGACTGAAGGGTAACTCCCTCGCCGGCGACCTTATGTTCCGCTTGCTGGAGGCGTCGATTCAGTTAGAACGCGACAGGGGCAATGACCGGCGGGCACGGGAACTAGAGCAACTGCGGGGCCAGCAGCAGATCACGCTACGCCAGATCATCGGCGCCCAGGACATGGCGGAATTGGAACGCCGCTTTGAGTTAGAGAGCCTAGCTGCCAACGCTAATCGGGAGACACAACTTCTCATCCAACGCGAGCAGGCGAAAATCGACGAGCGGGCGGCGAACCGAGGATGGGAACGCACGGTATGGATGGATGCGGTTGCGCGCTCTCACGATATTCTGATGCTGGAGCGTGGCCAAGAGTTTGAGGCGGAACAGGGCCGCCTCTCGCGTGAGAACCAGTTGCGCCAGCAGGCTATCGGCGAGCTGGGCAGCATGGAACGGACCTTGATGCAGGTGCAGCAGCAGGCTAGGCAGTACCTTGCGGAGACAACGGGCCGCGACCCTATCCGCGCCGCGCTGATGATGCAGGGCAACGTACAGCGGGGTCGCACGCCGACCCAGGCGTTCCGTAACCAGTTGCGGGGCGTCATCGGCCAGCAGGCGCCACAGGTGAACTTGCAAGGCCCGCTGCCCCAGCTCCTCAGCGCGGTGGGGCGGACTAGGCGAGCTGGGCAGATGCCGGCGCCAGGGCCATTCGCAGGGGGCCTTGCGGGCGGCGGCACCATTGAGATGAAGCGCGGCGCTGGTGGGGCCTTCTCTATCATTCAGGACAGTGAGACCCCTGATGTCTCCGGCAACACAGGCGTAGGTGTGCTACTGGGCGAACGGGCGCCGGAAGTCATGGAGATACTAGATGATGAGATCAGGGTGATCCCGCTGGTGGCGCGGGGCCAGGGTGGCCTTAGTGTCCGCCGCAGACCCCTGGGCACACGCGGCCTGGCAGCGCCAGCGAGGCCGCGACCGAGCATCGCCCGCCCAGCGCCTCGCCCTAGTATCACGCGCCCCGCCCCGCATCCTCCTCGCCAGGTGGCTGCGCCCACGGCTCAGGTTGGCGCGCCGGTAGCGTTAGCCCCACCGCGAGCTGAAGCGCAAGCGCCGCCTGTAGCGCCCCCTGGCGCTTCGGCGCTGGTTCCACAGCTCCAACCGATCCCGCCGCCGACGACAAAGGATGAGGCTTTCGCACTGCGTGAGACGGCTCAATGGGTGAGCGAATTAGTGCGCCGCATCCCCAACGTCGATGCCAGGGACGCGGCTGAAGCGCAACGGCGTGGTCTCCCCGACATCTACCGGGCCATCCTTCAGTTTACAGCCGGCTTCTTGGGGCCGAACGCCCTGAACAACGCCATTCAGGATATCTTCTACAGCATTTACCCAGGAGACATTGGGGAACAGCCGCCTCACCTGCCGCCAGACGAAGCGCCACCAGTGGAGCCCCCCGCGCCAGTCGAGCCAGAGCCGCCATCGCCCATTGCTGGGCCAATTGCCCTGCCGCCAGACATCGAGCCGCAGCAAGTCCTTGATTTCGTCAACGAACTCTTGCGGCGCTGGCCCAACGTGAGCGAGGTCGATGCCATGACCGCGCAGAACTTGGGCTTTCCCGATCTGGCTGATCTCATCACTCAAGTGTCGGGAGGACTGATCGACACTTGGGAAGCCTACTACATGATCGATCAGCTCGTTTCTCAGTTGCAGGGCATGATTGGGGCGCCAGGGGAAGAGGAGTATGATCCACAGACCATCACGGACGCCATTGAGCGCATCTACCAGTATCTCGGCATCCCGACGCTGGGGACTGAAGCGGGGCGCTTTGGTGGTACTGTGTTCGGAGCGCAGGAAGGCTTCAACGTACCTGGCCTAATAGGCGAACTGGGCTGGAACGTGCGCCTAGTGCGCAACAGCGAGACCGGCCAGGTCTTCGCCGTGACACCGGATGGCCAGCTACAGGCGATCACGGGCACAGGGAGCACGTCGCTCCTGGAACTGGCGCAACTGGGCATCATGGAAGAGGAGTTGCGCAATATCATTACTATGAGCCCTGCGGAGCTGGCTCAGTTCGGCGAGCTGACCGGCGCGTACAGGCCCCAGCTTGGGCCGCCTAGAGAACAGACGCAGAATATTATCTTTATCAACGACCTGCTGGGGCGCTGGGCCGACGTGAACGCTACTGATGCGGCCCTGGCCCGGCAGCGGGGACTCAACTGGGTAGCTACCAGAATTGACGAGATGATTGCTGGTTTCATCTCACCGGAAGAAGCCCGCCGCAAGATCGAATGGTGGGTTGAACAGGTCAGTTATGAGAGAGCGCCAGAGGAGCAGATCGAATCTCTCCTAGGTCCGCAAGAGCCACGGCCCTTCGCGGCGCCTACGCCTTTGATCGTCCCTGGCATGGGCATTCCACTGCCCCGCATCTCTATGATCGCTGGTCTCATGGGCCAGCTCCGGCGCACCCAGCCTGGGCTAGCGGACGTTATCGAATACGCCTACGAGCTGGCCGGTGTCCCCCTGGGCGACCTCCGCGCTAGGGAGAGCTGGTTTACACCGACTGGGACTTTTGATCCAAGTCAGGTTGCGAGGTTCGGCTAGCCGTGGGCTGGGGGATAGGCCGCTGGCGCTCATGGGGCGGCCGGCTCCGCAGCCGCGCCTTTGAGGAGCAGCGGGCTCAGGCGCTTAGGTGGGTCGAGTCGAGTATGCGGCCCAGGGCGGAGCGTGTCCAGCAACAGGCTACACAGCAACAGACGGAGCTTAGCAGGCTGGCGGAAGCCTTCGCGCCGCGTATGGGCGCTGCGGACTACCAGGCTGGCGCCTTCCGTGGCCTGTTGCCCAGGCAGGAACGGGTCAGGCGCGGCGGAGAGACAGCGCGGGAGTTCTTCGAGACGACACCGCCTACGGCATTCCCCTATCTGCGTGGCGTGGCTGCTGGTGTCGCAGCGCCTCCACCTCCACCTCCGCCTGGCCCACCGCCGCCCTACACTGGCGCTGGCCCTGGTGGTCTCTTTGGCACTGGGATAACCCGCGAAGGCTTCGCTGAGACGGGTCGCGCTATCGGCCGTGGTGTTGAGCAAGTGCCAGAGTGGGCTCGTGGAGTACCTGGGTTGCTCATGGGCGAACGGAGCGAAGTTGCACCAGGGCGCAGCGCCGAAGCGGAAACCGTGCCCCTGGTCGGTACATTCCCCTTTGTGAGACCTGGGCAGGCTAGGGGCCGCCTACTAGAAGAGGGGCCGCAGGGCCAGACAGCAATCATGACTGCCGGAGGCGAGAGAGTAGTTGTGCCCCTTGCCAACGTGCGGGGCCGAGAAATAGGGATTCTTCCAGCCCAACGGCGCGAGGTGGAGTTCTTCAGACCTGTCAACGAGCCTGTGGGCCGCTTCCTTGGACGGGGTTTTGGTGAATTCGTGATTCCGCGTGGTGTTCCAGGGCGCGAACGGGCGGTCGGGGTCTTGGAGAAGGCGGGCGGCGCAGCCTTCTCAGAAACAGCGGTGCCCAGCACCTTTGTCCCCATCCCTGTCGTCGATGACGTGCTCAAGGTCTTGGCTCGTGGCGCTCCCATCGCTGCGAAGCTGCTGACTAGGGAAGGTCGCATGGCCAGCCGTGTAGAGCTGCGGGAGCTTCTCCAACAGATTAGGGGCCTGGGGCGTACGAGCCCAGAGGTGGCGCGGCAGGCCGATCTGGCCATTACTGAGATCGAGCGCGCATTGCTGCGGCCAGAAGAGGAGCCGAGGGGACTAGTGCGTGCCCAGGCCCCCGTGGAACAGGTGGC
>CAYYVH010000020.1:0-11823 GCA_964475075.1 uncultured Anaerolineales bacterium | reverse complement strand
CCCGGCATGGAGCCGCTGCCCAGCGAGAGACAGCCTGTGCTTGGTCAGCTAGACCAGCCTGGGTCGGCATATGACCGTCGGTTGCATGGTGATGACATAGTGGGGCGCGAACTTGATCGCGCCAGTATGCCTCCTCAGCGCCAGGTGGAAGCTGGTAGCCGCCGTCTCCCACCAGCGGATCGTGCTCGTCTTGCTGGCGAGGTAACAAATGTCCGTCGGCCAATGCGTAGCTTCAGCGAGGTGATGCAGGATGTAGGCGATCTCTTTCAGAAGGATTGGTGGACGCAGTTTACAGACTTCATCGGAAGAGCCATTGGCCCAGGGCGGGCTGTTCGTTCCGCCGTCATTCGCAGCCGTCTCTACAGCGGCATCGAGGGCGCTAGGATGCGCCTCGCATTCCGCGAGTGGATCGGCCGCCATAAGGATACGCTCCGCCTTGCCACCCGTGGGCCTGATCGCGGTAAGGCTCTGGCCGTGCAGATGGTGGAGGGCGCGGAGGCCCCGCCCGAACTGGCGCAGCGCCTCGACCATATCGCTGCCTACCCCGAGAAGTACGCACCAACCGCTCAGCAGCAGGTGGCGCTGGACGAACTCCAGGACATGAGCACACAGATTCTCAGGATGGAGCAGGCGCACGGCGTCGATGTGGATGAACTGCTCGATGCGTATATCAGTCGCGTGGTGATCAAGAATCCGATCAAAGATGAGCCCTTGACGAGCATGAGGACACGCCTGGGCACGCGCCCCTGGTATACGAAGCAGCGCGCCATTCCCGACCTTGAACAGGGTTACGCAGCAGGCTATCGCTACGCCGACCCCATCTCCTCGATGGAGGCACGATTCAGCACCAGCGCGGAGACGATTGGGAACCAGGTCGCCGTCGATGAGGTAAAGCGGAGGGGTAAACTGCCCTCGGCGACTGTTCGTAAGAATCTAGCCGAGAACCTTGCTAACGCTCAGGGTGAATATCAGGCTGCCCGCAGGGCCGCCCTGAAGACCGGCAGCCTACAGGATAGGGCGGTTGCTGAGGCGGCACAAGCCCAACTGGATAATGCCAAGCGTGCGATGCGCGGCGAGGCTATTCGCGTCTCTCAGAAACGGCCTCTGCGATTCGGGAGGCTGGTCGATCCCGACGTGGCGCAGGCGCTCGACCGTTACATCGAGCGCGTTCCAGAGACGTGGAGTGACGACTTCTTCCGTATCTTGCGAACCCTGCGGATCAACGCCGATATGGGCTCTGCGGGTCTTCAGAACTGGCATACCCTGTTCCGCAATCCTGTGGCTTGGACGAAAGCTATGGGGTTTGGCACGGAGGCTATCGCCCGCGATCCGTATGATTGGCTGATCCGCAACGCCGACTTCATCGACGAGGCGATACGCTTTCAGGGTGCGCGTGTACCGACGGAGTTCCTGCTCGCTGAGGGCGGCAGCATCTCCCAGCGGTTGGGCCGCTTCCCCGTTATCCGCGAGTCCCAGCGGTTCTTCGAGTGGAACATCTTTGTCGCCCAAGTGGAGCGTTGGAAGGGAGTCCGCCGTGCGCTGCTGAATCCTGACGGCACGTTCGATGTAAAGGCGGCGCTCGATATGGGCGCAACGCTTAGGAAGCAATCGGGCGTGATACTCATGCCTGGCCTGACCCAGCGACAATTGCGCGCCCTTAGCAAGATCTGGTTCGCGCACCAGTTCACTACTGCGCTCAATTCGGCCTTTGTGGAGCCGCCTATTGCGCTTGCACGCGGCATAGCGCGAGGGGGTAGCTTTAGGCCAGCGGAGCGTGAGGCGGTACGCTCCTGGGTATCGGCCTTCGGCGGTGCCGCTGGGCTAACTGTTGCTGGTAGCCTGTGGGCTACTGGCGAACTGCCGAACATGGACGATCCGGACAAGCCCGGCTTCTGGGGTATTCGCATCGGCGGTGGTTACGTCTATCCATTTGGCCCATACCAGCCCCTTATCGTGGCGCTTGTTCGGACTGGGCGCGCTGCTGATGACCTTCGCGCTGGACGAACTCCAAGCGCACGGGACTTGCAGGCATGGCCCAGCTACATCGAGATGAAGACAAGCATCCCGGCACGCTTTGCGCTTCGTGCAGCGGAGGCGTTGGGCATTCCGCTGGAGAGGGTACGGGGGCGCCCCTTCACGCGCCCCGAACTCATCCGGCCTGGACGGGAAGGGTGGAGCGGGCTTCTGGACTTCATGATGGAGGAAGTGTCGCCCATAGGTCCACAGCAGCTCGCCGAGGGTATCCGCGAGGGTGCGCCGATCACAGCCTTGGAGCCCTTCGGCGGCAGGACAACGATAGAGACTGCAAGCCAAGAAAAGCGCAGGCTCTTCGAGGAAAAGTACCAGCGGGAATACAATCCAGATGTCGATTGGCTGCTGGTCGAGGGCGACCCAGAATTGCTTAAACTCCGCGACCAGGCTCGGAAGGATGCCATTGAGCGAGGCTTCGAGTCGTCGATGGAGGCTGACGAGCGGCGACGCATCTTAGCTCAACGGGAACAAGAACTCGGCCTACCGGATATTGCGCGGCGGGCGCTGGCTGGCGACAGGGAAGCTGCTTCCCTCTTTGCCAACGTGTTCCAGGGCTACGAGGGGGATCGTGCTATAACCAGTGCGCGGGACTTCTTTGAGGGTGACGAGCGCAAGCTGGACAGCGAAATCGGTAAGGCTTATGGCGAGTACGTCAAGATCAGCCTTAGCGATTACTGGGACGCAGCGGCGCTTCAGTACGATTACGACAGCTACCACGCTGACAAGGAGCGGGCGCTTGCCCGCGTGCGGCAACTTGACCCGAAGATAGCCGCCGCCATCGAAGCGCGGCTAGTGAGCCAGGATGCGACCGTGCGCAAGGCTGAGCAGCAATTCAAGCCTGCCCGTCGCGTCTTTCGAGAGCTTGTGATGGACATCCCCCGCTACGCTGGGCTGAGTATCAAGGATCAGCACTACGTCCAGGATTTCCTGGCCGACGTGCGCCAAGCGCGTAGTGACCGCACGATAACGCTCCAGCCGGGCCAGGAACTAGAAGACATGGAGGATACGATCAAAAACGCCGCCCGTCATCGTGGTATGAGCAAGCGGCTAGAGGCTTGGGCACTCGCTCTCAATAGCACGAGCCAGAGGGAAGCCAATATCAACCAACGCTATGTGGACTTCCTGGGCGAGCACTTTCAGGACTTAGAGTTCTTCTACCGCGACCTCTACCCGCGTTACATTCTCGATCTCTTAAAGCCTTCCCAGAAATTAGTCCCTGCGCGTTAGCCCTTGACAGTCTAGCTTCAATGCGCTAGGGTATTGGCGAGCCGATGTGCCTCTCAAGGGGCGCTATCGGCTCATCTCATTGAGAGGCGTCGGCTCAGGTGCCCCGCGAGAGGCATGTCGCGCAACTTGCGGGGCCTTCCTTTTGGCCCCGAAAAGGAGCGCTGAATGGAGACCGAGCAGATGCCGTCTCAGGTTGAGCCTGTTCTGACTCAGCCACCTTCTGAGGAAAAGCAAGTTGTCGAGCCTAAGCCGCTTGCGACCACTACTGCTGAGGAAGGGGCTGAAACCCCTGAAGAGGGTAAGGAAGAGGCTGAGCAGGAAGAGCAACGGCTAGAACTCCCCGAAGGCTGGCAGGACGCAGAGGATGCGAAGGCATGGCGGCAAGAAGCCCATGATGAGGGTTTCAAGAAGGCTCAGAGTATCAAGGATCGTGAGGCACTGGAACGAGACGCCCAGCACGCCGAGGAGATAGAGCGCGTGTCCGGTGTAATCCAGGCCAGTCAAGCGGTCAAAGACCTGACCAACGTAGCCAACGCCATCATCAAAGACCTGAAGGAAGTCCCTGGGACCAGCGCCGAAGCCATCACCTCGTTCAAGCAACTGGTGGACGAGAACGAGAAGTGGGCTGAGCTTCTGAGCAACGAGAAGCAAACCGTTGCCCAGGAACAGGGCCGGGTGGAGGGCATCTCATTGGCTAGCGAAATGATGCAGGAGGCACTGCCTAAAGAGATGGCGAGGCAACTGGGGGAGTTCGTCAACCAGAAGTCCCTGGAGTATCGGGCCCAGAAGGTCACTGTCGGCGCCGCCTACAAGCAGATCGTGGGCAAGCTCATCGAGATCGTCCGCGCCGATGAGGAGGCGAAAGTGGAGAAGATGGTCTCCGAACGCAAGGATCAGGAAGCGCGCGCGGAGAAGCGGGAAGGGGAGAAGCCTGCTGTGAAAGTGGATGGCAGGGGTGCTACCGGCAGCAGACGCTATACCCGTACACAACTAAGCAAGATGACACGAGAGGAGCTGGCCCAGGTTCCCCGCGAAGAACGGGATCGAGCTATGGCCGCTCCGTGAGAAGGAGAAGTTAGATGTCACTGGACAACCTCATCCCGACCCTGTGGGCGGTGGAGTTGCTTGAGAATCTGAACGATGCCCATGTGTATGCACCTCTGCTCAACCGCGATTATGAAGGGCAGATCAAAAACGTGGGCGACACCGTGAAGATTAATAGCATCGGCCGCGTGACTATTGCGAGCTACACCAAGAACAGCACCAGCATTACGCCTGAGACGCTGGATGACTCCCAGCTCATGCTCGCCATCACCGAGAGCAAATACTACTGCTTCGAGATCGATGACATCGACAAGAGGCAACAGCAGCCTAAGATGATGCGCGATGCCATGCAGGAAGCGGCCTGGGGGCTTGCGGATACGGCAGACGCCTTCATCGCTACGCTGCTTGAGGCTGGCGTCGCCACGGCGAGCCCGGACAACACGCTTACAGCGGCAACTTCTGTGGGCACGGGCGCCAGCGACAACGATGCCTATGAGCTTCTGGTGGACTTGGGCGTGAAGCTGGACGAGAGCAATGTTCCTAAAGGCGACCGCTGGGTAGTCATTCCGCCCTGGTATCAGGGGATGCTGCTCAAAGACCCCCGTTTCGTATCCTTCGGTACTGGGGGCAACTTGGATCGCCTGAAGAACGGCCAGATCGGAGAGGCAGCGGGGTTCACCATCGCTGTCTCGAATAACGTGCCCGTGTCTGGCAGCGCCTACACCGTGATCGCTGGCTACAAGGGCGCGGCGACTTATGCGGAGCAGATCAACGATCCTGAAGGCTTCCGGCCAGAAAGCGCCTTCTCTGACGCCATGAAGGGCCTGCACTTGTATGGGGCAAAGGTCACGCGACCCTACGCCCTGGCGTCAGTTGTAGCGACCTCGGCATAACACTAAGAAGGGAAAGGAGATATTGAAATGGCCACAACGGCGATTACGCCGACCCCCCTAGTAGTCAATACCGCTTCCGCCGACATCTTGGACGGCGACGGGACAGCAGCGACCACTCCTGCCGATGGCTGGGTCATTGCGGCGCCAGTGTCACCGGATACCGACCTTATCCTCAAGTTCCTTGCGGATGCCTCTGGCGACACCGTGACCATTACGGCGGGCGACCGTCCCCCGTCTCAACGGTCAGGGCTAGGCACGCTGGCGATCACCCTAGCGGCCAACGATGTGAGGTACATCCTGATCGAGAAATCCCGATTCTTGCAGGATGACGGCACGATTGAAGCCGTCTGCACTGACGCGGGGACTACCT
Organism: uncultured Anaerolineales bacterium; assembly: GCA_964475075.1. Taxonomy (GTDB): domain Bacteria; phylum Chloroflexota; class Anaerolineae; order Epilineales; family Epilineaceae; genus CAYYVH01. The sequence goes on along the minus strand of CAYYVH010000020.1, from coordinate 6,258 downwards.
GCTATGCCTTCACGATCCCGAAGGTACAGTAGTGAAGCGTAGGCGGAGAAAGCTAACGCGGGAACACCGCGCCAAGCTATCCGCTGCGGCGAAGGCGAGGTGGGAAGCTGCGGCTCCTTCCACCGCTCCTATTTCGCCACGGCGCCGACGCGCTGTACCGCTAATGCTACATGGGCGCCCAGCCCCTAGAGAGGGGAGGAGGTTCTGAATGGGTTATCGGGATCAAGTACATCCGCTCCGCACGCATGGCAGGAACCGCTTTGCGGCGACGGGCATCTATCCCTACACCAAGCCCACGGTCGCCCTGTCGGGTACTTGCACGCCAGCCGTGCTAGAGGCTGAAGTGGTGACGGGCGGCGAGACGATCATCCTCACGCTGACGCAGGGCGCGTGGAACGAGAACACCACGGCCTTCAACGCTGCTAGGCAGGCAATGATCAATGGCTTGGACTCGGCTCAGTCCGAGGCGGCTGGCTGGGATGCAGAAGTCAAGGCGAAGGAGGTTGTGGGCGCCGTCGTCCGCACCAGTAATACCATCGTCACGATTACGCTCACGGCATCTGCTGCCTATTCGATCACCGCCGATGAGACGATTACCGTCACCGTGCCAGCGGCGCTCATGGAGGGCCAGTTGGAGCCCATCGTCGCGGGCACGTTTACCGTGACAGCCGCATAAGGAGGCCGGTGATGGCAGTCCCCTCTCGCTTCTATACCCAACCGCCTTATAAGGTACGGAAGGCCGTCACCTTCGACAGTGGCGCAGGCACGGGTGCCATCGGCAACGTGCCTCTCTTTACTGTCACTGGCGAGGTAATCGTGGCGTTCTTAGTCCCATACTGCACGACGCTCCTGGCAGGCGCTTCGGCCACTCTGGCGCTGGGAGTCACTGGGTCAACAGCCCTCTTCATCGCTGCGACCACAGCCACCGACATCGATGCGGACGAGTTCTGGATTGACACAGCACCCGACGCTAACGGCGTCGCAATTCCAGCAGCCCTCAAGGATATTGCTATCACAGACAACATCGTGGGCACGGTTGCCACGGCCGCCATCTCGGCGGGAGTGCTTGAAGTCACCTGCTATTGGTGGCCGCTGAGCGATGATGGTGACGTTGAGGCTGCGTAAGGAGGCTTTCAGATGGCAAATAAGAGACGCTACAAGGGCTTCGACTATGAGGCTAGGAAGCCCAAGCCCTCCCCTGAGCGCCCAAAGACACCAGTACGGCGCAAGAGTGCCAAGAAGGGGAAGTAGCCATGTCAGTAACCGTTCATAAGTCCCCTCGTGGTGGCTATGACATCGTGGAGAAGGCCACGGGTAAGGTAAAGGGCCACTCCTCTACCAAGGCTAAGGCCCAAGCCAGCGCGAATGCAAGGAACGCAGCCAGACACGGATGGAAGCCTCCGGGGAAACGCGCTCGGCGCTGATGCTCAGGCTTGAGAAGTCAGGTGGCCGCTGGCTGGTGCTCGATGAAGGTAACGCTATCGTCGGGCGCTTTGCCGATAGCGAAGAGGGGCGCAAGACGGCGAAGGCGCTGGTCAAGCGCAGGAACGCGGCTGAAGAGAGAAAACGGCGCTAGTGGTTACTAGGCTTCAGGTCAAGTACGACGTGGTGAACTGGTACAACCAGCACTTCGATGAGGTGCTGGCGCGAATGGTGATGCCCCTCACCAGCACGGCCACGGCGGCTGATGCGCTGGGTGTGCGCGACACCCTCTTGGCCCGTGGCACGACAGCGGCCAACGACTTCGACCGGCGCCAGATAGAAGTGACCGAACAGGTTGGCTCTGGCCCGGCCGTGGGCGAGGCGAGTGCCGTAGACGACGGCGGCTTCGATAACACGGACCTCTTGACCGTCTCACCGGCCTTCAGTGCGGCTCTGGAGGCTGGCGCCGACTATATCCTCTTCGGACGCAACCTCTCGCCTGAGATCGTGAACAACGGTATCAGTGAGGCGCTGCGCGGTACGGACGGCCCGTACCTCTGGTTCCCCTCAATGGTCAACGATTCCGGTATCGAGACAACGGCGCTGGCGACTGACTGGCCGGATGTCGTCGCCCCTGGCAGCACCGCTACGGAGTTGGTGACGGCAAGCGCCAACATCATGTTCGGCCAGCAGTCTATCCATGGCGTCGCCGACGGCGCGGGCCAGGGCTGGAACTCCCAAGCGTTCAACGTCCATGAGACCGATATAGTCTTGGCCTCGGTCTATGTCCGAGCGGCGGTAGGTTCGGTGATCGTTCAGCTCTACAACGAGACGGCTAGCGAGGTGATCAAGGCCGTCACCATCGACGAACCCGCCTGGACTGAGGTTCGGTTCAGCGAAAGCGTCCCTGACGATTGCGAGCAGATGCGTGTCCGCATCCTGTCCGCAGCCGCCTCGGACGATTTCTACATGGGAGCACCCGTTGTTGTCCAGTCCACTGCCGGCCACAACTACGTGGCGCCCTCCTGGTTCCAGCTATCGAAGTATCTGGAGGCGGTCGAGATCGCACAGGGGTTCGCCAGCGAGGACTCCGACTCCTATGCGGCCCTCTCCAAGAGCTTCAGGGCAGCCAGCTACGAGCCTGAATTCCTGGACGAAGCGCGGGGCGTGAACCCCGCCAACGTCTGGGTGAGGGCCTGCAACGCCCCCGTGGCCCTGGTGGTGCAGCGGGCCTTCGACGACGTGACAACTAATGCTGGCGCCACCAACTGCGACCGCGAGTACCTCAAGTGGAAGGCCCTGGCGAACATCCTGGAGGCGCGGGGCGAGGACGCCCAGGCGCGGGGCTGCCAGGTGAGGGCGATGGGCCGGGCGCGGAGTCTGGGCTACGGGCTGCGGGACGTGCGCATGAGAGAGAACCGCTTGGTGGCCGTCTGATGGCTAGAGAAGAACCAACCTCCACGGCGGTCATTGACGGAGTCACATATAGCGTGGAATCTTGGCGCGTTGAGCAGCAGGGCCGCATTCTGGAACAGGTCTGGGATCGGGGATGGAGCGGTGGTCTGGGCGCGTTTCGCCGAGAGCGCAGCGACACGTACTATTATGGTCGCAACATAGATTGTAGTTCGCCGCCATTCCTGCGGTTGCCCCCTTCCTACACGAAGATCACCGATGCCACGCTTAGTTCCAACAAACCCTTCTATCTTCTTACTGCACAAGATGGCGCTAGCGTGAATTACATCTTCGTGCTCCAGGGCCGATATGCCTTCAAGTTTGATGCGGACGACACCTACGCATATGAGAGTACCAAGGATTTCGGGGCCAGTGCCATCTGTGGTAGGCCCGCGCTCTTTGAGGGTTCGTGGTACGTCCCGTTGGGTGATTCAGTTGATGCTGTGAAACTGACTACTGTTGCGGCCGGGGCTGCTGCTGATACTTGGGATGACATGGCGGGACCGATCAAGGCGCTGCATTTCGCCGTTGGGGAAGATCAGGGCACATCCTATTTGTGCAGGGCTTATAACACAAACCAGATCACAAAGTCATCGGATGCCTCTGCTTGGGGCTCCGATTTTGAGGTCGGGGACAGTTCGCTAGAGATTCGTGATCTACACTCCTGGAAGGGTGAACTTGCCGTATCTAAGCCTGATTCCGTCTATATGTGGGACTTGCAGGGAAACGCGCATCCGATCCTACAAGCTGGGGAGCGCAACCAGAATCCCAGTTCCCACGTAGGCAAGATGAGCCTGTCATATGGGCAATACTATTATTGGACTCCGCTGAAGGCTATTTGGCGGTTCTACGGTGGCGCAGGAAACCCTATCGATCCTACGGCAGCTAAGACCTGGCTGGGAGTCGCACTTGAGGGCACAGTGCCCTTCAATGAAGTATCCGGTTCGGTTGCCGCTTGGGGGCGCTGGCTATATGCCACACACAACGGTGATGACACAATCTTCGGCTGGATAACCGATAGCGGCGAAGTAGAGTGGCAAGGGGCTTTGTACTGGACGAACAGCCAAGCTGCGGATTTCCTAGCCATCGTTTTCGTACCAGGAGCCACGGCGCCGGTTCTAGTCCTCTATTCCTACACGGATTTCTATTTCATCCAACTCCATAGCGACGGCTCTCCTCGTACCGCCCTCGGTAGTAATCGGGGCACAGCATCCACAACTTCATATCTTTGGATGCCCAACATAGACTTTGGTCTGCCAGGTAGGCAGAAGCAGCTACGGCGCATGTGGGCAACGGTTGAAGGAGCTGGGTCGGATCAACCGATTACGCTGGGCGTCTATCGTGATGGGGCAGGCACATTTGCCGGTATCGGAAGCGATATCACCTCGGATGGGACTACAGAAGTAGCCTGGACGGCCGGCTCCAATGACCTTGCCTATGAAGTGATGCCCGCCATCAAGATCGTAACAGGTGCTGGGTACACCCCAGCCACTTCCGATCCGCGAGTCAGGGTATTCGGTATCCAGGCAGTCAGTCCCCAAATCATTAGGGCTCGCATCCCCCTGACAGTGGAAGGGATCGCTAGTGGCAGCAGCATTCCAACTCAGCATCGCAACCTCCTCAATCTTCAGAACGGGCCAAGGGTAAGCATTACAGAGCCCAGCGAGGGCGGCGGAACTCCTGATACCTACAATGGTCGCATTATCTTCGTATCTGATGCGGTGACGCATGGCGGCACTAAGAGGGGCGCTGGCTGGCTAGTGGATGTGCTCATTGAAAGATACGACTTAGGTTCATAGATGTGCCTTCTCCTGAACTGGAACAACTACGCTACCAAGTCGAGGAGCTGGAGCGGGGGCTTGGGGAGCTGCGCACAGAGCGCGAACGCGACAGCAGCAATGACGATCTCGCCCGTCTAAGCCTCGAAGTAACCGAACTCCAACGGGATCAGCAGCGATACCACAGCCGCCTCGGCTCCCTGGCCCAGACCCAGGAAGCTGACCGCGTGGGCCTAGCGGAGCGGCTGGCCAGTAGCGAACTCCGCCTCGATCCTCTCGACCAAAGCCTCTCGGACCTCAGCACGGCGCGGGGCGAAATCCAGGCTCTCCTAGATACCACCCGCTCCGAACTGAGTGCTAGCCTCCAGCGCCTCGGCGTAGTCGAAGACCGCTTTCCTAAGAACGCCCTCATCTCGGTAAAGGAAGGGCATCTGCACCCTATCCGTGGTGGCGATGGCGCACCTACGCACACTGCCCGCGAAGGCACCCTCTACTGGGACGAGACTAATGACGACCTCTATGTGAACAACAATGGAGCTAGCTCTTGGACAAACGTAGGCGGGGCCAGCGTCAGCCCGCACGCCATCCTGGACGGCTCGGTACACACAGACACCGCACCCGACGCTGTCAGCAGAGGCTCCGTGATCGTCGGCAATGCCACGCCCGCATGGGATGAACTGGTGATCGGAGCCTCAGCCCGCATCTTTCAGTCCGATGGCACCGATCCTTCTTGGGTGGCGATGAGCGGGGACGCGACGATAGCTGCGGGCGGGGCGGTGACAGTAGCGGGGACGCACTCAGGATCGGCCCATCATGCCGAGTCGCACAACATGGCGTCTCACAGCGACGACGACACCTACAACCTCAGCACCAGCGGCACAGCGGCCACCGGAGTGCTCACCGTCACCGATAGCATCTTCCTGGTCGAGAAGGCGGCTGCCGACGTCGATGTCGCGGGCCAGGGCCAGATATGGGTCAAAAATACTACGCCCAACGAACTGTGGTTCACCAACGATGCTGGGAGTGATATACAGCTTGGCACGGGCGGTGGCTCTCATGCGCTGGACTCTGCCACGCACACCGACGTGACCACCATCGCCGAGGCCGTGGGTGCCCTGCTGGTCTGGGACGGTAGCAACTGGGACGGCTTGAGGACCTTCGAGATCACCAGCGACCTGACCATCTGGCGCGACAGCGCCAACTTCAGCATCTTCCCGACCGTCTACGCTACTGCCAATTGGTCGCGTGTGCAGGGCCAGCGCGCCAGGGGCACCCAGGCTAGTCCTGCGGCCGTCCAGAGCGGCGATGTCCTAGTCGCGTTCGGTGGTTTGGGCTACGACGATAACGCCTTCGCACAGGGGCCAAACATCAGTGTGGTGGCGACGGAGACGTGGGCATCCGCGACAGGGGATCGCGGCAGCGAAATACGCTTCTACACGACGGTCATCGGTGGGCCTAGCCCAGCCCAGGTGGCCGTCCTCAGTAGCGCGGGGCAGTGGCAGCTATCTGTCCAAGGCTCTGCGGGAGGCATCCTTATCAGCGACGCCCAGCTCTACCGCAGCGCGGCTAACGTGCTGCGTACCCCTGATGCCCTGACGGTGGATGG
>CAYYVH010000019.1:0-24779 GCA_964475075.1 uncultured Anaerolineales bacterium | reverse complement strand
AGAAACGCTGGGAGCGCGGCTGACCCTGGAATCACTTCTGCCACCGAGTACTAGTGCCCTTCCCCTATGCCGACCTGACGGCCTCGAAAGCCTGTCCGGCCGTGAATGTCAGCGGCCGGGCATTCGCGGCGGCAGAGAGGCGCATCACGGTTGTGGGATTCACGAGCAACGTTGCGGCCCATCAGAACGCGACAAGTTACTCGCTGCCCGACTGGGCCACGTCGGGCCTCAAGAAGCCATCCGTAGTGACGTCGTGGCTGGCCTCGATCTCGCCACGACTGGTGAGGCTACAGATCGGGCATCTCAGCCCGGCGGGCATGGCGGAGGTGGAGGATCGACTTCGGACCACCCGAGCATCGACGTCACAGCGACCACGCTATCCTGCAGTCCTACCAACCGGAACGGTCACCTTCCTCATTCACCGACATCGAGGCCTCGACCGATCGGTGGGAGCGGGAGCGCGCGGCGATGGCCGCCGCCCTCGAGCGGGCTATCGCGTCGCGCGGCGGGCACGTGTTCAAGACGGCCGGCGATGCCTTCTGCGCCTCCTTCGCTGACGCCTCCGACGCCCTCGCCGCCGGCATTGATGCCCAGCGCGCACTGACACACGAGCCATGGTGGGACATCGCCCCCGACTTCGAGCCGCTCCCGGTCCGCATGGCCATCCACACCGGCCTGGTCGAGGTCCGTGACGGCGACTACTTCGGCCCGCTGCTGAACCGCGTCGCTCGTCTCATGTCGGCCGGGCACGGCGGGCAGGTGCTGCTGTCGCTGGCCACCCAGCAGCTCGTCCGCCATGACCTGCCGCCGGGCTGCGAGCTGCGCGACCTGGGCGTCCACCGCCTGAAGGACCTCAAGCACAACGAGCACATCTTCCGCCTGGTGGGGCTCGGGCAGCTGATGCCGTGATGGGCGGCGGTGCGGGGGGGGTAGGCTTTTCAATCCAAGCAGCACCGGACCCAGCAACGATCTCTAGATGAGCGTGCCGGTCCGGCGCCCGGAGCACCACCAGAGGAGCCGAAGAAGCCTGGCAACTGTCATCCGCGACCGTAGCCGTTCAGAGACCCAGCTCCGCCCGGGTGCGCAGGAAGGCCAGCATGTTGTCCCGCGCCACCATACCCAGCAGGCGTGCGCGCTGGGCGTCCATCACCGGGAACTGGTTGATGTCCTCGGCCGTCATCCGCTCGAACACGACGGACAGTTCGTCGTCGGGCATCACCGTCTGCAGTTCGGCCAGAGGGATCATCACCTCCTCTACCCGAGTAGTTGCCCACCGCTTCCGGGGGACCTTCTTGATCAGGTGCAGGGTGAGCAGTCCGAAGACGCGATCGCCTTCCGTGACGGGGAAGCAGCGCCTGCCGCTGGGTAGCACCACTTGATCCACCAGCATGTCGATGGTCAGCCCGCGGGGGATGTTCGGGCAGTCGGTCATCATCACCTCGCGGGCGGTGTGGCCGGCCAGCATCTCCTGCAAGGCCACGCGCTGATAGCTGGCCGTGGCAGCGTTCAACAGGAACCAGCCGATGAAAGCCATCCACAGCCCGTCGGCCCAGTTGCCGCCGAAGAGCTGCCAGAGGCCCCAGAAGATGAAGCCGTAGGCTACCACGCGGCCCAGTCCCGTAGCGATCTGGGTGGCCTGTCGCAGGTTGCCGGTGGCGGCCCAGACGATGGCCCGGAAAACCCGGCCGCCGTCCAGCGGAAAGCCGGGGATGAGGTTGAACAGCGCCAGGGCACCGTTGATCCAGGCCAGCCAGCCGGCCAGGGCGTGGAGCAGCGGGTAGCCCGATAGGCTGGCGAACCACAGAGCGCCAAACAGGGCGGCGACGACCAGGCTGGTGGCAGGGCCGGCCAGGGCCATCAGGAACTCGTCGCGGGCGCTCCTGGGCTCTTCGCTGATCTGCGCCGCGCCCCCGAAGATGAAGAGGGTGATATCATGCACTGGCACCCCCTGGGCCTGGGAGACGAAGCTGTGGGCCAGTTCGTGCAACACCACCGAGGTGAAGAAGAGCAGGGCCGTGACCACGCCCATGGCCCAGTAGGTCCTCTCCGGCCAGCCAGGATGGGTCGTCGGGAAGTAGTGATCGGCCAGGGACCAGACCACCAGGGTGAAGACGATAAACCAGGAGTAGTCGAGCTTGATCTGGATGCCGAAGACTCGACCTAGGCCCAGAGTGTTGCGCATCATGTCCTTCCCATTTCTGAGATTGGCTGCGTGGCTGGCGGTGCGAGTCCCGACCGTACCCGGACCTCATACTGGGGATACGGGACCTCGATCCCCTCCTGCTCGAACGCCTCCTTGATTCGCCGCCGCATCTCGCGACCAACACGCCATTGTTGTCCGGCGTGGGTCTTGACCATCAGGCGCACGGTGACGGCCGAATCACCGAAATCCAGGGGGCCCTCGGCAGTGGGCTCCCCCAACAGGAAGGGTCCACAGGCCTCGTCGGTGCTCAACTGTCTCCCCACATTCTCCAGGACGGCAAGAACCCGATCCAGGTTGGCTTCATAGCCGACTCGCACATTGACCACTGCTCGGGCCCAGTCCTTTGTCTTGTTGGCCAGGATGCGTATCTCGCCGTTGGGGATCACGTGCAGCGTGCCGTCGATGTCTCGCAGGAACGTAGCCCGCAGGGTCATCTTCTCCACCCCACCGCCGATATCGTCAACCTGAATCGAATCTCCTACACTGAACTGGTTCTCCAGCAGGATAAAGAAGCCGGCGATGACATCTCTCACCAGGGTCTGGGCTCCGAATCCGACAGCCAGCCCGACGATGCCCGCGCCGGCGACGATCGGCCCGATGTTGAGTCCCAGCTCTCCCAGAATCATGGTGCCGGCGATCAGGGCGATGAGCACCAGCCCGGTGCCGCGCATTATCTGACCAAGGGTCTGGGCCCGCTGTTCCCGCTCGCTGACAGTGGCGCAGTCCTCGTCTTCGATCAGCTTCTCGATCCGTCGGATGGAAATGCACAGCAGCCGGTAGCACAGCCAGGCGACCACGAGGATAAGAACGATGCGGGTTGAGCCGGGGAGCACCCGGCTTTGGAGCCAATCCTGTGCAGCTTGCCAGTTCATGGGAGTCAATCACCTTTCGGTCCGGTCAGACGGAAGAGCTCACTGCTCCTGGCACGCCCACGCCTGTGTCGCCGAGTGTGCCAGCCGTTGGTCCTCCAGTCAACCCCATCCGCGTCCGCCACGGGCGGAAGCTCGAATTGCACCACTCGCCCGACGGCTACTACTTCGGGCGGATGCCCTCGCTGCCGGCGCATCGGCGCCCTCGGTTGCACGGTCTTATTTGTTGACACGCCCTCAGGGTGGGCCAATCCGTGACGGTGGCCAGCTGGAGTGCCGGCCTGCCGAACCTCGCCTACGGCTGTACCTTCTCCATGGCCTTTAGTGCCTCGAAAGCGGGGCGCGGCGTGCCGTCCGGATTGGTGATGCACCACCAGTACTGCTCGTCCTGTCGGGTCCAGTCCGGATCGCAGATGTAGATGGCACTCATGACGCCTATCCAGGGCGACCAGTTGGCCGCGGCGTACTGGTAGGCCCGTACGAGGTAGTCGGCCTTTTGTTCCTCCGTAACCTTGTGCCAGGCGTAGTCGGAGTGAACGGGGTCGCTGGTCCAGCCCATCTCCAGCACGGCCACTCGCTTGTCCCCGTCGCCGTAGCGCTCCTGGATGGCCCGGAGATCCTCGACGCGACGGAACGTGAAGAAGCGCTCACCGCCGTAGGCCTGGTTGGCCGCCGCTTCCGCGGGGCTGGTCTCCGGCGGGGCGGCGAAGCCGGCCGCGTGAACACCCAGCACGTCGAAATAGCCGTCGCTGGAGCCACCCATGGCCTGGTAGAGCCGGTCCAGGTAACCGTCGTCGGGCATGGCCACGGGCGGCTGGGTGCCGGTCGGTGACAGCCCGGCGCTGATCACCAGGGCCCGCGGATCGGAGTCCTTGATCGCCCGGTAGGCCACGCGCAGCATCTCGGCGTATGCGGCCGGATTCGGGGACCGGTCACACCATTCCCGTGCCAGGTTCGGCTCGTTCCAGATCTCGTAGGCCGCGATCTTCCCGCGATAGCGCTCGGCTACGGCGGCTAAGAAATCGCCATAGTCGTTCAGGTCCTCCGGTGGCCCTTGGAGCGTGCACCCGGCGCGTGACCACTCCGGCTGGTGGTCCACACGGATCAGCAGCTCGAGGTTGCCGTAGCGGTGAGCGGTATCCACGATGTAGTCGGTATGCGACCAGTCGAACCTGCCCTTCGAGAGCTCGATGTCCCGCCAGCCGAAGTTCTGCTTGATCCAGCGGAAGCCCATGTCCTTGACCAGGAGCATGTCGCGCTCCGCCAGCTCGGGTCGCCACCAGAGGAAGGCGTGGACGCCGTACTCGGGCGAGTGCATGACGACCGGTCCCACGGGCACTTCTGCCGCGCGCGCGGTCTCGGTCAGTGACTGGCCCTCCCCGGACGCGTCGTCGGCCGAACCGGCGCCGGAGTCCGCCGTGACCCGCATCACCGGTGTCGGCCGGGCGACGGTGGTGGGTTCGAACGCGGCGGGGGGCGGATCGTCCGGCGGTGAGGGACGGCAGGCGCTCAGCGCGCCGAGCAGGGCGAGCAGGGCGAGACCAGGCAGGCGATGGTGCATGATTGTGCTCCAGGGGTGGATGCATCAACAGAAGGTGTCGCCAACACGGAAACGGGCCCCACAACCTGTGGGGCCCGGAGATTCTAGCGTCTCTGCACTTCCGACGCTACTCCCGCCGATACGACGTTTCCCTGTCCGAGAAGAGGTGCTCTCTTAGGCGGAACATCCGCTCCTCCAGGATGTCGGCAAGAGGAGGCCTGCCGGAGCCCGGATCGGACCGGTACCAGAACGAGCGGTCCTGATCCGGCAGAAACTGCGAGCCCCCCGGTACTTCCTGCCGCGCGCCGACGGAGTGGTGCCGGCCGCCGGCGGAGAAGTAACCCGCCCGGTTGGAGAACGGGAACATCTCGTCGGCAAAGGGCACGACGTAATCCTGGACCTCCTTGCCCAGGTCCGCTTTCACGAACTTGTGGCCGACGACCTTGTCCACGTAGTTCGACGCGGCAGTCGGCGCCGCGGCTGCGATGGCGGCCACGTTCACCTTGCCCTGCCAGCGGGGCGCGGTGTCCAGCATCTTGGGGTTGACCTTCTGGGCCAGGATTGTGTACCACGTGGGTGAGTAGGGGTTCTCCAGGCGATCGGCGACATATTCCTCGAGGCTCCGGGCGAACTGGGCCAGCATCACGACATTCGCCCGGTCGGGCTCGTCGGGTGCCTCGTGCGTCTCCCACCTGCGGAAGCCCTGTAGACTGACGCGCCTGTATCCACCCCGCGTATTGACATAAAAATGGAGAATAGGCTTCGTGCTGCGCGGATGAGCGTAGACCCGCTTCAGTGTGAAGAAACCCACGTCGTATGTCAGGTGGCGCAGCCACAGCTGAATGCGATAGTCATCCACCTGGCCGTCGAAGAGCTCTTGCTTCCGGTCGAAGAGGGTGTGACCGGCGATGAGCCGTCCATCGCCGTATAGCGTGAACCACGGTGTGCCGTTCATTTCCTCCCACACCTCGCCGATCTGGTCGGTGGCTGTCCAGCCGATCTGCATGACGATTGTGTCGGGATCGGTCGGGTAGGTCACCGGCGCGCCCGGCAGCGTGGGCGTCGGCAGCGGGCCCTCGGTCGCCGTCGGCCCATCGGTCGGCGGCAGCGTGTTGGTGGCCGTAGGAAGAGGGGTGCTGGTCGAGGTTACCGTTGGTGGCACCAGAGTGGGCACGAACGGGGGCTCCCCCTGCCCTGACAACATCTCGGAGCCCGACATGGCCAGCGGCATGTACAGGTCGGTGTATGCGCCCTGGCCGGCCACCGGTGCCGTGGCCGTGGCGAGGGCGGCAATCGTGGCAATCGCCAGCAGGCCGCCTACGAGCGCCAACCGCGTGCGCAACTCCCGCTTGGTGTTTCTGCTCCCCATGGTCATGGTCTCCTCCGTGGAGTTAGCCTACCAGGCAATTGCAGCTCCCTTGGTTACAGGTTGGTAGCTGTTTCCCGCCAGGCTGTCCTCCCGATACCACTCGGCGCGCACTTCGTCGGGCAGGAAAAACGACTCGCCGGGGATCTCCTGCCGCACGCCAACGACGAAGCGTTGGCCGCCGTACGCATACTCCGCCGCTAGGTTCAGGCCCGGCCAGTCGCGCTGAGCATCCACGGCGACGATGTCCCGGATCTCCACGCCCCGTGCAGTATCCATGACCAGGTGGCCTGGAGGTCCGTGAACGTAGCCACCGCCGTATCGCCGGGGCGCGCTGTCCGAGATAGCGCGGATGTCGAGCGAATGGGTCCACCGCGGCGGTGAAGGAAGATACGGGTTCACCTCCATCGAGAGTACCGTGAATCGCTGGGGGGAGAATGGCGTATCGAGCGTACGAGTCGCAAACGCCTCCAGGTGCTTGACGAATTCGGCTGCCTGGCGCACCTGCTCGGCATCATCCATATCAGGGAGCGGATCCCTGAGCCAGCGCGGGAACCCGGCTATCGAGAGCCGCCCGAAGTCACGGGCACCGCGCCCGTAGCGGACGTACACGTGGGTGACGAACTTGGTGTAGTCGGGGTGCTCGTAGCGGTCTTCCAGCGTGAAGAACTGGATGTCGTAGGTCAGCTCCCGGAGCCACTCCTGTATCCGGTCCTCGTCGACCTGGCCTTCGTACAAAGGCTGCTCCCAATCGAAGAGGGCGTGACCGGCGATCAGGCGGCCATCACCGAATAGGGTGAAGAACGGCGTGCCGTTCATCTCCTCCCACGCATGGCCGGGCTGGTCCGTGTCGGTCCACCCGACCTGGATGATGACAGCCTCCGGGTCCTTCGGGTAAGCCACGGGGCCGCCGGGCCGAGTGGGCGTCGGCGACGGACCGGCCGTTGCGGTGAACGTGGGGGTCCGGGTTGGGCGCGGTGTTCGCGTCACCGTCGGCGTGGGTGACGGAAAGGGTCGAACGTCCGGGTGGGAACCGCTGAATCGCTCCATGGCCAGCGGTACGTACAGGTCGCTGTACGGTACCTGCCCGGCGGCGGGCGCGGCCGGTTGAGCGGCGCTGGAGAGCACCCTCCACGCCATGGCCGCGATCACCGCGGCCAGTAGCAATCGACGCGTGCGGGCGCCACTCAGGCATGACTGTGTGTGTGCGAGCAAAGCAGGGAAAAGAATACCATTCGTCAACCGGCATGGCAACGATGCCGGCCGCCTTCAGGCGTTGACGCCCCCTCAGCGCCGGCGTGCCAGCGCGCCCGGCTCAGGCGTGTGGCGCTCTGCCAGGTCATCGGTGGACGTGGGGGTGCGCGCCTCCGCCGTGCGCGTTTGGTGAATCGCCCGCTCGGTGGCCTCCATGTCCGGGGTCGGGGTGAACTCCTCGTGGGGGGTCGCCGAGGGTTCCTTGGTGGGTGTTGGGCTGGGCTCATCCGGATGCCTGGTGCGCGTCGGTGTCGCGGTGGGCTCTGGGACAGAGGTCGGTGAGTGCGTGGCTGTCGCCGTGGGCTCGGGGGTCGGCGTCGGCGTGCTGGCGGGGGTGACCGTCGACGTGGGGCTTGGCCGCGCCGTGTCGGTGGCCTCAGGTGCCCGTTCCTCGCGCGCCGGTGCCGCGAGCACGCTGGTCGCACCCGGCGTCGAGGACGGCGTCGTCGTGAACTGGTGGGGCGGCGGCATGGTGGAGCGGGGAGCCGTTGCCGGTGCGCTCGGCCTGCCTGCCGGTGTGCCTGTCGGCGTTACGGACTGTGTGACGAGGGGGACCGTGGGCGAGGCCGCTGGCTGGAGCGTAGGCGTCGCCGTCGGATCAACCTCAGGATGCTGAATGCCCCGCAAGGCGAGAAGCGCCGCGCCGATGAGGAGCCCCACACCCGCGAGGGCCCAACTCGGCACGCCGCCTCCGGCAGGCGGGTCTTCCGGGGGCTCGGCCGGGGGCCGGTCGGTAGTCGACGGGTGCTGGGCCGCCAGGCGGGCCGCGAGGTGCTCCGCGAAGTCCGGGCCGGGCTCGATGCCACGCGCCACGTCGAGCAGCCGCCGGGCAGCTTCCGTGGCGGCCGCGTCGATCCCAGGTGGGGGATCGCCGGCGGATCCGGACGACAACCAGCGCTCGAGGGCGTCGTAGGCCCGCTCGTCGAAAGAGTGACCCTCAGCCATCCGGGTCCTCCGCGAGCAGCTCGCGCAGTTGGGCCAACCCGCGGTGGATCAACATCTTCGCCGCACTCTCCCCCTTGCCCATGACCGCGGCGACCTCGGCCACCTTCAGGCCTCCAAAGAAGCGGAGGGCAAGGGCCTCACGGCGACCGTCATTCAGCTGCGCCATTGCACGGCTCAGAAGGAGGCGCTCGTCGATCGTCGCGCCCGTCGCGGAGGCCACCACGTCGGCCGCGTCGATGGACCGTTGCCGCGCCTCGCGTTCCAGGTAGGCGGACACGCGGCGTCGCGCAATCGTGAACAGCCAAGCGCTGAATCGACCTTGCTCGCGGTAGCTCGCCAGGCCGCCCAGGGTGTCGAGGAACACCGCCGCACTCACATCCTCGGCATCCTCTACCGAACCCAGGCGGATCAGGCAGTAGCGGTAGACGGCCTGTAGATAACGGCGGTAGAGCGCGTCGAAGGCGGCCGAGTCCGTCTGCGCGGCACGCACGAGATCGGCGTCGCTTGCCTCGGAGAAGGCTGGCATGGTGGCCTGGTTGATCGCTATGAGTCGGTCGGTTGGATCGTCGCCCTCTGCCCAACGTGCGGGATGGGAAGGCGCAATGCCCGGAGCTGCGTCGCCCGATCATAGTATACACCCCCTTCGGGGGAGAGTGCTGGCTCGTGACACACGAGCCCTATTCGAAACATGGGGCGAGGGGTGTGTTTCGTCACTCCGAGGATCGGCCCATCGCCGCTTTCAGAGCCCCAGCCGCCGCCTCCGTATAGCCCAGCACTGCGGCGGCGTCACGCCTCGTCTGGCGTGGCATCAGCCTGGCACGGACCTCGCCGCCCGGGCCCGGCTCGAGGATGAGCTCGATGGCCTCCAGCAACCCACAGTGGTGCGCGCCCCGAACTCCGGCCAGGATCTCCTGGTAGGCGCCCACGCCTTGAATGAGCACATACTGCTGCCCGGCACCCGAAGGCAGGAGCACCGCGGTCTCATTGGTGGAGTTCGAGGGGGGGTACCGGCCGTCCGAGTCGCAGCTCGGGTCACCGATGAGCACCGCCTGGGCCGGCCGGTCGGTGTCGTTGACGGCCAGGAACCGGAACTGCCGATCGATCAGGAGCATGTCCGGAATGGCTGCCATCAGGCCGCCGTCCACGATGGCCCATCGCCTGCCCTGATCGCCACCGGTCCGTCCGTGCTCCTTTAGCAGGATCACCTTGAAGACGTGGAAGCTGCTCTCGGCCGCGACCAGGCTGCCGAACTCGAACGTGAAGTCCGGGGGCGGAACGTCGGCTTCCCGGCTGACGGCAATCAAGCCCTCGAAGAGGTTGCGCAGGAAACCGCGATGATCGTACGGCTCGCCCAGCGGGGGCACTCCACCGCCCATGTCGAACTCCCTCAGCGCCTCGTGCTCACGGCGGAGCGTGGCCCAGATCCGCGCCGCCAGGAGCAAGCTCTCCACGAACGTGGGAACGGGGATCGTCTGGGCGGCGCCGACCATGGCGTGGAAGGTCGTCAGCCGCAGGTGGGGAATCTGCGCGATTGCGGAAGCGGCGGCGGCCAGTTCATGGCGGTCCATGCCGAACCGGCTCTCCAGTCGGTCGAGGTCGGCCATCGACCGCGCGGGCCCACAACGAAGGCGCAGGCCGACGTTCATCTCCGGGTTACCCGGGGCGGAGAAGTGGGCGAGCTCGCCGCTGTCGAGGATGGGTGTGATGTCCCATCCCCGTCGGGCGAACTCGACGATCTGATCGGCGTACGCCGTGTCGCGCAGGACGGCTGACAGGGTGTTCTCCGGCAACGTGATCCGACTGGCGGCGGGCGGTGTGTCGCTGGCTGGGCGGCCGTAGAGCGCAGGCGGCAGCTTGAACCCGTTGCACGCGACGCGCAGTCCCTCGGGCAGTAGCCCGCGCTCGTGTAGCCAGGCAAGATGGGTGAGGTCCTGCGACGAGCTCGTCTCGGCGTGCCATCCCGCGCGGTAGGCGGCGTGCGCGACCTCGCTTGCCATGTTCGCCTTGGCGGCATAGAGGTAGCCCAAACGACCCGGATAGCCCGTCTCCTCGGCCACGGCTCGGCTGAGGTCCATCCACTCCCGCGCCCGGCGCTCCACGAGCGTCGTGTCTACGATCTCCAGGGGCGAGCCGTATCGGCCCACGGCGTCGATGACCCGGAGGTCGTTAACCCACAGCTGGCCGTCGTCATCGTAGCGTAGATAGTCCCAAATTGCCGACTCGTCCCATAGGGAGGCTACAGCCTGGCGATAAGGCCTGCCGGCGAGCGATCTCAATTTGGGAGGTTTGTCCATTGCGATGCCGATCCTTTTCTGCGTTCGATTGCCGGGATGATTCGCCATTAGAGTATACACCGGGCGGCCCGGTGACGTTGCGCTCTTGACGTCCGTGGCACATTCCCCTACCATGCGCCTCACTACGGCGCGACCGAGTGGGCCGAGTATACGTAGATCCCAGGCGGGCACAACATTCCGGACTCCCGTCACCATCCACCACCCACCACATCTGGCAGGAGGCAGCGGTGAACATCTTTCGGCGTATCGGCGATTTGATTCGGATGATCTTCTCGTTTTTTCTCGAGGGGGCGGAAGAGAGCGTTCCGTTGGAGCGTCGTCTGGCCTATGACCGGGTGAAGCGGGCGGCGAACCTCAAGAAACAGATGGGTGCGGCGGAAGACGTGGGCGTCGCGGCCGAAATGATGGTCCAGCAGTTGGCCGAGGCGCGCATCATGGCCGCCAATCTCCGTCAGCAGGCCAAGGCGCACCTGCAGGCCGCAGCTGCCGCCGCCTCGCGGGGCGACACGGCGACGCAGGAACAGGAAGAAGCGCGTGCGACGGCGCTGGCGGAGGAGTTGGCGGCTGCCGATGAGGACGTGCGCACGGTGGAGCAGTTGGTTGAGGAGGCCCTGTCTGACAAGAAGGAAGCAATCAACATGGTGCTCGAGCAGTCCAAGGAGTTGGAGAAGCTGGCGCGTGGCGATGCCCGGCTGGTCGCCCGCGCGCGCATGACCGACATGCGCCGCCAGCAGCTGGAGCTGCGCGAGCAGATGATGGAGCTGGTTCCCGGCGATCAGACCAACGTCCGGGCGCGCATCCAGGAGAAGATCGCCAAGGACGAGGCCAGGTTCCGAGCCCGCCGTGACGTGGTCGACGCGATGTGGAAGCAGAAGCGTGCCACCGCCTCGCAGCGGACGCTCACCACTACGGCGGCTGGCGCGGCGAGGTTGGACGAGCTCAAGCGCGAGGTGGGCTACGTATCCGCACCGCCGGCGGCCGAGCCGGCCGCGGAGCAGCCGGCCGAGGAACAGACCATGGAGGCAGGATCGTCCGATGCGGGGGGCGGCGAGGGATAGGTATCAGGCTCAATCAGGCCGGATTGGGACGGCAGCTCGTAGGAGGCAACGATGAAAGTGCGCTGGGGACGGATTCTGCTGTTGCTGGTGCTCGTGACCCTGTTGTGTGGGGTTGGTGCGATAGCCATGTACTACGCGGTCGTCGGGCCCTCAGGGTTGTCCATCACGGAACTGCCTTTCGTTGGGGAGACGGGCGGTGCGGAGCGGCCGGCCAAGCGAGCCGACGAGCCGACCCAGGCGCGCACGGACCGGGAGATGCCACAGGTGCAGCCGCCCGAGGTCCAAGCACCGCGCCGAGGCGACTTGGAGCCCTTCAACGTCCTGACGCTGCAGTACACGCCCTACATGGCGACCCTCGTTCTCATGGATGCCCGCGGCTACATGGAGGAGCTGGGTTACGACCTCCAACTCCACGACGTCTACGGTCCGGACATCGACCTGGACGAGGAGGGCCAGTGTCTGGCCGTGCAGACTGGAACGTTCAATGCGCTGGCCACGACGCTTGACGCGACGCGAAAGTGCGGTGATGGGGTGGCCGCTGCCATCCCCATCGGCCAGAGCGCGGGCAACGACGCCATTGTCGTGAAGAGCGGGGTGCAGACCTGGAACGACGTGTTCGAGCATGCCATTTCCTTTACCAGCTTGAGCGTCTCGCAGTACATGGCTTGCTTCGCCAGCCACAGCGCCAACGAGCCGATGCACTTGCCCCTGGGCTATGACGACGCCAGCGAGGCCGTGGATGCCTGGATCAACGCCGGGGCGGAGCAGGACATCCAGTCGGTCGTGGCTTGGGAACCTGAGGTCTCTCGTGCCCTCGCGGCCGTGCCTGGTAGCCACGTCATCCTGTCTTCGAACGATGTGCGCATCCTGTGGGACGTGATCGAGTTCTCCACGGATCTCGTGGCCGAGGACCCGGCACCGTTCGATGCCTTCACCAGGGCCTATTACCAGGCCCAACTCGACCTGAGCCGCGACCCCGACGGGGCGCTTGCGGCCATGGTCGCGTGGGCCGAGGGGGATGAGGATCGGCAGGCACTGCTCACGACCACCGATTCGATGGAGTTCGAGGCGGATCTCGGCAACGAGGCGTTCGCCACTCTGCGCGACGCCGCGTTCCTGATGGACGACCGGCAAGCCCTGCTCAACCGGTTGGAGGAGGCCGCTTTCTACTGGCAGTATTGCGGGGTAGATGTGCCGCCGGTGGCGGACCTGAACTCGCTCGTGCTGCCGGAGTTCGTGCTGGCGGCGCGTGAGGACAATGACCTCTTGGGAGGCCCGGGGGCAGGGCCCGGCGGCAAGGTCTTCCAGGTGACGGATTTCACCGACGCCTCCGCCGTGACCGATACCCAGATCGAGCAGGCGCGGGTGCTGTTCCAGACGGGGGTCGATATCGAGTTCATGCCCAACCGGACCGACTTCCGGAAACCTGAGGCGGCCAATGGGGTCCTGCAGAACGCCGTGCGCTTTCTGCGCACCTGTCAGGAATGCGTCCTCGAAGTCCAGGGCGGGGCGGCGTACCCCGGGGAGCGCGTCTGCCCGGGTTGCCGCCCCGAGGATTCCGACTTGCTGGCGGTGGACCGGGGCCGGCGGGTCTACGATGAGTTGAGACTGCGTTTCGACGTGCCAGAAGCGCAGCTGCGCTTCGTGGACCAGCCGCACCAACCGAGCTTCCCCGACAGCAACGACGAATCGGAGTTGCGCCAAGACCGACGGACGTTCCTGACGGGCTATCAGCTCTCCGGCCGGTAGTTTGCGGTCAGGAAGGGGCGTGATCGGGCCTATGCGCCGGGAGGACGAGGCCACTGGGGCACCGCGGTGGGACGAGGCGGGGCCTGAGGCGAAGCTGCGTACGCGGTGGGGGTCCGTGACCTTCGCGCCCACGGTCGGGGCGGCGCTGTCCGTCCTTGCCGCGTCGCTGGCCATCGTGGGGCAGTTCCTACTGACGCGTACTACGCAAATCCAGCCGCTCACGGCAACTACGACGACAGCGGCCTTCCTGTTCGCTTTCTCGTTCTTCTTCTGGTTGACCGACTTGCCCGGCGGTGAGGCGGGGTTGTCCCTCCGGCGCCGCATTCTGGGCCCACCGTGGGACGAGCCGGGGGCCGGCTGGCGCACGTTTCTCGGCCTGCGGCCGTGGCGTGGGGCGCGCCCCGTCGCGAGGCTCTGCCAGACGGTAGCTCGGGCCCCGCTGCGGTCGGCGATGGTCTTTGTTTCGCTGGTGATGTCGGGGGCGGTGGTCACGCTACTGCACGTCGGCCTGGAGAATCGCGACGCCTATTGGGACGTCTTCGTCCTGTGGCTCCTCTCGGTGGGGTTGTACGTGATTGCCCTCACGCAGCCACAGCGCTTCCTTTCGGCGACGCGAATTCGCTCGGAGGTCGTGCTCCACCGGGAGGCGTTGCTTGACGCCGCGCTGCTGTGCGTTGCCGCGCTGGCGTTACGCGTGCCCGGGTTGGGGAGCTTGCCGGGGGAGCTCGGTGGTGACGAAGGCATCGTCGGCAACATGGCCTGGGAGTTCGGCCGTGGTGGCGGGAACATCTTCGGATCCGCCTTTGGTTACGGCTCGCTGTTCTATCTGCTGCACTCCCTGCCGGTGGTGGCCCTGGACGGGGGGATCGCCGCGCTCCGCCTGCCGAACGCGATTGGGGGTTCGCTGGCCGTGCCGGCAACGTACTTGGCCGGCCGACAGCTTTTCGGCCGCCGTGTGGGGCTCATCGCCGGCGCTCTGTTGGCCGCGTCCCATATGCATGTCCATTTGAGCCGCATTGCACTCGGCCATGCTATTGACGCCCTCCTGGCGGCGGCCGTGCTCTTCACCTTCATGCGGGGGCTCGACCGGCGCGATGGGCGCTGGATGGCCCTGGCGGGTGTGGGGCTCGGATTATCGCAGTACGGATACGTTGCCGGCCGGCTGCTCGGCCTCGTGTTCGCTGCGTTCGTCCTGGTGCTCGCAGTGTACCGGCCGGGCTACGTGTACCGCGGGTGGCGCCTGTTTGCGACAGCCTTGGGGTCCGCGCTGCTGACCGCGGCGCCGATGATTCGCTGGGCCTTCGACGAACCAGGTGAGTACCTGGCGCGCCTGAACTCCAGAGGCTTCGTGCAAGCGGGCGGCCTGGACTGGTTCGTGGCGGCCACCGGCCGTCCGGCATGGCAGGTAATGGCGCTCCAGGTGCGTGATGCCTTTCTGACCGTTGTGAAGTACCGGGCAGCATTGTTCTACGATGCTAAAATCCCGATGCTCAGCTTCTTCATGGCCGCGCTGTTCGTGGTGGGCTTCGCCTACACGTTGTGGCGCTGGCACGACCGGCGCTTTCTGGTGCTGAGCCTGTCGGTGATCGGGGCGCTGTTGTTGTTGACGTTGGGGCAGGACGTGGAAGGTGCTGCCTACCGCATCATGGGCGCGATGCCGGCCATCATGCTGCTCGTGGCGGTGACCCTGTGGATGCTCATCGAGGGCGCAGTGCGGGGGCTGGGTGTGTCGCGGAGGGTTCCTCTTGGGCTGGCCACGGGCGTCGTTGTCTTCCTGTCCGCCTACGATCTTGGCTACTACTTCACCGTGCACATGGCGGACTGCTCCTACACCGACGCGAAAACGGTCGCGGCGAGCGTTGCTTCGGTCCACGTAGGCGAGCAGGTCGCCGGCACGACCGTATTCGCCCTTACGGTGCCGCACCTCACGCTCGATTCCTATCCCAGCACACAGTATCTATCGCAGCGGCAGGTGGTGGCGTTCCCCGTTGAGAATCCGGCCGCGCCGCGGCCCGATGGTCCGGACTCGGCCAAGTACATCTTCGCCGTTGCCGAGGGTTATGGCGAGTTGGCCGCCCTGGTGCGACGTACGGAGCCCGCGGTCGTGCTGGCCGTGCCCGAGCGCGCCGACGAGCTGGACGCGATCGAAGATGCCCTTCCGGGCGGTGAGTGGACCTCGCTGGACTTCTGTGGTGATCCAGTGATCGAGGTGTACCGGACGGCGTCGGACGAAGGGTGATGCCTGCGCCCAGTGTGGGTACGCCCGGGCCCCAACTCTCGATCGTGATACCGGCTTTCAACGAGGCCGACCACATCTACAATAACCTCGAGCAGGTCGCCCAGACATTGGGCGACCTTGCCTTCGAGATCGTCGTCGTGGACGATGGCAGCTCCGACGCGACCTTCGGCGAGTGCCGCCGGGCACAGGTCGATGGTCTGCCGGTCCAGGTTGTCAGGCAGCCGGCGAATGAAGGCAAGGGAGCCGCCCTGATCCACGGCGTGGAGCACGCGGCCGGAGAGCGCGTTGCGTTCCTCGACGCGGACCTGGAGATCGCACCCCACTACTTGCTTCGTATGATGGAGGTGCTGGAGGACACCGGTGCGGATGTCGTGATCGGGACACGGGAGGGGTCGGCGAACCGCTTCCCCCTCGCTCGGCGTGCGTTGAGCCGGACGTATCGCTGGTTGATCCCGTGGCTCTTCGGGCTGCCCCTGCGTGAGACGCAGGCTGGCATGAAGCTCTTCCGGCGTGAGGTGCTCATCGCGTGTCTGCCGCGCCTCTCGGCCAAGCGCTTCGCGCTGGACGTTGAGCTCCTGGCAGCCGTACAGCGGTTCGGATACCGCATCGTGGAATGCCCGGTGCAGACCGACTACAGGCGGCAGGGACGCATGGGTCGGTTGACACCATGGCAGGCGGCGGGGTTGCTGCTCGAAACGTTGTCCATCTACTACCGCGCCAGCTTCTGGTGCTGGCTCCAACCGGGACGGCTGACAAAGCTGTGGATGGTGGGGCTGGGCGTGGGGCTCCTGCTGGCCGGCATCGGCCTCGGAAAGCTGCTGACGCCGCTGGTGCTCTACGGACCGGTGAAGCAGGCGTTCTACGTGCTGGCGCTCCAGTTCCTGCCGCGGGACCTCCGCGACTGGCTGCTCGTCGTGGTTGGGCTGGTGCTCGCGGTGGTGTCGATCGTTCAGCTGAACAAGAGCCTCCTGGACGCATTTGCCCGCCTGGACCGCGGCGACTTGGCCGGTATCTACCGGCGGCGACTGGCGAACCACGGGCCGGCCGGTCGTCCTCGCCCGGGCGACGCGCCGTGATGGGTTCCGCGCCGGGTCGTCGACGCTCGTCCCAGCCGGTGATCCCGGGGGAGTACCAGCACCACGCCATGCTACACGGCCCACGCCTGCAGCGCTTCTGGCATCGCCACAAGCTGTCCGTGATGAGCCAGGTCCTGCCGGTGGCATCCCACGACGTGGTCCTGGATGTGGGATGCGGATCGGGCAACCTGACGTTCCATGTTGGCGCGGTGTCTCGCCTGGCCATCGGTCTCGACCCTTCCCAGGGGGCTGCGCGCTATTGCCACGGGCGCTCCGCGGACCCGCGGTGCGCGTTCGCCGTGGCCGAGGGAGAGGCCCTGCCGCTCGCGGACCGCAGCGTGGACGCCGTCCTGTTGGTCGAGGTCGTCGAGCACCTCGAGCGGCCGGAAGCCGTGCTGCACGAGGCCCACCGCGTTCTGAAGGTGGGCGGGCGGCTGCTCGTCACCACCCCCAACTACGGACCTGGCAGCCCGTGGCCGCTGATCGAGTGGGTGGTCGACCATAGCGGCCTGGTTCCCCGGATGGGTGGCGCGCAGCACGTCCGGACCTACGGCCCCGAGGAGTTGGTCAAGGCTCTGAATGGGTCGGGCTTCTCGGTCGAGCGGCAGGGCACGTTTTATCGGTGGAGCCCGTTGGTGGCGCTCCTGTCGCCTCGACGGGCAGCGTCCTTGGTGGCCCGGGAGGTGGACGGCGTCCGGCTGGATGGGGCGCTGATCTACTCCGTTGCGCGGGCCTAACGCAACGCCTTTCGGGCGACTTCGTACATTCCCTCGGCCAGGTGGAATAGCTGCTCGGTCTCCAGCGGGTCGATGTCGTAGTCCGGGCGCGGATGGGCCAGCTCTTCCAGCACGTCGTCGCTGATGTCAACGAGTTGGGCGGCGCGCAGCAGACGGGCGAGGTGGCCCTGTGCCCTCCGGCCCGTGCTGCGCATGTCCTGCAACCACGGATCGCTGAAGTCCACCAGTCCCACCCGGCGCAGCCAGACCAGGGTGGATGCGAGACCACCCTTCGGGGACGTGCCCGCAAGCCGGCCGGCGACTCTGAGGTATCCCTTGCGCCGTTCCGGTGGTTGGGACTCGTCGAGGATCAGCAGTCGGCTGATCGACTGCCGGGCGAAGGAGCCGAAGGCGGCTTCGTTGCCGGCAGCGGGGATCGTCGGCCGGAACAGCAGGGCCACGCAAGTGTCGGGCCGCTTGCCCGGTGGGGGAGCGAAAACAGTGTAGAGAGCCACGGCGCTGACGGCAACCTCCGTGCCGGGCCCACCGGCCATTGACTGCCAGGGCTCCCGTGTATCGGCGATCGCCCCCAGCACGGCCAGCTCCCCCAGGGCGATCTCGCGTTGTTCGCCCGTGGCGTCCGTTACGGTGTAGCGGATCTGGTCCTCGGCTCGTCGCTGGTCCGTGTCCGCGTAGTCGATCGCGGAGCCGGTCAGAACGTACTCGACGGGAACGACCCTCTCGTAGGGTACTCGACGCGGCGGGAGACCAGCCCCTTGATTCAGCGCTACTGCCTGTCGTGCACCCTCCGACAACCGGGAGGCGTCGCCAGTGGCCGCCGGCAGCCCGTCCGCTGTCCAGCCAACGAACAGCCAATTCCCGCTGCGCCTACGGGCCGTGCTGACCACAGCCGCCGCAATCTGGTCAATCGTAGGGAGAGGTTGGTCCGTCATGATAACAAGTGGGCCTCGGAGGCGGGGGTAGCTCGCCGCATTCAACTATACCGGTGTGGGCGCGGCGTCAGTCGCTGGATCATCGGCCAGCTCGAAGCTGACGGTCCCGTCCTCGCGCAGGTCGGCGGCAATCCGGTCAGCGGCGCCGAAGCGGCCCTCGATGATCAGCCGCGATAGGGGGCGCTCGACGATCCGGCGGATCTCATGCCGCAGGGGCCGGGCGCCCAACTCAGGGGCGTACCCGGCCTCGGCCAGGTGGTCTTTCAGCGACTGGGAGAAGGTGATGGCAAGTTCCTGCTGATCCAGCTTGCGGTTGAGCCGGCGCTCCTGGATGTCGACGATGAGCCGCATCTCGTCCGTTCCGAGGCTGTTGAACACGAGGAAGTCGTCCACTCGGCCCAAGAACTCCGGCCGGAACACGAGGCGGGCCTCCTCGCGGATGGCCTCGACGACCTTCTCGCGCCCGAGCTCGTCCTCCAGCTCGAAATAGCGCGAGCCTACATTGCCGGTCATGATGACGACGGTGTTCTTGAAGTCGGTCGGCCGTCCCTGGGCATCCGTGAGGCGGCCGTCGTCCATGATCTGCAGCAGCACGTTGTGGATGTCCTGGTGCGCCTTCTCGATCTCGTCGAACAGCACCAGCTGGTAGGGACGGCGGCGGATGGGTTCGGTCAGCTGCCCCCCGGTGTCGTAGCCGACGTAGCCGGGCGGCGCACCGACGAGGCGGCTCACGGTGTGTCGCTCCTGGAACTCGCTCATGTCCAGGCGGACCATTGCCCGCTCGTTGTCGAACAGGAGCTCAGCCAAGGCCTTGGCCAACTCCGTCTTGCCCACTCCCGAGGGGCCCATGAAGATGAAGCTGCCGATGGGGCGGTTCGGGTCCTTCAGTCCGGCCCGGGCGCGGCGTATGGCATCGGCTACTGCGTGAATGGCCTCGTCCTGGCCGACGACGCGCTCCCGTAGTCTTTCCTCGATCGCCAGGAGCTTCTCGGCGTCGTCGACGTGAGCCTTAATGCCGGTGAGCCGCTCCAGGGCCAGCATCACGTCGTCGGGATCGATAGACGGTGTTGGTGCCACCCGCGCGTCGTGCAGGTGGCCCATGCCCGCGGCTGACCTGACCTTGATGGCGGTGGCGGCCTCCTGCAGGAGACGGATCGCGCCGGCTGGCGGCGGCGGGTCGCGGTAGTACCGGTCGGCGACCCGGGCCGCTGTCTCCAGGGCCTCGTCGGAGATGGTGAATTCGATTACGGGCGTGGAGACCTCGGCGATGAGCTCGTCGCGGCGGTTCTCAAGCATGCCGATGGTCTCGTCGATGCCGGCCGGCTCCAGGTAGATGAGCTCGTGGTCGGGCGCGTCCTCGGGCGGCCACTGGCGACCGGCGTCGCGTTCGGCCATAATGCCGAGCACGCGTATATCGCGCCGGGCGAGGGCACGGCGCAGGTCGTCTCTCGCGCCGGCGGAGCGCGCCTGGTCGAGGTAGCGCGGAATGTTGGGCAGGTAGAGAATGCCGCCCTCGGCGGACCGCAGGCCGTCCCGGACGGCGTTGGCCGGCTGCGTGGCAAGGTAGCCGGGATCCAGGACCACGAAGGACCGGAAGCCGAAGAGTTCCGTTTCGGCCCGCGCTAGTTGAGCGGCAAGTGCCTCCACCAACTCTTCCGCGGCCTCGCCGCTGTCGGTGACGAGGACCGTGAGGGGATTGCGCTCGATGGCCGCCAGCACACGCTTGACCGCGGCGGACTTGACGAAGATGCGCCCAGCCTTGGGCTGTCCCGCCCTGGCGCGCGCGAGAAGGTCCGTCACGGGCGCCACATCGGGCACGCCGGGTGCCAGTGCGACGTGGGGCTGGGCTCCGCCGCTCCCCCTTTCCCCTCCGTCTCCCGCGGCCGGTCCGGCCGTCCCCGCTCCCGGCGCCGACCAGCTCGGGCCTGCGGTGGTCGGCCGTGCGGGATCGTGCCCCCCAGCTGTCCAGTCCGCCCCCGGAGGGGCGCCGCGGGGTCGGTATACCAACAGCGGTGCGTCGGCAACGGGCTCGGATGTGCCGACGCGGTTGGCCAGCGCCTCGAGCTGGGGGGCGAGGGACGCAGGGGCTCCACCGAGGCCCATGCTGGCGAGGGCACCGACGAGGACGGATTCGGGACGCGCCGCTTCCGCCAGGAGCAGGTCCTCGGAGCCTGCTGTGCGTCCGGCCCACTGCGCGAGGTTGTCGAAGACCTCGCGTCCGCTCGCCGCCAGCGCCACCGTGGCACCACTCGGCAGGTCGACCTCGCCAAACGTTTCAGAAGTGGTGCTCGTGCTTGCTGCCACGTCGCGGAGCCGGTCTCGGATCCGGGGAAGCTGGTCCGGGGCCAGAATCGCCAGCACCCGCGTGGCGTTGCCTTCCCGGCCCGTGACGGCGGACAGGATGTCGGCTGCGTGGAGCAGGAAACGGCCCGATGGCAGCGAGCCTGCGGCTCGCTCCAAGGCGGTCATAGCCGGCGCTGTCAGGCGTGGCAGCTCAACGGTCAGCGGCGAGTTGCTCATGGCACCGAGGGTACTGCGTGCCTAGGTTCTTGTCAATGGGAACGGTCGATTGGCCGGAGTCGGTGTGGCGGGGCAGAATTGGGGCCGATGGCGGCTTCAGAGGTTTGCCTGAACGTGGAGCGGCTCGCTGTCGATCGGGCCGGCGGTGTACCGCTCGTCCTGCTGCATGGTTTCACCGGCGACACGACTACTTGGGACCGTCTGGTGCCCCATCTCGGCATGGCGCGGGGGGTGTTGGCGATCGACCTGGTCGGACACGGCCGGTCTGATCGGCCGCGCGAACTGGCCGCTTACGCCATGCCGGCAGCCGTGGAACAGGTGGTGCGCGCGGCGGCTGATGTTGGTGTCGCGCGTGCTCATTGGCTGGGCTACTCGATGGGCGGGCGCGTGGCGCTGCAGCTAGCGCTCGCGCACCCGGAGGCGGTCTGTTCACTGGTCCTGGTCGGGGCTTCGCCGGGGCTGGACGACCCAGGCGAGCGGGCCGATCGCGTGCAGGCCGACGAGGCATTGGCGGAGCTGCTCGAACGTGAAGGGATCGAGGCCTTCGTCGACCTTTGGATGGCGCATCCGCTGTTCGCCACGCAAGCGCGGTTGGGCGATGCGCACTTGGCTCAGGCCCGGGCGCAGCGGCTGCGGAACCGGCCGGGGGCGCTGGCGATGAGCCTGCGGGGAATGGGCACGGGCGCGATGTGGCCTGTATGGGTGCGATTGGGCGAGATCAGTCAGCCGGCATTGGTGGTTGCCGGGGAAGAAGATGAGAAGTTCTGCCGCCTGGCGCGTGCAATGGTGGCGCGTTTGCCCGATGCCCAGGCCCTGATCGTGCCGGGGTCCGGCCACGCGGCCCACGTCGAAGCGCCGGATGTGCTCGGCCTGGCCGTGCGCGAGTTTCTGGATCGGGTCGCGGGGGTGTAATATTTTGCGGACCTGGTTCGACAACGGCGACCGTCGTGTGCTTCCGGCAACCTGGACCGCACTGTGAGGTGATGGATGAGCCAAACCCGGCAGTTGACTGCACCAGTACTCGACCACCGCGAGCTGCGAATTGCGACACTGCGACCGATTATCCGACAGACCGGTCTTCCGCGCGCGTTGTTCGAGGCCGACTGACGGCCTGAGTCCACTCCAGTGCCCCGACTCACACTATACGTCGCCCTCAGCGACCACGGCTTCGGCCACGCCACGCGCACGGCCTCGGTCGTTGCGATCGTCAAGCGGCTCTGCCCGGAGGTCCGGATCACTATCGCCGGGACGGCGCCGCGGTGGTTGCTGGACGCCTACATCGAGGACGAGTTCGAGCTGCGTCCCATCGCCCTCGACGTGGGCGCGGTGCAGTCTGACAGCATGACCATCGACCGGGGCGCTACGCTGAAGAGGTTGCATGCGCTGCGTTCCCGGCAGCACGACTTGGTCGCCGCGGAACTGGTTTTTGTCCGCCGATCGCGTACCCGCCTGATCGTAGGTGATATCCCGCCGCTGGCGGCGGTGCTCGCTGATGCCGCCGGGGTGCCGTGTTGGATGGTCGGCAACTTCGGCTGGGACTTCATCTACGGCGAGTGGGGCGCGCCGTTCGCCGAGTGCGCGGCGTGGGTCGAGGAGTGCCACGCCCTTTGCGATCGGCTGTACCGCGTGCCATTCCACGAGCCCATGACGAGCTTCCCGTCCGTGGTCGACGTCGGACTCACGGGCGGTGTGCCTCGGCACGGGCCTGATGTCCTGCGCGCCCGTTTCAGCCTTGCCGCCGATCGCGAGCACACCGTGATTCTGGCGTTCGGCGGCCTGGGTTTGGCACGGCTGCCCTACCATAACCTCCGCCGTTTCACGGACTGGCAATTCGTCTCCTTCGACCACGACGCGCCCGACCTGCCGAACCTTGTCGTCGTGCGCGACCGCCGCTACCGGCCGGTGGACTTCATGCCGCTGTGCGGGCGGTTGGTCGGCAAGCCCGGCTACAGCAGCTTCGCCGAGGCGTGCCGGCTGGACGTGCCGGTCGTGACCATGCCACGACAGGGCTTCGCCGAGGCGGCCGTGCTCCTGGAGGGGATTCGGGACCACGCCCACCACCAGATCCTAACCGCCGAGGAGTTTCTCGAGGGGGATTGGGATTTCCTCAACGAGTCCCCGGCGCCGCCCCGCGCGGCGGAGCCCGTCGACCGGAACGGGAGCGAGGCCATCGCCCGCGAGATCGCCTCGCAACTGGCCCGTTGACGCACCCGGTCGCGTGCCCGCCACTTCGACTGACACCGACTACGCCCGTCGCCGGATCAGCCGGACTGATAGCTGATAGCTGATAGCCGATAGCCCAAGCTGGAACTACCGTACGACTATTGAATACGTCCCTCAGTGCAGCGCCTCCACCGTCCACTCGTGGTAGCCCGCTACGTGCCCAAACCCCAATTTCCGATAACAGGCTATGCCGCTGGCGTTGTCCGCCTTGACGTTCAGCCCGATGGCGTCCACCCACTCGAACAAGGACAGGCAGAGCCTGGCTGTGGCAGCTCTGGCCAGCCCGCGGTTCCGATAGGCTGGGTGGGTGACGATGTTGCCCAGGGCCGCGACCCGGTAGCGGGGTGAGAACACGTGCACCCCGGCGGCGCTCACCAAGCGCCCTTCCTCACGAATCCCGAAGTACTGCCCGGTGTCCAGCATGGGCGGCTGGAACCAATGGCCCGGGTAGCTCTCCGCGTACAGCCGGAGGATCTCATCGCCGTCTGCTGTCGTGAGAAGCTCGACGCGTGACGTGTCGACGTCGTTCAGCGCAGACCGGTCGCGCAGCGCCATCTTGTAGTGGTGGCCGTGGTGGACGAGAGCGTGCGTCGGCTTGAGCACCTCCTCGATTGCCGGGCTGAGATGGGCGTAGAAACGTGGCGGCAGCACGTGCCGGGCGTCCCGTAGGAGAGCTAGCAAGTGATCTACTTTCTCCTCTTGGGCCAGTGCCTGCAGGACGGGCGGCCGGAAGCCATGATACAGGAGGATGATGGCCTTGATGCCGGCCCGGTCGGTAAGGCCGTACCACTGTGTTTGCGGCCAGAAGAAGTCGTCCAGATC
This sequence comes from uncultured Anaerolineales bacterium, assembly GCA_964475075.1. Lineage (GTDB taxonomy): Bacteria > Chloroflexota > Anaerolineae > Epilineales > Epilineaceae > CAYYVH01. Next base: position 952 of record CAYYVH010000019.1, on the reverse strand, counting down.
CCCAATGCCGTAGAGGTGCAGGAAGGTGTCCTGGCGCAGAAAGGCCTCGATGGCTTCCTTGTCGTGCAGCGCGGTGGCATTCATCTGGACATGATTGTATCAGATCCGCCGAGGAGGGGAGGCGACTGCCGGCAGTGCTACCATACGGTCCGCACGACCGGTGCCGAACGCAGCCGTCCGTCTTTGGTCACGAGCTCGGTCCTGAGCTGCAGGGCGCTGGCAACTATCGTTCGATCGGCGGGATCGCCGGGGAAGCCGTCGCCGAGCTGCGCCGCTGCCACGGCGATCTCAGGCGAGAGCGGGATCAACCGTGCCGCGCGCAGGGCCAGGGCCTGCTTGATCCACACCAGCACATCCCGATCGAGTTCCAGCCTTCCCTTCGCCACGAGCCGGCATCCCAGGACTCGTCGATGGGTGAGATGATGTCGTCCTCGCGCAACACACTGCCAATGAGGCTGGGGGGGACTCGTCTTCGAGAGGCACAACCTTGGCCACCGGCTTGCCGCGCTTGGTGATGACGAGATGTTGGCCCGTTGCCGCCACTTCGTCAAGCAGGGCTAGACAGCGCGCCTTGAACTGACCGGCGGCAATGCGGCGGCTGTTCGTAGTCATGGTCACATGACTATAGTCTTTTTCGACGACGGAGTCGACCGACCTGGGTCTGCTCCGGCCGTTGGGGATCGACTCGGCATGCTACCCTACAGAATCTGCGATAGGAACAGCTTCGTCCGATCGTGCTGGGGGTTGGTGAAGAACTCGGCCGGTGGGGCCTCCTCGACGATGCGCCCGCCGTCCATGAGGAAGATGCGGTGGGCCACGGCGCGGGCGAAGCCGACCTCGTGGCTGACCACGATCATCGTCATCCCGCTCTCGGCCAGCTCCTGCATCACCTCCAGCACCTCCTTGATCATCTCCGGGTCGAGGGCGCTCGTCGGCTCGTCGAAGAGCATGA
>CAYYVH010000018.1:0-24822 GCA_964475075.1 uncultured Anaerolineales bacterium | reverse complement strand
CCCCGAGGAGGGAGTACCACCGGATCCTGCCGCGGTCACGGGTGGCGTGTACTGGATCCGGCCCGGCGCCACCACCGAGACCGGCGTGGGTCGGCTACACGCCACGAGCAGGAAGGCCACCGTCGCCAGGGTGGCTGCAGTGCCAGCGACCAGGACGAGGCTGAGAGGCCGAGCCTGCCGGCCCACCTGACCGACGCCAGCCCACTCCGGACACCGACAGAGGCTGCGGAACATGCCGCCTATTGTAGCGCAGCCACCCGTTGCGGACGACCCACCGAGTGCCCTGGGCACAGCCAGGCGCCGTATAAAACACGGCGCGTCCGTATTGGACGCGGCACGACACGCGCCCTATACTCGTTGGCCCATCGCGTTGGCGCCTCGAGGCACGTCCAGTTCGCCCACGCGTGGACAGACTCCTGCGGAGTACCGAGGTCACGATGCGACTCTTCAATTCGGCGACCCAAGAGGTGGAGCAGTTCCGCCCGCGAACTGGTCAGCCGGTCACGGTCTACGTGTGCGGCATCACACCCTACGATACGACCCATCTCGGTCACGCCTTCACTTATGTCATGTTTGACGTGTTGATTCGGCACATGCGGACGGTCCATGGCTGGTCCGTGCGTTACGTCCAGAACGTGACGGATATCGACGATGACATCCTCAAGCGTGCGAAGGAGACCGGCAGCGATTGGCGGAAGCTGGGCCAGGAGTGGACGGCCCGGTTCACGCAAGACATGGCGCTTCTCAACATCCTGCCGCCGGATGTGTTTCCGGGGGCTACCGGGTACATCAGAGCCATGCAGAGGCACATCCGGGCTTTGATCGGCGGAGGGTTGGCGTACGCTCGCGGGGGCAGCGTGTACTTCCGGATACGAGCTGATCGGAAGTTCGGCTGCATGGCGCGGATGGAGCGCGACGCCATGCTGGCCACCGCCAACGAGCGGGGCAACGTGCCCGACGACCCGAACAAGGATGACCCGCTGGATTTCGTGCTTTGGCAGGCGGGTAAGCCGGGCGAGCCGGCCTGGGACAGCCCGTGGGGCGCCGGACGCCCCGGCTGGCACATCGAGTGCTCCACCATGGCGCTCGAGTTGCTGGGAGAGCAGCTAGACATCCACGGCGGCGGCGCGGACCTGCTCTTTCCGCACCACGCCTGTTCCGTCGCTCAGGCCGAGCCCGTGAGCGGCAGGTGCCCGTGGGTACGGTTCTGGGTTCATACCGCCATGGTACGGAAGGACGGCGAGAAGATCTCGAAGAGCCTGGGCAACTTGGTGCTGGCTCACGAGCTACTGCAGAGGCATCATCCCGACACCCTCCGCCTGTACCTGCTGCGCAGCCATTACCGGTCGCCCTGGGAATGGGACACTGATACGTTCGAGGCAACAGCGGCTTGGACACGCTCGCTTCACGCCGCCGTGGGACGAGAGGCGGGCCAAGGCGGGATGGTGGATCCGGCCAGTTACGGCCCCCGGTTCACGGCCGCAATGGACGATGATCTGGACGCACCATCGGCCCTTGGTGTTGTCATGGACCTCGCCGATGACATCCTGGCCGCACCCGCCGATGCCAATGTGACGGCTGTCCAGGACGTACTCCGCACCCTGGCCGGGAACGTGCTCGGCCTGTGGCTGCAGCCGATGGATGGTGTGCCAGGCGAGTTGCGGGAGCGGTCACAATGGCCAGATCCGGAGATTGCACCGCCGGATGGGATCTTCCCCCTGTGAGGTGAGGCATCAAGCCTCGGTTTGACGGTCGCCGCTATCGTTGGAGGAACAGCGACCAACTTCGCCAGCGGACATTCATTTGCAGACAAAGGAGCCATTCCGACATGCGACCGACTGCGCTGATCAGACTCCTCGTTGCACTCCTACTCTTGGCCGCCGCCATCGGCACAGCACCGTTGACCATCCCGGCCAGGGCACAACGAACTGCCCCGCCCGCCGACGAGATTACGGTCGAGCCATCGCCCGTGGAGATGCTCTCGGAAATGGCCGGCGCGGCACCGATGGCCAAGATCGCGCCTGCCCTCCGAACGGCGGCCGCCGAGAACTCGAATTCCACACAGCTCGTCGTGGTTGAATCGGCCGAGCCGATCGATCTCGGCGCCTTCGCTGAGCGGGTCCACACCTTCACCTGGCCGGCCGGCGAGCACGTCGCGATCCTCGATGCCCGGTCGGCCGATCTCGTCCGCATCGCATCGCTGCCCGGGGTTGCCCGAATCAGCTCGGGCGAGCTGGACCCGACGCGCCGTCCTCTTGACCCGAACGTGCTTGAGTCGCTCGGTATTCGGGCGGGACTGGCAAGCCCGCCAGACTCCAATCCGGGTAGTCCACCTGCTATCGCCGAGGGCGGCCGGGATGATCCCGGCGATTCCGTACCCACTTCCGATGATGGTCGCGGCAACGCCCCGTCCGGTTGGTTCGACATCCGCGACGGGCACAGCGCGGCCGAGGCCTGGGGAATGGGCTTCCGGGGCACCGGCGTCAAGGTGGCCATGTTGGACACGGGCGTCGACTTCGCCCAGCAGGACCTGCAGGATACGTGGGCCGTGCTGCCAGACGGCCATCCGTACGCGGGCTGGCCGCAGGTGTACGATCCAACCGCCGCCTATCAGTTCGTGATCGACCGCGTGGTGGCTCCCGGGTCCGGACTCCTGCGGACAGGGCAAGGGGGATTGATCGAGCTGTACCAGGAGTCCGAGGTCACCGAGACCGAGCGCGAAGGGCAGACAGTCACCTCGGCGTGCTTCCGCCCCCTGAACGCGCGTTTCGGGCTTCTCGACGCAGAGTGTGACTACATCGTGCCGGCATCGAAGGGCGCCCGCGTCCGCTTCGGCCACCATCCGGACTACTTCCTAACCGCCATCCGCCGGGGCGAGTTCGTCGGAGTGTTATTGGTGGACGCCAACGAGTCCGGGGCCTACGACACGATTTACGTTGACCTGGATTCCGATCACGACTTCACGGACGAGAAACCCGTCACGAAGAGCAGCCCGCTGTCCTGGCGCGACATCGACGACCCGCCCGATGGCATCGCGGACCTGTCGGGCGGCCTGCTCTACTTCCTGGCTGACGGGAAGCTTCCCATACCAGGGGCCTATCTGTGGGGAGTGGAGGACGAGATTCCGGAGGCAGGCACGCTGGTCGGAATGTTCGTGGATCTGGGCCTCCACGGAACGATGTGTAGTTCTAGCATTGTATCGCAAGGCCGTCTGGGTGAGCATCGAGGGCGCGTGTCGCTGCGCGACCTGCCTGGCGGCGTCCCCGCGGCCGTGAACCCCGGCCTTGCCCCCGGCGCGAAGCTCGTTGCCATCGGAGATGTCTTAAGCACCAACATCGTGACCCAGAGCGCCTGGCGCTACGCGATCTTCGGCCACGATCCGGATCGCCAGGACGACGACGTCCAGATCACCTCCAACAGTTACGGATCGTCCGAGTTGGATCACGAGGGCTGGGACCCTGACTCGCGCTTCATCGACCACTACGTGCGATCTTTCAGCCCGTCGACCACTTTCTTGGTGGCCACCGGCAACGGCGCGCCGGGCTATGGCACCATTACGCCACCGAGCCCGGTCACGGGCCTGGGAATTGGCTCGTCCACCCAATTCGGCTCCGCCGTGGGGCTCTCGATAACCGAGACGCGCCAGATCACCTTCGGCGACATCGTCGCCTTCTCCAACCGCGGTCCCGGCGCCGACGGCCGTAACGGCCCCGACATCACGGCCAATGGGGCCAGCGGATGGGGCGCCGCACCGCTCAACATACTCTCGGCCAACCCTGGAGCCGTGGCAACAAGCACGGGCAGAGGTGAGGAGGCCAACATTCCATGGGGGGGCACCAGCCGTTCGTCACCCGCGGCCGCCGGGGCGATGGCACTCACCTACGAGGCGTTCCGCACCAAGCACGGTCGCTGGCCAACGTGGCAGGAGGCCCGGTCGGTCCTGATGGCGGGGGCGAGGTTCGCAGGCTACGACACGTTCACGATGGGCGCCGGTGTGCTGGATGCAGCGGACGCCGTCCGCATCGCCTCCGGCGATCACGGTGTCTTCGCCATTCCATCCCGGTGGACCGCGGGCGACTACCGCGGCAAGAGATACCCCGGCTTTGCCAAACTGGCGACGCCGGGATCCACCCACACGGTCTCGTTCACCTTGCGCAATCCAAGCGACGGGCCCATCGACGTGACCTTGCGTGGGCAGACGCTGCGCCGTCTCGGCGCGCACGAGAGCGTGCTGAACACCAACCTCAACAGCGAATCCGAATATAAAAGCCCGGGAGCATACGGAGACCTACGGGCGATTCCGGACTACCTTATTCCGATCGAGCGAGGGGGGATCCCCGAGGGTACCGACCTCATGATCGTTCGCGCGGCCCTGCCACTCACGCAGGCCGACATCGACCGCGACGACGCGGTCCTACTCGAGAACAGCTATTCCGTGCGGATAATACAGCACACCGACTGGGACGGCGATGGCCAGCTGTGGTCCGATGCCAATAGCAACGGCACCGTCAACTTCCAGCAGAACGGCAACGGCGACATCGACTGGTCGACAGCCGAAATGGACCGCTACGAATTCGAGGCGCTGAACGAGCACACCGCGGAGACCAACAACTGGGAAGTGGGGGTGCACCACCCGCTCGAGCGGTGGCGCGATGGGCTGCACATCGGCGTGTGGCACTCCGAGATGGACTGCGAAGACGAGAACGACCCGGAAACCTGCACCGGCCGAACACCGCTCATGCCGGAGACGACGATGACGTTCCGGATCGAGTTCTTCGCCTACGAGGACTGGGCTTGGCTGACCGTCTCCGATCCCGTGGTCAAGGTACCGGCGAACGATGAGTTGGCGTTCAGCGCGACCTTGCGGGTGCCCGCTGATGCAGCACCCGGCGCGTATCAGGGAGCGATCTTCGCGGACTACGATCGCGCTGGGGACGACCCGCCGTTTGCCGCCGGTGGCGGCTACGAGCTGCCCGTCCAGCGAGTCGTGATACCCGTGAACGCAAACGTGTCGGCACGCTACGCCTGGCAAGGTACGATCGCCCTCGGCGGCAAGGATGCCCGCGACGGCGACTCCCCCTACGACAACGGTGCTGTGCGGGGCGGCACGGACCGGTCGTGGCGACCCGAGACCGGCGATTGGCGCTTCTTCTTCGTGGACGCGTCGGATCCTGCACCGGGAACACGTTGGCTGGTGCGCACCCGCTGGGACGATGCGATCGCGGAGTCCTCCGACATCGACACGAGCATCTGGGGCCGAGCGCGCGACCGGTACAGCGACCCGTCCGATCCGGAGAATAGCGATGACGACTGGTCGGACCTCGCCTGGTACGGCCCGCACACACTCGAGAAGATCGGCGCCAGCCAGAGCGCCTATGTGGACAGCGGCACGTGGCGTTTCAACACGACATCCGGCGCCAACGAGGACTGGATCGCGGCACCGGCGGCCGAGGGGCTTACCGAGCTGATGTTGCACCATGTCCTCTTCAGCGGATCGCAGTTCGAGCTGCCGTTCGAGACGACGGTCGGCTCGGTGCGGGTGCGACCGGCACTCCTCCACCTCTATTCCGACGGGTGCACGACGATGTACCTGGAGTCCCAGATCGACCTCGATGGATTCGAGTTCGCGGCCATCGGTCTGAGTGATGTCACCGAGGTCCACGGCCAGTCGCTCGGTGCGGGGGAGCTCTACACCCACACGCTGACCGTCGAAGGGAGCGCAGCGCGCTTCGTGGTCGCACTGCGGGGCGAGCCTGGCTCGGACCTCGACCTTGTCGTCTACTACGACCTGGACCGGGACGGTGAGGCTGACGAGGAGCTCGCCAGGTCCGAGTCTCCGACCGCGAACGAGCGGGTGGAGTTGAGCGGTATCCGGCCGCCGGGCGACTACCTGATCGTGGTCGAGCCCTTCGATGTACCCGCGTCGGGGACGACCTTCGACCTGACCATAGACGTCGTCTCGGGCAACGACATGCGGGCGCAGGGAGTGCCGGCCAACGTGGAGGCCGGGCGAGAGTACTCGGTCGAGGTCTGTACGAATGGGGTCGAGGGCGAGGATGGCCCGTTGAACGGCGTGGTCGTTTTCGGGCCCGAGGGTGGTCCGGCGGTGGTGAGCGCTCCGGTGACGTGGATGCTGGAGCGACCCGTCCACACGGTATTCCTACCGCGTCTGCACCTCGAAGGAGAGCGATAAACTGGGCTACTCGCCCAGGAGCGGCTCCAGCCGGCTCAGGCGACCGTGCGCGCCCGACCGCTCGAAAACTTCCATCGCTGCCTGGAGGTGCGCTTGGGCTTCCTCGGGGCTCCCGACCGCCGTGAGCACCTCCGCGTAGGCGGCATGGGTCTTGGCCCGCTCGTGCTCGTTGTCCAGCATCTCAAATACGGCGAGGCTTGTCCTGAAGTGCTCCTTAGCGGCCCGCGGATCGTCGAACCCGGATCCCTTGACCACCCCGAGCACCCGGTGGGCCACACCGATGAATGCCGGCACACCCAGCTCTTCCGCTGCGTCCAGCGCGGCCTCGGCCGACGCTAGCGCAGCCTCCGAGTCCCCGAGCGCGAGCGCCCGTTGCGCCGCTATGCGCCGGATCTCCGGCATGAGCCACCTTGCGCCGACGGTGCCGGCGGAGTCCTCGGCCGCCTCGAGGCAGTCTGCTGCGGCATCGAACTGGCCCAGGTGCGTCTCGATCAGCGCCAGGTTGGCGAGGGCGATCGCCCGGCCGTAGCCGTCACCGATCTCTTCCTTGATCTCCAGGCTGCCCGCGTAGTAGGTCCGCGCCTGCTCGTCGTCCCCGGCGTGGTAATGTACCACGCCCAAGTTGTTCAGGAGGGTGGCCTCACCCAGTCGATCGCCAAGCTCGCGTTTCAGGTCCAGGCTGCGCTGTAGATTCTCCACCGCCGGAGGGAACTCGCCGTCGTGAAGGTGGGCCATGCCCAACGTGTTGCGAATCCAGGCCTCGGCCCTCCGCGCACCCTCCACACCCGGATTGGCCGCCAACCAGGCCAGCGCATCGAGGCACAATCCGGCCGCCTCCGCAGGCCGCCCAAGGCGCACGTAGACTGTCGCCAGTCCGTCGGCAACTCGCAGAGCCGTCATCGACATGGCCTGGCCGCGGAGCATCCGCTGCGCCCGCCCAAACGCCTCCAGGGCGTGGTCGTAGGCGCCTTCACGCTCGTGTGCACGGCCAATGCGCCGGTGCAGCTCCGCCCGATCCTCCCCGCCCGGCGCCAGGGGTAGGGCCGCATCGAAACAGTCGATTGCTGGCCGCGGCTGCCCCAGCCCCAAGTGGGCATCGCCCATTCCTGCCAGAGCCGCGTATTCCTCCACCGCGGAGACGGCCAGCTCGCGTGCCGCACGATAGTGCACGAGCGCATTCTCACCGGCGTAGACCGCCAGTGCTGCCGCCCCGGCCCGAAGCGACCACGCGCAGGCGCGGTCGCGCACGCCGCCGCGGGTATAGTGGTAGGCAATGCGTTCCGGCACCGTGGGTACCGCCGACTCGAGGAGCCCGGCTACCTGCCGGTGCAGGTACTGCCTTCGCGCACCGGTAAGGGACTGGTACACCCGATCGCGCACGAGCGCATGGGCAAAGTCGTAGCGCACGTCTTCGCGGTCGCTACCAGCGGCGACTTCACGGATGAGTCCGTGACGCGACAGCTCGTCCAGCCCGTCGAGCGCCGCCGCAGCCGGAACACCCGACGCGGTCTGGACCACCTCGAAGGCAAAGTCACGCCTCAGCACAGCCGCGCAGTCCAACAGCGTCCGTGCGTCGTCATTCAAGCGGTCCAGTCGCGCATCTACGATTAGGCCGACGCTCTCGGGAATCGGTATGGCCGCGTAGTCGAGCTCCCCTGACTCGGCGATCGTGGTCCAACCCCTCTCCCCAGCCTGGAGCGTGCCCTGATCGAACAGAGCCCGGAGGGTCTCAACGAGGAAAAACGGATTGCCGCCAGTGGCACGGTGCAGGCGCCGACCGAAGTGCTTGGGCACATCATCCGACGCGGACAGGACGCCGACCAACTCGGCGGTCTGGGCGGCCGAGAGAGAGGGAAGCTCGATCGCCCGGCCGTGGGCCATCAGCGTCCGCAACAACGCGCGCCGCTCTGGGGAAACCTCCTCCGCGCGGTAGGTCACCACCAGCAGCAGGCGGTGCACCTTGACATGGCGCGCAATGTACTCGAGTAGGCTGAGCGAGGTCTCGTCAGCCCAATGCACGTCCTCTAGAATCAGGAGCGATGGTCGCTGCGCCGCCAAGGCCGACAGCAACGCCCGCACGGCCTCGAACAGCCGATCGCGCTCGCGCACGCCGTCCAACGGTGCGTTTGTGCCCCCTGGCGCGAACGCCTCTATTTCAGGCAACAGACGGGCAATCTCGCGTAGCCACACCTGAGGCAGTTCGAGCGTCTCGAGATCCAGATCAGGCAGCGAGCGCCGCAGGGCGGCAACTACTGGTGCATAGGGCTGACTGGTGGTCGCCTCGTAGCATCGGCCGAATAGCACCGTGGCATCGGGGCCGACCCTCTGCAACAGCGCGCCGATCAGCCGCGTCTTCCCGATTCCGGCCTCACCGCGCACCAAGACGAACCCGCCCACGGCCCGGACGGCACATTCCCACGCCGTCGAAAGCAGCTCGAGCGGCTCAGACCGGCCGACTAGCGCCGTTCGTCTGTCGAGGGCGGCCAACGGATCGACCTGCGGGACAACCACGCGTGCTGCAGCCGCGCGGTTGATCGGCGCCGGCCCGCCCGGCTCGGCCTCCAACGGCTCCCCCGCAATAATCCGCTGATACAGCTCCGTGGTGGCCGACAGCGGCTCGATTTTCAGCTCCCGCTCGAGAATCTCGACGCAGTTTCGGTAATGGGCCAATGCCGCCGCCCTCTGCCCAGAATGGGCATAGAACCGCATCAACGACCGGTGCACATCCTCCCGAAGCGGGTCCGCAGCCAGCACTCGCCGGGCCGCCTCGATGGCCCGGCCGAAATCCCCGGCCTCGGAGTAGTGCTGCCCCAGCTGGCACAGCGCATTGAGATAGAGGTGGGCCAGGCGCTCGCGCTCGAGGAATACCCAGTCGTCGAAGTCGTACGCATCGGGCAGGCTGACGCCCTCGAGGAACTCCCCCCGGTAGGCTTCTGCTGCAGCGATCAGTGTGGCCAGGTCGGAGGTGCCCTTCTGGGGACCGGCAGCCTCCAGGGCGGCCACATCCAGGGAAATCTCAGCCTCAGTGCAGACGGCGACACGCGTTCGTTCGACGAAGACGAATTCGCCGGCGTGCTCACCCAGACCCCGTCGCACGTCGTACAAGGCCGTTCGCAAGCTGGCCTGCGCCTTCCTATCGGGAACGTCCGGCCAGAGGAAACCAGCCAGCCGGTCGCGTGAGTGCACCTGGCGCGTCGCAACCAGGTAACAGAGCAGAGCCCGAGCCTTGGCGGAGGGAACCTCGGCCGGCCGCCCCTCGATGGTGAAGCGAGGCGGACCGAGCAGGCGCGCTTCTAGGATGGGCAAGTCGCCACCCCTTCGCTGGAAGGGCCACACACGTCGGGCGCGATGCAGAGTGCAGACCCGCCAACCGGTCTCAAGCTAACTCTCCCCTCCTCGTGCGCCGATCCACGAACGGACACGGCCGCCACGGGGCAGCATGGCGACTATAGCGGCTGCACGGACACGCACTCGGAGTGGGCAACCTCGCTCGTCCCGACTCACGCCGTCCAACCACCACGCGACACATCCTATACCGGATTGTAGAACGTATGGCCGCAGGTCCAAGATACGGGCCACGGACTCGAGTTGTCCACCTGGATTGGCCGTCAAGCTCACCGGACCCCGCCACTGACCAGGCCCGTACGATGCAACGTCGGATGCCGCGCTTCCCACTAGGACTGCGAAAGGTGATTCGATCGCCATTATAACACACGACACAGCACCGGCAATCCGTATTCGCGTGCGCGGTCCACGCGCCGGATTGGTCCGTAGGGGCGATGCAAGTGCTTCGCCCCAACGACACCACGCCCCTACACGCGCCGCAACTCCAGGTCGCCCCACGCACCGGCGCGTGCCGTCCATCCCGGCGCCACGAACGTAGTCGTATCTTGTTGCGTCAGCACGATTGGGCCGTCCACGGAGTCGCCCGGCAGGAGCGCCCAACGAGGCTGTACCCTGCACGTCACCCGACGGCCGTCTGGAAGGACCATGTCTGTCGCCCCCGCCGGCCCAGCTACCGGCGCTGGGGCCGGCGGCAGCGGGGCCGCGGCCGGCGCCCTGACCCGAACCCGCAGCGTCACGATCTCTGTGGGCGCACCTGGCCGCGCGTAACCGTACCGCCGATCATGGGCGGCCTCGAACGCCGCTACCGGATCTGCTGCTCGTGGCCAGGGAACGGTCAGCTCCCACGATTGGCCCACGTAGCGCACGTCCGCCAGGCGCTCGACGTCCACATCCGCCGGATTGCCCAGCGCTTCGCGACCGGCGCGCTCGAGGTCCTGGAACACGGCCTGCAGATCGACCTCTCCCGCCCCGGGCGGACGCAGGACGGAACGGGAGGCTAACGCTACTGGGGCGGCTGTTGCCAGACCCAACGCCGACAGGGCCCCAGGTGCGGCCGGCACGAGGACTCCGCCGGCATCAATCGCGTCGGCCAACTCACACGCGTGCAGCGGACCTGCTCCGCCGAAGGCCACTAGCGTGAACTCGCGAGGTGCGAAGCCCCTCTCCACTGACACGCGCCGCAGCGCCCGCTCCATGGCAGCGTTCACGATTGCCAGGGCTCCCAGGGCCGCGTCCTCGACACCCACGCCAAGTTCCGCCGCCACAGCACCCAACACGCTGCCGGCAGCCGACACGTCCAGCTGGAGCCCGCCGGCCAGCGGAGCGTCGGCCGGCAATCGACCCAGGCAGACGTGGGCATCGGTGATCGTGGCGTAGCGGCCGCCCCGGCCGTAGGCGGCCGGGCCAGGATCGGCGCCGGCGCTCTGCGGGCCTACGCGCATTGCGCCCCCTTCATCTGTTCGCACGATCGAACCGCCGCCGGCGCCAACCGTGTGGATGTCAACAGCGGGCAGCTGAATCGGCAGCCCATCGATCACGGTTGAGGCGGAAAACGGCACCTCGCCGTCGCAAAGCGCAACATCGGTGGAAGTACCGCCCATGTCAAGCGTGATGATGCGCTCATGCCCAACCCGCTGTGCTACCGCGAGGGCACCGCCCACTCCTGCCGCCGGCCCCGACAGGACCGTTGCCGCCGGCAACCGAGTCGCTTCCGAGGGCGAGAGGGTTCCCCCATGGGAGCCCATCACCACCAGGCGTCGCGGCGCGGCAGTCCGGACCAAGCGATCGATATACCGCTGCAGGACCGGTGCAACGTACGCGTTCACGACCACGGTGCTGGCGCGCTCGTACTCGCGGAACTCGCTCAGCACATCAACGGAGAGGGACACGTGTTCCGGCCCGTCAGGGACAGCGGCGAGGGCCTCGCCCACCGAGCGCTCATGCTCGGGATAGAGGTACGAGAAGAGCAGGCAGACGGCCACCGATTCGGCACCGACTGCGGCAACCTGTAGCGCTACCTCAGCGCTTGCTGCATCATCAAGTCGGCGAATGGGAATCCCGTCGGCTCCCACGCGCTCGTCCACCTCAAAACACAGCTCGGGAGGAACCAGGTTTGGCGGCGAGCGGGGCGCTAGCGCGTATAGGTCAGCCCGTGTTCCCCTGCCGATGGCCAACAGGTCAGCAAAGCCGGCAGTAGTCACGAATGCAGTGCGCGATCCGCGCCGCTCCAGGAGCACATTCGTTGCCACGGTAGTGCCATGCGCCACGTCCATCGCGGCGTCGGGATCCAGGCCCATCAGACCGGCCAGGACCGTCTCGGAGGGATCGCCGGGGGAAGACAGCCGCTTGTCGACGACCAGCCCGGTTGGGCCCACCACGGCGAAATCCGTGAACGTACCGCCTACGTCGACACCGACGATCGCGCGATGTTCCACTCCCCGCCCACACGTCAGGAGGGCCGGACCCTCTGGCCCGGCCCCCGTGGTGCCCGACTCGCTCACGCAGTCACGAGCACGTTGTGGATGTACTCCACCGCGTCACCGACGGTCTCGATCTTCATTGCGTCATCTTCGCTGATGTCGCCCACTTCGAACTTGTCCTCGAAGTCCATTATGAGCTCGGCCAGGTCAAGTGAATCCGCCTCAAGATCCTCACGGAACCTGGTCTTGAGCATCACCGCGTCCGACTCGACCCCCAGGTTCTCCACGATGATGTCACGAACGCGGGCGAAGACTTCTCGCTTGGCCTCATCCATTTCATCTTCCTGGACGTCTTCTTTGACCTCTCCCTCGGACATGGCCATCGTAAGGTATCTCCTCTCTGATGTCGCACACGCGCAACCCTAGGCGGCCACACTACCGCCAGCCGGTTGAGTATAGGTTGGAGATGGGCACCGGTCAATCCCGTCCAGCTTGACAGCGCATCGATCCGTGGACCATACTGCCCGCTCTGGCCCTCGTGCAACCACACTCCGAAAAGGTGAACACCGGACGAGGCCGAAAGTTGCGCGCTGGGTCACGAATGCGCCTTGCGTGGGCAGAATGCCAGCCAAACGACTGAGGCTACCGCGGCAGCTTCAACGCAGTAGGTGGTGGAAAGTGTCCGACGCTGAGTCGACCGCACGCCGGAAGAAAGACCATTTGCGCATTGCCCTGGCGGAGCGGGTAACGAGCATTCTGACCACGGGTCTGGAGCGTTTTCACTTCGTGCACCGAGCCCTGCCTGAGATCGATTTGGAGAACGTGTCCACGGCTGGCAGCTTCCTTGGCCTAACCGTCGACAGGCCGCTACTCATCTCGTCCATGACGGGCGGTGCCGAGGGGCTTGAGGACATCAACCTGCGCCTGGCCGAGGCCGCTCAGGCTCGCGGGATCGCCATGGGCGTCGGCTCGCAACGCGCAGCGCTCGAGTCTGACGCTCTGGCGGTCACCTTCCGGGTCCGCGGCGTCGCCCCGGACGTGCCGTTGTTCGCCAACCTGGGCGCCGTTCAGCTCAACTACGGCTACGGCGTCGACGAATGCCGGCGCGCGGTGGAGATGATACGGGCCGACGCACTCATCCTGCACCTAAACGCGCTCCAGGAAGCGCTGCAGCCAGAAGGGAATTCCCGATGGCATGGCCTGCTCGGCCGCATCGAGTCGGTCGCGCGCGCACTGGACGTGCCGGTAATCGCCAAGGAAGTCGGCTGGGGAATATCCGGTGACGACGCCCGCCTCCTGGCCGACGCCGGAGTGGCCGCCATCGACGTGGCTGGCGCCGGGGGAACGAGTTGGAGTGAAGTGGAAAGGCACCGCGCCCCGACGGAGGCCCGTGGCCGCATCGCTGCCGCTTTCATCGGTTGGGGCATTCCCACCGCCGAGAGCCTTCGGGCCGTACGGAGAGCAGCCCCGGAGGTGGACGTCGTGGCCAGCGGGGGATTGCGTGACGGGCTCGATGTGGCCAAGGTCTTGGCCTTGGGCGCATCGCTGGCCGGAATGGCCGGCCCGTTCCTGCTCGCGGCCGCCGAGTCCACTGACGCCGTCGTGGAGGAAATCGACGTCGTCACCCACGTCCTTCGTGCCGCCATGTTCGCAATCGGGGCAGCAAGCATCGACGAGCTGCGCGGATCACAGGCTCTTGTCGAAGTGGGACGCAAGACCTGGTGAGTCCATGAAGGGGACTACGCCCACGGCCGGACCGGACCCGCGCCTGAAACCCGTGCACGCCAGAATGCGAGAGGCCATCGCACCACCTGGCGACGCGGTGGACGATCTCTACCTGCTGCTAGCCTACCAGCTCGGCTGGGCCGACATTGTGGGCCGGCCGGAAGAAGCTCGCTCGGCGAAGGGGATCCGACCCCTGTTGTGCCTGATGACCTGTGAGGCCGTCGGCGGAGCTGGGGAGTCTGCGGTCCCCAGTGCAACAGCGATCGAGCTGACGCATGAGTTCTCGCTGATCCACGACGACATCGAGGACGGTGACCGTCTTAGGCGGGGCCGGCCAACCCTGTGGACGCTGGTGGGGGAGGAACGAGCGATCAACGCCGGTGATGCGCTGTTTGCGATAGCCCGTCGGCAGATAACCGCCGGGCCACTGCCCGACGGCGTGAAGCTCGACTTGGTCCAACGCTACGATGTAGCGTGCGTGCGCCTAGCGGAGGGCCAACACATGGACATGATGTTCGAGGTCGCCGAGAGCATCGCGGCGACAGACTACGTGGCCATGGTCAGCCGCAAGACCGGCGGGCTGCTGGGTGCGGCGGCGAGCATGGGGGCCCGCGCCGGCGGGGCGGACGGGGCCACCGCTGACGCCCTTGGCCGGTACGGCGAGGCACTAGGAGTCGCCTTCCAGATCCAGGACGATGTCCTCGGCCTGTGGGGAGCCGAATCACGCACGGGCAAACCCACCGGCCGTGATCTGGAACGTCGCAAGAAGACCCTGCCCATAGTCTTGGGCCTCGAGGACGAGATACTCGGCCCGGATCTGGCTCGTCTGTTCGCCAGCCCGACGCTCGAAGCACAGGCAGCAGCGGAGATGGCGGTGCGCCTCGAGGCCGCCGGCTTGCGGTCTCGGAGCACCGAGGAGGCACAACGCTGGGCCACGATCGCCCTCGCGACACTCGGCGATGTGCCAGTAAAACCGGAGCTGCGGCAGGAACTGACGGCCCTCGTGCAACGCGCCGTGGAGCGCGATCGCTGACGCCCAACCGGTGGCCAGCCAACGGCCACCCAACGATCGTTAGGCAACACCGCCCACGAACCTGCCAGCCGCCCACCTGGCTTTGACAGGCCCCCCAGTCATTGACCATCATTGCCGGCTGACACTCCTCACGCCGTTGAAACGGGATCTTCGGAGATTCTGAAACACAGCCCATGTACCGCCATTACGCACTCGTCGCCTCAAACCTGGTTGCTGCGCTGGTGTTGCTGCCAGTCGTCGCACGCGCGCATCCCTTCGATGCCCTTCGCGGTCGGCTGTTGGCGGCCAGCGCCGGCTCGTCGGCGGCGACCGGCGTGCTGATCAGATCTTCCCTTTACGATGACACTGTTACCGGCTTTGGCGCGCCAGGCGCACCGGTGGCAGCCACCCTGCGCGAGGGCGGCCAGGGCGGTGCGTTCCGGGCCGAGGGGCAGGCCACTGTCAACCGAGGCGGTGAGTTCACACTCACACTTCGGGCTGTCGACGGACGCGCGGTCCGCACGGCTCCAGGTAACCGCCTCATCGTTGCCATGGGCACCGGACCGGCGGTCGATCTACTGCTGCCGGCTATCTCTGGATCGGCCGATCCCGCGGCGGACGTCGTGGCGGGCCTGGCGCCGCCACACGCACCGCTCCGGATAATGGTGGACGCCCCAGAGGACATCTTCGTCGAGACGATTGCCGAGGACTCGGGGCGGTTCGCAGCCGACTTCAGTGGGCAGTTCGACATTCTGCCGGGTACGACGGGGCACGTCGTGATGTCCCGGCCTGACGGACATGAGGTAGCCCTTGAGTGGGCTGCTCCTCGGTTGGAGGTGTTTCCCGGCGAAGTTTCCGTCAGCGGCGTCGGACCATCGGGTCGTCTGGTGTCCGTAATGTTGTCACGTGACGGCTATGTTCTGGGTCGAGCGGAAGGCATCATCGCGAGCCCCAGTGCGGGCGGTGCGCCGAATTGGTCACTCAAGCTCGTGGACGATGAAGGCAATCCCGTCCGGGTCCACGCCGACGACTGGCTGTCGGTTTCGGTCGCGGGCTGGGCGCTCGACCTCCAGCTTCCGTTGGTCACGACCGAGGCCAACACCGCCGCCGAAACAGTGACTGGATTGGCTCCCCGTGGAGATCTGGTCAAGGTGACGGCCGCTCGAGAGGATCACGAACGGACGTTTTCCGCCACCGCCGACGTAAACGGCCGCTACGTGGCGGATCTGGCGGGCCAGTGGGATTTGACCCCGGGCGACCGTGTCACCACGGAGGCGCTTGCGGCCGAGGATCAGGTTTCCCTGAGCGTTTCAGAGGACGCATCGGGGCTGAGTGTCATGTTGGAGACGGGCATCTTGGGCGGATATGCTCACTTCGGTGCCGCCGTGGCGATCGCCCTGTCTGACCCGGCCGGGGGCGTGCGGGCTGCCGTCGAGACGACCGCCGGCGGGACCGGTCGGTTCGAGGCAACGCTGCGCGCGGCAAGTGGCGCGGTTGTCCTGCCCAACGCCGGGGACATGCTTACGGTCATCTTTGGCTCCGACGTGGTCACCATGACGATCCCCGTCCTGACGGTCGACGTCGACCTCGAAGCCGACGTCGTGGAAGGCGATGCGCCCACCGACGGTGTGGTTACCGTTCGAGTGGAGCCAGGATACGGCCAGCCCAGCCTTGGACGGGCGCTCAAGGTGACCCCGACGAAGCTGGGCCGATACGGAGCCGAGTTCAGTGGCGAGGTCGACCTGGCCGCTGGTACCAGGATCGAGGTTGCCCTCCGCAGTCCCTCCGGGCACGTAGCGCGCATTGACCGCACGGTTCCCGTATTGCATGCCCAAGTGGGAGGCAACCTCGTCTCAGGCTTTGCCCAACCCCAATCGGCTGTGACCGTTACGCTCGCGCGCAATGGGGCCGTATGGGCCGCGAACACGTCGGCCTCCGCTGGCACCGACGGGAGTTTCGAAGTTACCCTCGGCAGAACCGGGGCGTCACCGGTCATGATCTCAAGCCAGGATCAGCTGAGCGTCACATCGTCGGGCGGCCTCGGCCCGCCGTGGCCAGGCGGGGGCCTCATCACTCACACCGTGGGTGCGGTCAGCGGCACGGTCGGAATTACCGATCGGACGGTGTATGGCACCGGTCCACCTGACACACAGGTCTACCTGATCGTACACGGTCTCGGCTTCGCGCGCGGCACCTTGCAGCGCACGGCTACGACGGACGCCAGCGGCGCATTCACTCGAACGATCCCAGGCCGCGGGTCCGACGCTCCCTTGCCGGCCGGGTCGTCGGTCGAGGTGGGTATTCACGACGAGCGGGGACACCGGACCTACGCCAGGCTAGTAGCGCCGTACTTGGAGTTCACGATGGGTGGACGGGAGATCAATGGGCGGGCCGCGCCGATGGCAACATTGAGCCTGACCCTCACCGCCGACGACACCGTCGTCGCCTCGACACAAGCGTCCAGCGACACCTTCGGTGGTTTCACGGCCGTCTTCAGCCCGACCGCGGAGGCGATCGGCGTCGGATCTGGGCAGCAGCTGGTCCTCCGGGAACCCGGCGGCCGGACGACGAAAATCGATGTACCTCGCCTCAGCATAGAGATCGATCCGATGGAACACGCACTGAAGGGCACCGGGCCGGTTAGCAGCACTCTTCAGTTACGCCTTTTCGTGCCGGGCCGCCCAACGGTTCCGCTGGCAACGCAGACCGACGCCGCCGGAGAATGGACGATCCGCGATGAAGACCTACCGCCCGAAGTAACGTTCACTATCGCCGACCTGACTCAGGCGGAGGTGCTCCTGAGGGTGGACAACGGGCACCTGGTTCGCGCCCGCGCATCTGCACGCCTCACGCCCACTGCGACTCCGAGCGCCACGAGGACACCGTCGGCCACGCCGACGAGGGCAACCTCGCCCGCACCGACGCCCAGCGCCACCGCGACGAACAGCCCCACGCCCGTACCTCACCGAGGCCTGTACATACCGCTAGCAGTCAAGGCTCACGACCTCGGGAGAGTCTGACAAGCAAGGGCCCGACAGGCCGTACAGTCAGCTTGGTGGAGCAGGTCGGTATCGAACCCTGAATCTCTGGGCGCTCCGCTCGGGGCCACACCGCTCGCACGGCCGAGCCTAGAGCAGCCCCCACTCCGACAGATCTCCCCCCTCCATCATATCCGGCGACCACGGCTCATCGAGCAGGGCGACCGTGACAACCCCGGCCACTATCGCCTGCGTGGTGGACCTGACCTGTTGGACCAGCATTCCGCCATATGGGCAGAATGGCGTGGTGAGGATCATCTGGACTTCGGTTTCGCCATCGCCGACGAGGATGTGGCGGATGAGCCCGAGGCTGACCACGTCGATGCCGATCTCCGGGTCCACCACCTGGCGCAGCGCCTCACGGATCTCGGACTCCAGAACAGCCTCTTCATCGAATTCGCCGCCAGCACTCGCTTGAGGATCCACGTTGTCGGCGGTCATGACGGCTCCCGAAGTGACTCGAATGAACCTGTAGAAATGGTAGCGTCTTGGTCACCCGTTGGCAACGACCTGCAGGCCGAATGAAGACCGGCGACAGCCTGGAAACGTGAGGAGTCTCGAGCAGTCATCAACATCCCAGTGCTTGCCCACCACGCGTACCGCAAATACCATTGGCCCCCATGATCGAACGGCCGCCAGCAGTGACCTCGGCCCGCCGGATCCACATGGCGCGCTCCTCATTGATCGTGATGAGCGCGTTCGTCGTGTCAAAGGCCGTGGGGTTGCTTCGCGAGCGCGCCATTGCCCACCGGTTTGGGGCCAGCGCCGACTACGATGCCTACGTCGCCGCCTTCAACGTGCCGGACCTCCTGTTCACGCTCATTGCGGGCGGGGCGCTGATGAGCGCCTTCCTGCCCGTCTTCTCGACCGCGCGGGCCCGAGGCGAGGAGGACGAAGCATGGACCATCGCGAGCGCGGTGACCAATCTCGTCTTTCTGGTTACGCTGGTCACGGCCGGGCTTGCCGCAGCCGGTGCCCCGTGGCTCGTTTCCGACGTGCTCGCGCCGGGGTTCGGAGCCGAGCAGCAGGCTCTCGCCGTGGACCTCATGCGGATCGTCCTAATCAGCACGTTGGTGTTCGCCGTGTCTGGTATCCAGATGGGAATTCTGAACGCCTTTCAGCACTTCCTGCTGCCGGCACTGGCACCCATCTTCTATAACATCGGCATTCTGATTGGGGCCATCTGGTTGGCACCGCGGTTCGGCATTCGCGGCCTGGCGTATGGTGTGGTCCTGGGTGCGCTGTTGCACCTGGCGGTCAAGATTCCCGGGCTGATCCGCTACGGCTTTTGTTACCGCCCCGTTCTCGGCCTACGGCTATCGGGCGTCCGGGAGGTGCTGGCGCTGATGTGGCCGCGGGTTCTCACCCTTGCGACGGTGAAGGCAGTGTTCGTTGTCAACACGCACCTCGCGTCTCAACTCCCACATGGCCGGCTATCAGCGCTGAACTACGCCTGGGTCGTGTCGCAGATGCCCCAGACCGTGTTTGGCACAGCGATAGCCATCGTCGTGTTTCCCACACTGGCTGAGCTAGCGGCCCTCGACCGGCGGGCGGAGCTGCGCGCGACCACGCTGGGCACTCTGCGCGTGCTCATCGCCCTCAGCGTGCCGGCCGCGATCAGTCTGTGGATGTTGGCTGGGCCGGTCATCGACGTGCTGCTGCGCACCGGCGCTTTCGACGCTGAGGCAAGTCAGGCCACGCGCTTTGCGCTGCGGATGTTCGCCCTCGGCTTGGTCGGTCATGTCACTCTCGAGGTGATCGCCCGCACCTACTATGCCCAAAAGGACACGGTGACGCCGCTGCGGGTTGGCGCCGTCGCTATGACCCTGAACATCCTACTTGCCTTCTGGCTTGTCGGCCCCCTCGCCCAGGGCGGGTTGGCCCTCGCCAACGCGATCGCGGTCACTTTCGAGGTCGTCCTTCTCCTCTGGCTGCTGTCTTCTCGACTAGGCGGAATCGAGATCCGGGAACTGGCTGCCCCGATGTGGCGAGCGGGCGTGGCAGGCCTGGTCATGATCGTCGCGATGCGCACCGCACTGGCGTTCGCGGGTTCGCACCTGGCCCTCCCACAGGAAGGCAACCCACTGACCGAGGGTCTTGTCTTCACGGCGGTGGGTGGCTCGCTGGGATTCGCAGCGTACTTGGCTGTCGCGTCGGCCCTCGGCCTCGTTGAGATCGGTGCCGCAGGGCGCCTCCTGTCGGGACGCTTGGGCAGCGAGAGGGCTACTCGGCGCGAAGACACCGACGTCGTGGAGACGCCGACGTCGCATTAATAGATGCCAACGTACACAAGGTCCCAGGGCAACCGCCCAAGCCGGTCCAGACGATACAGGATCTCCTCGATGCCGCCCGCGGGGGACCTTGCGGATGTTGACAGCGAGCCCGAATCGGGGCAAACTGCTGTCCTGTCACAACCGGCGGTCGGCGCGCATCGAACCGCTCCAAACGGGAGCCGGCGCCGACCCGGAAACGAGAGAAGGAGTCTTCATGCCATTCGAAGCGCTACAAGCCGAAACAGCACCGTCGGCCAAGCTGTCCTTTGCATACATCATGGCCCTGGCCGGGAATGTCGAGGCCGGGACCCACAGCACAGAGGTGACGCGCTACTCCGGGTCCATCAACGACCCGCGTGCCCGGATCGTCCAGAAGTCAACCGGCGAGGCCGAGGATCACACGATCTTCCTCGAGGGCTATGCATCTGGCGATGCCTTCCAGCGACTCATCGCCCGCGGGTTCATTACGGGCGAATGGGCCGACCCCGATACATGGCAGGGCACGGTCGACGAGACCGCCTTGACCGAATACCGGGGCGGATAGCAGAATCCGCACCAACGAATAGAACGCGTGCCCGACCGGGTGGCGGTGCTGCGGCACCGCCACCGTGACGCCGACTTGCCGCGCCCGTTAAACACGCGCCTCTTCCGGATTGGCGCGGGGAGTTGGCAAGGAGAGTCAATGGACTACGAGCACATCCTAATCGAGGAAGACCCGCCCATAGCGACCGTTCGGTTCAACCGGTCCGAGGTCCTGAACGCCTTGAACGCGAACCTGATCCGCGAGTTGGTCGATGCGCTCGGATCCCTCGACCGCAACAGCGATGTCCGGGCCATCGTCATCACCGGTGACGACCGCGCGTTTGCGGCCGGCGCGGATATCGCCGACATGGCGAACAGCTCCGTCGTGGAGCAGATGGGCAACGACCAGTTCGTTACGTGGGACAAGATCCGCACGATCAAGAAGCCGCTCATCGCTGCGGTCAGCGGCTGGGCGCTTGGCGGCGGATGCGAAACGGCCCTGATGTGCGACCTGATCGTGGCAAGTGAGACCGCGCGGTTCGGTCAACCCGAGATCAACATCGGCATCATGCCGGGCGCTGGTGGCACCCAGCGGCTAGCCCAGGCTCTGGGCAAGGCCCGGGCAATGGAAATGGTACTCACCGGGCGCCACATCACTGCCCAGGAGGCGCTCGCGGCGGGATTGGTGAACCGCGTCGCCCCGCTCGAGAGCTACCTGGAGGAGGCGCGCGACCTGGCTCGCGAGATAGCCTCCAAGCCTCCCCTGGCAGTGCGCCTCGCGAAGCAGGCAGTCAACAACGTCTTCGACGACTACCTGGACCACGGCATCATGGTCGAGCGCCGCAACTTCTTCATGCTCTTCGCCACGGAAGACCAGAAGGAGGGAATGCAGGCCTTTCTGGAGAAGCGTCAGCCAGAGTGGAAGGGATGTTAATAGCGCCGCGGATCCACCCACTGTTCACGATGATCACCGTTCCCGATCGAGCCTGAGGCATTCCGCGCTCCTCAACGGACCAGCCGGCTGGCATGCCGGCACCACCTGGGTACGAGCCGTCGGGCCGCGACGGGGCAACTTGGGCAACTTGCGAGAATCAACCATGAACCTCGGGGGCAAACAGCTGGCGGACTACCGTGGCATCGTCACTGACGAGTGCCTCGATAGCATTCGGTCCAGGGCGGCAGAGTTGCGGGGTGCGACCGTCGTTCACGTAAACGCCACCAGCTTCGGCGGCGGGGTGGCGGAGATCCTGGGCAATCTTGTACCTCTCATGAACGACGTGGGGATACGGACTGACTGGCGCGTCCTACACGGCACTCCGGCCTTCTTCGAAGTCACGAAGAAGATGCATAACGCCCTCCAGGGGCAGGCCCTCCCGTTCCCGGAACAGGATCTGAAGCTCTACGAGACGATCAACCACAACTTCGCCCAATTCGCGTTTCTTGACCATGACTTCGTCATCGTCCACGACCCACAACCCTGTGCGCTCGTGGGAGACGTGCGGCATACATCACCGTGGGTCTGGCGATGCCACATCGACATCACACACTCCAACGCACAGGCATGGCAGTTCCTCGAACCGTTCATACTGCAGTACGAGCGCATGATCGTGTCTGCAGCCGTGTTCCAGCACTCCGACACAGGTATCGAGCAGCAGATCATATCCCCGTCGATTGATCCCCTGTCGCCCAAGAACTTGGCCCTGACGGAAAGCAACGCGTCAGGCTTGCTGGAACTTCACGGCATCCCCACCGACAAACCCCTGGTCACACAAGTATCCCGGTTCGATCCCTGGAAGGACCCCGAGGGTGTTCTCAGCGTTTTCGAACGCGTGAGGCCACATGCAGACTGCCGGTTCGTATTCTGCTACAACCTGGCCAATGACGACCCCGAAGGAACACTCATTCTAGAGCGGATGCTGAAGGCGGCGAAACCGCACCTGGCGTCGGCCGACGTCCTGTTCGTGCGCGGCGACGACCCAGAATTGGTCAACGTGTTGCAGACCGCCTCCGCCGTGGTCCTCCAGAAGTCCATCCGCGAGGGATTCGGCCTCACGGTCACGGAAGCGATGTGGAAGGGAACGCCCGTAGTGGCGACAAACGTCGGCGGCATTCCGACTCAGATCGAGGACGGCGTAACGGGTTACTTGGTGGGTCCGAATGACCTGGACGGATGCGCCGAGAGGATCGTCCGGCTGCTGGCGGACCCGGATCTTGCCGCTGAAATCGGCTGTCGGGCGCGGGAGAGCGTGCGGGAGCGCTTCCTGATCACCCGTCACCTGCTGGATTACCTCGACCTTCTGTTGGGCCTGTAGACGGTGAGCGCGGCGGGCCCCAACATCGGCGTGGTCGGTGCCGGCACCATGGGCACCGGCATCGCCCAAGTGGCCGCTTTGGCCGGGCACAGCGTCGTGCTCCACGACGTGTCGGACGATGCGTTGGAAGGCGCGCTGGCGAAACTGTCTCGCTTCCTTCGGCGTGGAGCGGTGAAGGAGGAGTATGCTCCGGAGGCGGCAGAGGCAGCCATATCGCACGTTCGACCCACGCGCGACCTGCTGCAACTGGCGTCCTGTGTTCTTGTCATCGAGGCTGCCCCCGAGGAGTTGGCGCTCAAACAGCAGCTGTTCACCGAACTGGAGGCGCTTGTCGCGACAGATGCAATTCTGGCGACGAACACCTCAAGTCTATCGGTATCCGCCATCAGTCGACCGCTTGCGCACCCGGAACGCGTGTGCGGGATGCACTTCTTCAATCCGGTGCATGCCATGCAACTGGTGGAGGTCATCGGTGCTTCGGCCACGGATGAGGCCGTCCTGGAAAGGGTGATGGCTATTGCTCGGTCCTGGGGAAAGGTTCCCATCCGGGCTGCCGATACTCCTGGCTTCGTCGTGAACCGCCTGGCTCGGCCGTTTTACCTCGAGGGTCTGCGGCTCCTGGGCGACGGCACGGCCGGCGTCGAGACCATCGACCGGCTGGTGCGAGACGGGGGCTTTCCCATGGGCCCATTCGAGCTCATGGACCTGATCGGCATCGACATAAGCCTCGCGGCCACCGTGGCCGTCTGGGAGGGTTTCGCGCGCGTGCCGCGGCTCGCACCGCACGCCATCCAGCGGGCAATGATCGAAAACGGACGCCTCGGTCGCAAAACACGACGAGGATTCTACGACTACACAAACGACGCAACATGAGTATCTCGCTGGAGTTGTTCCTCGACCACACCTGTCCATTCTCGTACATGGCATTCAGTGCGACTGGGCAGGTCGCCCGGGACCGGGGCCTATGCGTGCGGTGGCGCCCCATAGCCATCACGAGCGCTCACCCGGCGCTTTCCGCCGCGGACCGCGAAATGCACACACTACACAGAGAGGCCGACTGGCCTCGGATACAGACATTGGCCGCCGTTAATTTTGGGCTCAGCCTGGTCCGTCCACTTTGGGGCGCCGACGCCCGGGTGGCAGCAGCTGCGGCCCATTGGGCCGCCCAGCAGCTCGCGGGCGCCGCCACGGAGGTGCATGCAGCCCTCTTTCGTGCGTATTTTGGAGCGCACGCTGACATCGGTGACGCCGCAGTGCTGGCTGAGCTGTTGAGGCCGCTCGGCGTCGACACGGCGCCGCTGGCCGATACCCTGACCAGTGGGGTGATGGACTCCGTGCTGGCAAGGGACGCAGCAGCAGCCGCAGCGCACGGCGTGACGGCCGTGCCGGCCCTCGTGGCTGGCACCTACATCTTGGTCGGTGCCCAGCCGTTGGAGGTGCTTGAGCGCAGCCTTGACCGGATCTTGCGGGCCGGCGCGAGGTCGGAGGCGTAGAGTGCGCCTCCTCATCTTGGGTAATCCGGACGGTCGGCTACCCGGAGCCCTGGCGAACCGCTTCCGCGCCGCTGGTGCGGATGTGGTCGCAGTTGCCACCGAGTTCGACGAGTCGGCTATCCGGGACGCCCTGGGGCAGGAAGTCCGGGCCGGGATCGATGCGGGCGTCGTGGATCAGGGCCGCAAGTCACATGCGGTCGCGCTTCTGGACGAGTTGTTGCCAGAACATGTTCCGCTACTGACATGCTGTCACGCCTCGAGCACTGCCACGGTCGCGGCTACCCTCGAGCACCCGGCGCGCGTTGTGGGCTTCGCCCTGCTCACGCCGGGAACGACTCGGACGACGGTCGAGTGTGCGCGGACGTCGCAAACCGATAGGGCGGCTGCCTCGGCAGCCGCGGGGGTGTGGCAGGGCGGCCGGCTCGGGCCCCCCTGGACACGCCACTCCCCCGGGCGCGGGCTCCCCCGCGCTGGCGCCTGCCCGGTGCA
>CAYYVH010000017.1:0-24980 GCA_964475075.1 uncultured Anaerolineales bacterium | reverse complement strand
CTCGCGGGGCTGTTTTATGGGTACATGCGCTCGCGCAAGTAGCCGGAGAGGTACATCATGCCCCTACGTGATCGCGCCGGTGCGGCCGGCCGCGCCGGCGCGATTCGGCTATTTTTAACCCAGGAGGTGGTCCTGGCCATGGGCGCATATATCGTTCGCCGCTTGCTGTTGATCATCCCCACCCTGTTCGTGATCCTGCTGCTCAATTTCGGGCTTATCCAGTTCGCACCAGGTGGGCCGGTCGAGCAGACGATCGCCGAGATCAAGGGTATGTCTGAGGGCGTCGGCTCTCGCGTTGGCGGTTCCGCCGCTGGTGTAGAGGCGGCCGGTGGGTCGCAAGCCCGGTCCTCGGGGGGGCAGGCGGGTGCTGCCAGCAAGTACCGCGGTGCGCAGGGCCTCAGCCCGAAGATGATCGCCGAGATCGAGCGGCGCTATGGTTTCGACAAGCCGGCGCACGTGCGCTTCATCAACATGTTGACGAGCTACTTACGCTTCGACTTCGGCAAGAGCTTGTTCAAGGGCGAGAGGGTGATCGATCTGATCAAGCACCGTCTGCCGGTGTCGATCTCCCTCGGTTTGTGGACGACGCTGATTACCTATTTCGTGTCGATACCCCTGGGTGTCGCCAAGGCGGTGCGTGACGGCACCCGCTTCGACATCGTCACCAGCGCCGTCGTCATCTCCCTTTACGCTATCCCCGGCTTCCTGTTCGCCGTGCTCCTGATCATCCTGTTTGCCGGCGGGCAGTACCTCGACCTCTTCCCGTTACGCGGGCTGGTCTCCTCGGGCTGGCACAACATGCCTTGGCCCCAGAGGATCGTCGACTACCTCTGGCACATCACGCTGCCGGTGACGGCGCTGGTGATCGGCAGCTTCGCCGGCCTGACGATGCTCACCAAGAACTCGTTCCTTGATGAGATCAACAAGGACTACGTCAGGACCGCGCGCAGCAAGGGCCTGACCGAGCGGAGTGTCCTCTACGGCCACGTCTTCCGCAACGCCATGCTCATCGTGATCGCCGGCATCCCGTTCCTGCTCTTGAGGATCTTCTTCATGGGGGCGATGCTGACCGAGATCATCTTCTCCATCGAGGGTCTCGGCCTGCTCAGCTTCGAGGCCGTGGTCAACCGTGACTACCCCATCATCTTCGCCAACCTGTATATCTATAGCCTGCTCGGTCTGGTGGCGCGGCTCATATCCGACCTGACCTACGTCGTGGTCGACCCGCGGATCGATTTCGAGACGCGAGGAGCGTGACATGGCAGCTGTGACGGCGGACCACTTCCCCGATCCGTCGCCCGGTCAGGCTGGGGGCAGCCCCCCCCAGACGCGCTTCCTGTGGTGGAACGTATCACCCCTGATGCGCCGTCGGATCGATCAATTCAAGACCAACAAGCGGGGCTACTACTCGTTGCTGTTCTTCTCCGCCATCTTCGTGGCCAGCTGGTTCGCCGAGGTCATCGCCAACGACAAGCCATTGATGATCGTAATCGGCGACGAGCGCTATTACCCCGTGTTCGTGCGCTACAGCGAGAAGGACTTCGGCGGCTCGTTCCCCACCCAGCCCGATTACCTGGAGGACTACTTCGGCAACCTCATCGCCGAGCAGGGCGGCAAGATATACTGGCCACCGATCCACTTCCACCACTCCACCGTGGACAAGCACCTGCCCCCCGACGTCGCGGCGCCGGCTCCGCCCAGCCGCGAGCATCCGCTCGGAACGGACGAAGCGGCGCGGGATGTCGTGGCGCGGCTGCTGTACGGCATCCGCGAGTCGATGGTCTTCGCGCTGGTGCTGACGGCACTCAGCTCGACGATCGGCATCATTGCCGGCGCCGTCCAGGGCTACTACGGCGGCTGGGTCGACCTGATCTTCCAGCGCCTGATAGAGATCTGGGGGTCGCTGCCGTACCTGCTCGTCGTGATCATCATTGCCAGCATCATTCGCCCGAGTCTGTTGTGGCTGATTCTAATCCTGCTACTGTTCAGCTGGACGAATCTGGTAGGGTATGTGCGGGCCGAGTTCCTCAGGGTGCGCAACTTCGAGTATGTCCGGGCCGCCCGCGCTCTTGGTGTGTCGGACCGCGTGATCATCTTCCGGCACGCGCTGCCCAACGCGATGGTGTCGTCGATCACGTTCCTGCCCTTCATCGTTAGCGGCTCCGTGGTCGCACTAACGGCGCTCGACTTCCTCGGCTACGGCCTGCCGCCCGAAGGGTACGCACGGCTGGGCGAGCTGCTCAACCAGGGTAAGAACAACACGCACGCACCGTGGCTGGCGTTCAGCTCGTTCGCCACCATCGCCACCATGCTGACGCTGCTGGTGTTCGTTGGCGAGGCCTTCCGCGACGCCTTCGATCCGCGAAAGACGATTGGATGATGCCCGATGGCTAGACGATTGCTCGACATCCGAGATCTGCACGTCAGCTTCGGCCATGGCGCCAAGGAAGTCAAGGCCGTGCGCGGCGTGTCGCTTCACATCGACGAGGGGGAGACGGTCTCCCTCGTCGGCGAGAGCGGCTCCGGCAAGTCGGTGACGGCCCTCTCGGTCATGCGGTTGTTGCCCTATCCGCTGGCCTCGCACCCGGGCGGAAGCATCGTGTTCGACGGGCGGGAGCTCATGGGTGCCCCGGACCACGAGATGCGCGCCGTGCGGGGCAACGGCATCGCGATGATTTTCCAGGAGCCGATGACCTCGCTGAACCCGCTGCACTCCATCGAGAAGCAGATCAGAGAGACCCTGCTGCTGCATACGCTGAGTGACTCGGAGGAAGCCCGGGAGCGAACCATCGAGCTGCTGCACGTGGTCGGCCTACCGGATCCCGAGAAGCGCCTGGCGGCACTGCCGCACGAGCTGTCCGGTGGCCAACGCCAGCGGGTGATGATCGCCATGGCACTGGCCAACGGGCCGGACCTGCTCATCGCCGACGAGCCGACCACGGCCGTGGATGTGACCATCCAGGCCCAGCTCATCCGCCTGGTGGAGCGACTGCAGGAGCAGCTTGGGATGGCGGTGCTGTGGATCACGCACGACCTGGTCATCGTCCGCAAGATCTCGGACCGCATCTACGTCATGAACGAGGGCGAGATCAAGGAGACCGGCTCGCCGAACAAGATCTTTGAGCACCCGGAGCACCCGTACACCCGGCACCTGTTGGACGCACGGCCGAGGCCCAATCCCCAGATCCGGGCCAACGGCGCCCGCGAGGTGATGCGGGCCGATGACCTGCGGGTCTGGTTCCCCATCACGGCCGGTCTCCTCAAGCGGACGGTGGACCACGTAAAGGCCGTCGACGGCGTCAGCCTGGCCATTGGCGCTGGCCGGACCGTCGGCGTGGTCGGTGAGAGCGGCTCGGGCAAGACTACCCTGGGCCTGGCCCTGCTTCGCCTGGTGAAGAGCACCGGCGGTAGCGTGCACTACATGGGCCAAGACCTCCTGGCGTTCGGCAAGCGAGAGCTGCGGGACATGCGCGCGGAGATGCAGGTCGTGTTCCAGGACCCCTACGGCAGCCTGAGCCCCCGCATGTCGGTCGGCCAGATCATCGCCGAGGGGCTCTTGGCACACGGCTGGAAGGCCGATCGCCGTGAGCGGCGGCGGGTCATCGCGGAAGCTCTGGGCGAGGTCGACCTGCCCGCCGACTTCCAGGACCGCTATCCCCACGAGCTCTCGGGCGGGGAGCGACAGCGCGTGGCCATCGCCCGGGTGCTGGTGCTCAAGCCAAAATTCATCGTGCTCGACGAGCCCACGTCGGCCCTCGACATGTCGGTCCAGGCGCAGATCGTCGAGCTGCTGCGCGACTTGCAGCAGAAGCACGATCTGGCCTATATGTTCATCAGCCACGACCTCCAGGTCGTACGCTCGCTGGCCGACTACCTCGTGGTGATGCACCGGGGCAAGATCGTCGAACGTGGTCCGGCCGATGAGGTATTCGATGACCCCCAGGAGCCCTACACGCGGGCGCTGATGGCCGCGGCGTTCGAGATCAGAGTTGTCGAGGAACAGGCGGTCAGCACGTGATCGCCGGCCTGCGTGCAGTGTGTATTCTGTGCCAGTGTCCCGGAAGCCCGCACGGTGGACCTGCCGGGGCGCGAAACAGGTGCCTTTCGGTTCTCGTATCTTGCCTTGACCGGCTGTTCGGTCTCCGAGAGCATTCAGTGGCGCCGAGTCGCCGAAGGAGGAGCGTGTGGGAGGGCTAGTCGCGGCGATGGGGGGCCTCCTCGGCCTTTCTATCGTTGTCCTTGTCGTTGTGGCGTTGTTCGTTGTGACCATCTACAACCGCCTCGTGCGCCTGCGGGTGCGAACGGAGGACGGCTGGAGCTCGATCGATGTCCAGCTGAAGCGGCGCTATGACCTGATCCCCAACCTGGTGGAGACGGTCAAGGGGTATGCCAGCCACGAGCGCGAGACGCTCGAGGCGGTGGTCCAGGCGCGCCAGGCCGGCATCAACGCCCAGAGCGTGCAGGAGCAGGCCGAGGCCGAGAACCTGATCACCGGTGCCTTGCGGCAGCTGTTCGCCCTGTCCGAAGCGTACCCTGATCTGAAGGCGAATCAGAACTTCCTCGCGCTGCAGGAGGAGCTCTCCTCGACGGAGAACAAGATCGCCTTCGCGCGCGAGCACTACAACGACACGGTGCGCCAGTACAACACCGCGCTGCAGACGTTCCCGGCCAACATGATCGCCGGCACGTTCGCATTTCTGCCGCGAGACTTCTTCGAGATCGAGATGGCCGAGGAGCGCGAGGCACCACAGGTGCAGTTCTAGGGGCAAGATCGCGGCTCGGTCGTTCTTCCGTCGTCGGACTGTCAGCGCCCCGGGGGGTAGGCGCCGGTTTTGGCGAAAGCGTCCAGCACCTCAGGCATGTTCTCCAGGGCCATGCGGCGCCATTGCCCGGTCTCGTCGTGGTAGACGAACCAGCAGGCGGCCACGATGTCCTGCCGTGACCGGCGGTTGTGGTCGTCGATCCAACGGTAGGCCGCGCGAACGAATGCCGGGTCCGGATTCGCCTGCTGGTTCATCTCGGTGATGAATAGCGGCGTGCTGAGGTAGCCTGCCTCCCGGACCGCCTCGATCTGTTGGTTCAGCGTGGACGTGAAGTGGGCCAGAGCCTGCTCTGTGAGGCCCGGATCCGAACCGGCCTCGGGGGCGTAGGCGTGGAGTGCGATTCCGTCCACCTCGCTGGGGTGGAGGTTATTCAGTACCGCGCTCAGGTATTCGGTCCCGTCCATCCAACGTGCCGCGTGCGCGTCCGTGCCGGGCGATGCGGCACCCACCAGGACGTAGGCGTCGGTCTCCGCCCGCAGCGCCTGCCGCACGGCGCGGTAGGCCAATGCGTGGGCCAGCGGTTCGCACCGCTCGCGGCCGGCTTCGCACTCCGTCCGGCGCGACGGCCCGTCGCCCGCCTCGTCGATGTTGCCCTCGTTGCCGACTACGAAGTACTTCACCCATCGCCCCGTGCGCTCGTGGAGCCGCACGAAGGACCGAACATACTGCCGCAGCGCTCCGCGGTTGTCGATGGGCGGGATGTGCTGGTGCGGCGCGTAGTCGATACGCAGGATAATGCGGAAGCCCCGCTCGTGTGCTCCCATCAGCCGTTGGGCGGTCAGCCTCTCCC
Organism: uncultured Anaerolineales bacterium; assembly: GCA_964475075.1. Classification (GTDB taxonomy): domain Bacteria; phylum Chloroflexota; class Anaerolineae; order Epilineales; family Epilineaceae; genus CAYYVH01. The sequence continues at coordinate 19,367 of CAYYVH010000017.1, read as the reverse complement.
ATTTGGCGTCCGAGGTGTAGGCCAGCTCAGCCGCCCAGGCGGTCATTTCGGGCCCACCGCCGAAGATGTCCGCCGCGGACACGTCTGGCCCGGCGAAGTGGACGCCGGCCAGCGTGCGCGGCAGGCTGTCGGGGGCGAGGATGTCGGCCGCGTTGTACGTGCGCCGGGCCGAGCGGGGCCGCGGGACCGGTGGTACAGTCGGCGTGGATGGCGTTGCCGCCTCGACGGTCCACGTGGCCGCGACCTCCTGGGCGATGGTCAACGTGGACGTGTGAGTGGGGGTGGGCGTCGGCGGTAAGGGGGACGCAGTGGGTGTCGGGATCGTAGCGGTGGCAGTCGGTATGACCAGGGTGGGCGACGACATTGCCATCGCTGTCTCCATGGGGCCGGGTCGATAGTCGACCCGGCGGGGCCAGCGATTCGAGGTTCCGACCAGCGCGCGTTGCACGGCCGGTGCGCGAGGGGTTCTGCCAATACGTGATAGCGCCACCGCCGTGGATGCCGGCAGCCGTGCCGCAGCGGGCACTCTCCCAGGCCCGGCGCAGCCTGCAGCGAGGCCGAGCAGTAGCAGCACTATGTATCGCATCGCTGATCTGTGCTGGTTAATAGTAGCTTATGATAACGGTCAAGTGACCGGCCGTGCGTGAAGAAAGCGTTGACGGTGACGCCCGTTGACATAAGCGTGACGCGGGGCGCAATGGTGGTTTCATTGAACCCGGATCATTTTCATCGGCATTGCGCCGTAAGGCAAGGAGGGCATGTGCCTGGCGGGTGCCGGCTACGTACCGCCCGAGGGCACGACCTGCCCCGAGGATAACCCGGTGACGTGCGGACTTCCGCCCGCGGAGCATGTATACACCGTAGTTGTCCGCTGCGGAGCGTTAGAGGAGTAGGCCCCAGTTGTCAGGAGGTCGGGCCTGTGACCTCCTGTCCGATCCAGTCGAGATAGTCCCGGCTGCCGGCCACGATGGGCGTGGCAATTATCTCGGGCGTCTCGTAGGGATGGACCTCCCTGATCGCCGCCTCGAGCTCCGGGTAGGCGTCGAGGCGGCTCTTGGCGATGCATGCCCATTCCTCCGTCGTCTCGATCTTGCCCTTCCACCAGTAGGTGCTCGCGATCGGCCCAAGGATTTGCGCACAGGCGGCCAGTCTCCGCTCGACGAGAGTTCGGGCGATGGCCGCGGCGTCTTGCCGGTGCTCGACGGTAGTGTGGACTTGGATGTGCTGGGCCACGAAGATGCCTCCTGTTGGGTCGTTCAACCGGAGAGAAGTATACCGAGGTGACAAGCCCTTACCACAGCGCCCAGTGTAGATCTCACCGGGAAGGTCCGAGCACCGGACGCGCCGGAGCATCCCGTGCCTGCGCATCATGCCCGGGTGGAGCTATAATTGGCGGCTGGTAGGCGACGCGCTGCGCCGCCTTTTCGTTTGAGGAGTCAGCTTCATGCCGCATGCTTGGGAGACTGCGATCGTAGAGTTCCTGACCGGCCTGTTCCAGACGATCGGCTGGACCGGCGTCGTCGTGATCATGGCGCTGGAGAGCGCCAACATCCCCATCCCCTCGGAGGTCACGATGCCGCTGGCGGGGTGGCTGTTGGTCCAGGACCAGGGGGGCACGTGGTGGGATGCAGTGCTGTTGGGCGGCCTGTGGGGCGGGCTGGGATGCGTGCTCGGCAGCGTGGTCAGCTACGCGCTGGGCTACCATGGCGGCCGGCCGTTTGTCGAGAAGTACGGCCGGTTCGTAATGGTCAACCCCACCGACCTGGAGCAGGCCGACAGGTGGTTCGCGCGGTGGGGACAGCGGGTGGCATTCATCTCGCGTCTTCTGCCGATCGTGCGTACCTTCATCTCATTCCCGGCCGGAGTGATGCGGATCAGCTTCTGGCGCTTCACTGCCCTGAGCTTCGCCGGGTCCTTCGTCTGGTGTGGCCTGCTGGCCCTGGGCGGCTGGTATTTCGGCTCACGCTGGGAGGAGCTGCGCGCCATCATGCGCCCCTTCGACATCCCGATCGCCATCGCGATGGCGGTCGGCTTCGCCTACTACGTCTACAAGCACGCCACCCACGGCCTCAAGCAGGAGCAGGACAGCGAGGCGCCCGAGGCCGAATAACGCGGCGTTGTGTGGCCTCCCCGATGATGGCCTGGATCTCCCGACTGTGACCTGGCCCTTCCGTCTCCGGATCAGCCCGACTGATAGCTGATAGCTGATAGCCCAAGCAACACCAGCCTACCGACGCACCAATCAACCTACTGCCGGAGACACGGCAGCGCCCCGGCGATATCTCTGTAGATCCGCAACAGATCAGCCGTCGTGGGCGCGAAGAAGTAGCGGTCCGGCTGACCGGCCACGAGCGTCAGCAGGTCCGGGTCCACGTCGGACCCGATGCCGATGGTGTAGATGGTGACTCCGAACCGACGGGCGTTCGCCGTGGCGGCCAGCACCGTTTGCCGCGAGGCGCCTGCCTGCCGACCATCCGTGAGCAGGATGATGACCGGGGCGTGTTGGGGGTTGCTGCCGCTACCGGTTAGCTGGTTCGTTGCCGCCTCGAGTGCCAGGTCTATGCGCGTACCCTCGCCCCGGGGCAGGCGATCCAGGGCGCCCAGGGCCGCCGCGCGATCCGCGGTCAGCGCCTGGACCACGTGGGTCTCGATGTTGAAGGCCACCACCGCCGCCTGGGAGGGCGGCATCTCGAGGAACCTCAGAAATGCGCGCGCCGCCTCGCGCGTGCGCACGAGCTTCTCACCCCACATGCTGCTGGAGGTGTCCAACGCCAGGACCACGTCGAACGGTTGGACGGGTTGGCAGTAGTCGCGGAAGAGGACCGGCAGGTAGATCTGTATGGGCTCGGGCTCGCGCACCGTCAGGATCGGCTGCGGAAAGACGCGGCTGCCGGCTGACCCGTCGGCGTCCGTGAAACTCGCCGTGGCCAGCTTGTTGGCGGCGTAGGTACCGGGCACAGTGGGGCGAATCCGGTACCGTGCCGTCCAGCCGGACTCGGCCAACTGGGGAACGGTCCAGGTAAGCGTGCCGGCTTCGATCGCCGATGGCGGGGGCTCCGCTGAGCCGGGGACGTACTCTACCTCGGGGGGCAGCAGGTCGGTGACCGTCAGCTCCGTGAGCCGGCCGCTGCTAGTCACCTCGCCGGCTACCTCCGTGAGCACCGCTTCGAGGTCATCGCCGGTGGGGGCCGGGAAGTACAGGTCCGGTCGGCTGGCCATGGCGCGCAGCACCTGTGCCGCCGTTTCGTCCACCGCCAACCCAATGGTGATGATCACCGTGCCGGCGTTCTTGGCCACGGTGGCAGCCGTTGTCGGCTCGCCGGCAAACAGGGCGTTGTGCCTGCCGTCGGTCAGGAGCACGAGGACCGGCGGTACGTCTGGTCTGTGACGGGGGCTGGCCAGCTCAGCCTGGACGGCCTCCACCGCAGCGGTCAGGTTTGTCCACAGCGTCTCTTGGAGAGGGGGGGGAATGGCCGCCAGCGCGGCCTTGACAGCGTTGCCGTCGGAGGTCAGCTCCTGGCGGAGAACCGTCTCCGGCGCGAACGGATTGGTCGCGGTTTTCTGGCCGGAGAACGTGAAGATGCCCACCTGGCTCCGGTTGAAGTCGATGAGGTCCACGAAGGTCGTCGCGGCCTGAATGGTGGGCTCCCAAGTGCCGTTGTCGTATTGGGAGGCCGAGCGGTCGATGGCCAGGACGATGTCTGCGCCCGATTCACCAGGAACTTGGGGGCATCGCCCCTCGAGCGTCAGCGTGATCTCGACCGCCTGCCCTACGAGAACGTTGGTAGGGTGGGCGGTCTTGTCCGCGAAGAGCTCGCACACGTCGTCGGCAGGCGAAGCTTCGGCGGGTTGGGAGATGAGGAGTAATGCGGCGAGAAGACCCAGTAGAATGGTCCGGCTACGAGATACCATCTGCGTCACCTCCGCTTTTCTGGCCGGTCGCCACCTTGCAGCAAGAACCGCACCTTGGGGATCCTTCAGCGCGCGAGCTCGTTGGCACGGATATCCCACAGCTGCTCGGCCAGGCCGTAGATCTGCTCGCTGTCCTCGAGCCCTGCCACCCAGTCATCGGGCACGGCTTGGATGCCGTTTCTGGCGCCGCTGATGGCCCCGGCAATCGCGGCTATGCCGTCCGTGTCGCTGTCCCCGTAGGCGTTGGCGCCGAGCCGAACGGCGTGGGTGTAATCGTCCGGCGATACCAGGAAGCACCACAGCGCGAGCCCTACGGCCTCATTGGCAGCCCAACCGCCGCCGTAGCCGGGGCGGACCCGGAACTGCTCGAGCATGGCATCCTCCGGATCCCAGTCCTTCGTGGTGAACGCCGTTCTGATCCCGTCCAGGGTCTGATGGGCGCGGTCCGGGCACCAGCGCTTGAGCTGCCGCTCGGCCTCACCTTGCCACTCCTCCACCGGTAGCCCCGAAAGGGCGTACTCCACCAGGAGGGCCGAGGCGGCGCCGGCCGACACGGCGGCGGGGTGACTGTGGGTGATTCGGCTCACCTCGGCGGCGGTACTGATGATCCGCTGGGGATCACCGTGGAAGCGCAGGGCGATCGGCACGCTGCGCGTGGCCACGATTGACTCGTTCCCTCCGCCATCGCCTGAGGAAGTGTATGGCACGCCCTTCATTACGCGCCCCAGGGCCTCCATGGTCGTTACGCCCGGTGCCCGGCGGTGTGCCGGGTAGTCCTGTAGGTTCAGCCACGCCAGATACTCATCGCACACGGCTTCCATCAGGCGCGTGTGCACTTCGGCGCCCGCAGCGATGAGAGCCCGCGCCGTGGCCATCGCCAGCTGCGTGTCGTCGGTATACAGCGCGTTGGGCGGTGGCTCGGTAATTCCCAGGGGGCCGTACTGATGCAATACGATGTCGCGGTCAATAAACTCGCTCAGCTTGCCGAGTGCATCGCCGAGTCCGGCGCCGATCAGGCAGCCGACGTAACGGTCCCGCAGGGAGGGTGACATGTCGGTCATGGCGTGTTGTCCGAATCTGAGCCGTGGAGAACGATGAAGGCCATCGGTCGGATGCCTGAGCGGCCTGGCCGATCACCTGCACCCGTGGTGTTTCCAGAACCCGTGATCATGATTAAGTGCCTCCTGATTCTACGGGCAGAGGCCTGCCTTGTCCACCCCGGCGGGTTCATCGACTTCTATGCTGGGGCTCAGCTACGACTCATCCGCGGCGGGCATCATTAGCGCACCAATCGGAGCCTCCCTCCTTCAGAAGTTGGGCCCGGAATCTCGTCACTGGGGCGGTACGGGAATCCGGGCTCCGCTTTTGTCTCCCGATCCTGTGGCTCAGCTCGGGCGCGTTGCGGCATGCCCTCCGCGGAGTCCTCGAACGGTGCCTACCGCACGATCACGCGGTCCGTCGCGCTCCGGCCGAACGTCTCCGGATGGTACATCTCCTCGGCCTTCGTCGGCGGAACGACGAACTCGCCCGGCGTCGTTGCTCGGGCGACGTAGGTGTAGCGGTAGATCCCGCCCGGCACCAGACTGCTGAACACCTCCACCCGCTCGTCCCGGAACGCCTCGTGCCGCCACCAGGACCAACCCCACCAGCAGCACCAGTGTTCCAGCCCGCGGGGGCCAAACGGTCCGCCTTGGAACCCGACGACGTCATCCTCCCCCTCGTCCGGCGGCAGGCTGCCCGTGGTGGCCAGCTCGGGGTTCAGGGCCTCGAGGCCCGCCGGCAGCGGGTCCACCAACGCGACGTGGTAGCGCCGCGCTGGGGCGACCATCGTCAGCCGCACGCGCACCCGCGCGCCCGCGCGGATCCGCCACGACCCGTCGGTGGTGTGCACGACATCGTCGGGGTCGTCCACCGCTTCGTAGACCCGCTCGACGCTGAAGCCGTGCTCGGAGGGCTCGAGGGAGAGGTCGGTGGGTGCGTAGCGCATGCCCAGGCGGTAGTACAGCCGGCCGGGACCGTCCTTGGCGAGGACGAAGTCCGCCGTCTCGCCCTCGGGCAGGGCGGCCATCGGCACCTCGACGAGCTGGCGGTCCGGGGTGCGGCCCCGGAAGGTGCCCTCGCCGAGGTAGCCCTCGCCGAGCCAGGCTTGCGCCACGAAGTCGGGCGTTTGGGCCTCGTAGGTTCGGAAGTAGCGGTCGAGGGCGAGGAGGACGAAGGCGTTCTCCTGAGTGGAGCCCCAGCGTCCGCGGGTGCGGTGGGCGAGCAGCCCCCGCACGAGCTTGGGGATGAGGTCGCTGTCGGGCTGGTTGACGATGAGCGCCTCGAGGACGATGGCGTCGGCGCGCCGGTTGCTGGCCAAGATGAGGTTGGCGCCCTCCTCGTCGTACTGGACGGTGAACTGCGCGGTGCCGGCCTCCTCGCTGACGCGGTTGTTCAGCTGGCGCCGGATCTCGGCCACCTGGTCGCTCGAGTCCGGATCGGCGGACATGACGTAGAGCAGCCAGCCCAGCGCTTCGACGGGTAGCTCGTCCGACTCGGCGAAGAGCGCGCGGGCGGCGGCCGGTTGGGGGTAGCCGAGGATGTCGAGGGCGTAGAGGGCGTAGGCCTTGACCGCTAGGCGGGACCGGCCGGTGACTCGGTACCGGTCGAGGTGGCTGTCTATGTCCTCGAGGAACGTCTGCACGTCGTCGAGGGCGATCTGGTCGACCGCGTAGCCCTTCTCGGCGGCGCGGGCCAGGGCATGGGCGACGTGGATGGTAACGAAGGGGCTGGACTCCTCGCCCCAGCGCCACCAGCCGAAGCCGCCGTCGTAGTTCTGGAGCGCCAGGAGTTTACCGATGTCTCGGTCGATCGCGGCATCGACTTCGGCCTCCGACGGCAGGCCCTCGGCGCCGAAGGCGGCCAGGACGTCCTTGAGGGCGACGGTGGCCACGAGGCGCGAGGAGATCTGCTCGGCGCACTCGAAGGGGTAGTCCTTGAGGTACAGGAAGGCGTCGGTGAGGGCGCTCAGCGCTGTGGCCGAGGTCGTGAGCTCGAGCCCTCCGAACTGCTCGACGACGTCCGGTGGCCGGAGCACCGGCTGGGCGACGGCTCCGGCGTCGATCTCGCCGTAGGTGGCGAAGGCCTCGGTGGTCGCGGGCGTCCACACGGGCAAGGAGACGCGCTGGGCGTCGGCGGACGCATCGCTGAATGCGCCGACCTGGAACACGGCGGTGCCGGGCATCTCAGCCGCAGCGGGGAAGCGGACCTCGACGCGGTCGTCAGCGGGGACCGTGACGCGGCGACCGGCGCCCTCGGTGAGCACCAGGTTGACGGTGCGGACGACTACGTCGACCTGCACCTCGTCGTTGGTCTGGTTCTGGACCACGATGGGCAGCTCCAGGCGATCGCCGAAGTTGAGGAAGCGGGGTGCGGAGGGGCGGACGATGAGGGGCAGCCGGGCGGTGAGCACCGACTCGCCCTTGCCGAAGCGCTTTGCGCCGTCGGTGGCGACGGCGGTGATGCGGTAGCGGGTGACGTTGTCCGGCAGGTCGATCTTGACCGAGACGCGCCCCTCGCCGTCGGTGCGGAGCGACGGCTCGAAGGCCGCCAGGGGGTTCAGGTCCGTCCGCTCGGCGACGACAGGAGCCTCAGCCTCCGGTTGAACGAGCGTCGGTGCGGCCGTGGGCATCGCCTTGAACGCGGCGGCGGGCATTTCCGGCTCCGCCATCTCCTCCACGGCCAGAGCCATCTCGTGGCCCGCCCTGGCCATACCATCCAAGCTCGCACCTCTCATCGCCTGACCCTCGGCCGCGGTGCTGAGGAACGACGTCGGGTCAGCGAGCTGCACGAAGATGCGCTGGTGACCTTCGCTGAGGTCGGGGCCGCGGGGAGGGTAGAAGGTTGTGATGGGGTCCGGGATTTCGTAGGCGGTGAGTGCCAGCACCGCCTCGTCGGCCACTACCAGCGCCACCTCGGCGTCGGGGACGGGTGCCCCCTCCGCGTCCGTCACGAGGACGTCGATGGTCGTCGCTCCGCCCGGCTCGAGGACCGCTTCCGCGGGATTGGCTTCCACGTCGAGCGTTCGGACCAGCGGCGGCACGGGCAGGTTGATGGAGCCGGAGGCGAAGGCTGGACGGAGCGGTAGATCCGCATTCTCCACGCCGCCCTCGCCCAACCGCACCGCGGCACCGACCAAGTTCAGCTGGACGGTGACGTTGGGAATGTGGCCTTCTTCGATGGGGATGTGAAGGGTCGTCGAGGGGCCGTCCAGGCTGATGCGTTCGGTGTGGATCAGGCCCGAGCGAAGGACCGACAGCAGGCCCTCGGCTGGGGCGAACGGGGCCTGGACCAGGATCGAGGCGGTGTCGCCCGGCTCGTACTCGTCCGCGTCGGGGATCAGCTCCACCCGCTGCTGCTCGAGGCCCCGCTCCGGCCGTGCCCTTCCGCCGCTCACCCACAGCGTAAGCTGCGACTGGTTGGCGCGGCCCTCGGGATCGCTGATCTTGGCCGTCACACGGTAGGTGCCACCCTCCTCGAAGACGAAGGTGCAAGAAACCGGTTCGTCGGCCGAGTTGGCCCTGCAATCACGGACCGGCACGGGGTCCTCCACGTACTCGCCACCCCGGAAAACCCAGTCCAGCCGCTCGGCCACCATCAGGATCGGGCTCCCCGCCACCAATTCACCGTCGAGGTCGGCCACGATCGTCTCGATCTCGAACGACTCCCCGGGGTCGCCGAACCACTTATTCGCTCGAAGACCCACATAGTGGCTGGCGGGGTGGACGAGGAACGAGGCGCTGCCCGTCCACGCCTGGCGGTTGACGTCCATGACCGTCGCCTCGGCCTGGAACGAGACGGCCGAAGGTGGATGTACGCCTTCGAAGTCGATGGCCAGGCGGTGCTGGCCCGTGGCGTCGGTCAGGCCGGTGTGAGCCTCAGCGGCACCCGTTTCGCCGTAGGGAGCGTAGCCGCGGACCCACCACGGCCGCCAGGTTCCGAACTGGAAGTCGTCCCGCCCCGGCGGGATGAAGCCGGTCGGCTCAGCGCGCACGAACCACTCCACGTCGGCGCCCGGCAGCGCTCCGCCGGCGAAGTAACTGGCCTGTGCCGTCACCACGCCGCGCTGGCCGAGGAAGTAGAACGGTTCCTGGGCCGTGGCGGTGACCTCGAACTCGGGGCGGCGGAACTCGGCGATGCGGATTTCCCAGTGACGGCTCCGCCCCTCGGTCGGCAGGTCCGTACCGCCGGCCTCCAGGGCCAGGCGGGCCGAACCGATGGCCACGTCTTCGGGGAGTGTGAAGGAACCATCGAAGCCGCCGAACTCGTTGACCGCCACCTGGCCCGAAAGGACCTCCTCGCCGCTCGAGTCGTACAAGCGGTAGCTTATGGCTGTCCCGTCGGTGCCGAGGGCCGCCACGTCGCCGTGCTTGCCGGGATCGAAGCGCCGCAGCCAGCCCTTGACGTGCACTTCCTCGCCTGGTTTGTAGAGGCCGCGGTCGTCGAAGACGTACCAGGTCAGGATCTCGTTCCACACGTGGCCGTACCAGCCGCCGCTCAGCTCGGCGGGCAGCATGGCCGTGTCGTCACCGTGCCGAGCGACCATCATGCGCCGGCGGTACAGCTCCGGATCGCCCGGCGCGCCAGGTGCGTCGAGCCGGGCCAGGCCGCCCGCGTCCGTGACGACCCGCTCGCCCTCGGGCTCGAGCGTTACCTGGGCATCGGCGATCGGCCGCCCGTCCGCGAGGGAGGTCACCCAGGCCAGGACGGTGTCCCCGTCCGCAAACACGTCCAGGCCGAGCCGGGTGACCTGTACCCAGTGGATGACGGGACGGTTCTGCCAGTTGTCGTCCTGGGGCGACCACTTCCCGGGCTCGACGACGACCACCGCCTGCCCGAGACCGTCTCTGAGCGCCGGCGTGAGGTCGATGGCACTCGTCACCAGCGCATCTCGCTCGCCTCCGGGCCGGATATCGCCGGACCACACCTCCTCGCCCGGCGATGGCTGGCGGTCCTGCTCGCGCCGGTAGAACGAATCCGCGAACGCCATGAAGTCGGGCCAATCGTACGGCGACACACGGTAGAGACGGACTCTCAGCTTGCCGTTGTTGATGGAGTGGACCGGCAACGCCGCCTCGCCGGCCGGGTCCAGTACGATCATCCGGTGATCGGACGCGAACAGCGCCGGGCGCGCGCCCCCGGTCTCGAAGGTCACCTGGGTGTCCTTGCCGAGCGCCTGGCCGAACACGTCCCGGAGCGACGCCGGTAGGTCCACGGTGTATTTCGTGCGGCCCTTGGACAGGCCGCTGAGCATGATCGAGGCGCCCCAGGCCTCCACGCGCCGGCCGGGCAGCTCGGGTGTAACGGTGATCGCGTCCGGATCAAATGAGGTGAGATCCAGGGGGTTGTTGAGCTCGATCCCCCACGGTTCCGCCGGTTCGCAGCCCGAGATGTGCGGCCTTGTCGGCGTGCCGTCGGCTGAGCCGCGCCCACCGCAGTGCAGGCGGTCGACCGCCAGGGGGCTGTACGTGTCGAATGTGAAGCTCTCCGCCTCGTGGGTCGTCCTTGGCCCCTCAGCTGACGGCAGCCCGGGTCCGACGGTTACCCTCACGTTGGCGCCCGTCGGCAACGGCCGAGCCGGGCGGAAGGCCACCCAGCGGCCCTCCCCGGCGGACTCGACCAGCCGCGGCACCATATCGTCCGTCACGCCCTCGGCGGTCTCAATCTCCGCTACGGCAGCTGGGCGAAGGGTGACCTGCTCACCGCCTGCCCGGACTTCCATCTTGGCCAATACGGCCTCAGGGTCGACCCGCTGGTCGAAGGCAATGAAAATGAGCGGCTCGAGGTCCGTCGGGCCGTCCTCCGGGTGGAACCTCGCCACCGATGGCGGTGGTGTGCGGAATGTCCACCGCACGGCCTCATCGAGGATGTTCCCCGTGGCGGAGCGCGTGCCGGCCGGAATCTCCACCTCGTACTCGGTGGCCATGGGGAACCGAACCTCCGGTTCGAAGAGGAGCGTTTGCGTGCCCACCCAGCGCCACCGGCCTTCCGGCTCGGGGACAATTCGAACCGGCACCTCGGACGCCTCGAGGGCGGTGTGCGAGGTCAGGGACACCATTGCCTGCGAGAACGTGACCGCCATGTGTGACGCCAGATCGATGTCGCCCTCCGGCTGGTGGCGCGCCACCTCCAGGGGCTCTGCCGCCACCTCCGGCGGGCCATCTGCCTGGGTCTCCGGGGGGAACGGCTGACGGACCGTCTCCCCGGTCACTGCCGGCGGCTTCGGGCCCGGCTTGAAGGCGAACGCAACCTCCTCGGCCGCCGATTCCGGAAGATCGGGCAGGCGTGCCAGCAGCCGGGCAACGGCCTCGTCGGGCAGCTGCTCCGCGGCAGCCACAGGCACCCGCTCGGCGGCGGGCGGCCCCGCTGGCTCTGCATCCGAAAGGCGGAACCGCACGCCCGGCTCCGGCTCGGGCGCCAGGAGCTCCCGTCCGCCGGCATCGGGAGCGCCGGTGGCCTCGCCTGGGGTCGCCGGCTCGGGCGTCTCGCCCCGGCGGCAGCCGGTAGTGATTGTCAGCAGCACGAGGACGACGATGACGGACGCATGGACAGCACGCATAGCAGCACCTCTCGAAGAACCCGTAGGGAACGATATGACCCAAGACGTCGGGCTGGGCGTGGTGGTTCCCTTGCGCGTCAGAGCGATTTGTACCAGTGTAGCAGGAACCGATCGGCTCGCGCCAGCGCTCGCATCCTGGCACAGGGTGATCGCGTTGTCCATCCAGGTTGCACCGGACGGGGACACTCAGGTCTGACTGATCGGTATTTTCATATACGGCATTTGTGCACAGCATGCCATGCCCCTACGATCTGCGGCGCACCGCAATGGGAACGTCGAAGTGCCATCCCGAGACAGGGCCATCGCGAATGCAATCGCCCTGCGTCCCGGTTGAGCTTACGCGGTGCTAACAATACCCTTAACTACTCTTCAGCCGGGACGCTATAATAGAAGGAGCATGAGCTGGTGAGGCGGACCACGCCGCCCGCGATGAATGCCTTGGGGTGGTGATTGCTTAGGAGGTTGAGCATGACACGAACGGAAAGAAATCTGCTCCTCGGTTTCGGTTTGCTGGGGTTGCTCGTATTGATCACCTCGGCCACCGCGGCAGGGATCTTGATGCTGGCCGGTACGAGCTTCCAACTTCTCGTGCCCAGTAGCGACGGGGCGGGCGTGCACGTTCCGGCAGCGGTGAGCCAGGTCATCGAGGCGGCGGGGTCCCGTGGTGAGGAGGTGGAGGAGCGTGCGGCGCGGAGTCTGACCGCCGCCGTGCCGCGTATCGAGCTGCCGCTCCGCGCGCCCCAACTGGGTGCGGGGCCTGACCTGACGCAAGTGTATGAGCAGGTGACGCCGGGGGTGGTGAGCATCGAGGTGCGGCAGTCGGTGCAGTCGCCTTTCGGCGGCGGTGAATTCTTCCAGGAGGGCAGTGGCTCCGGTTTCGTCTACGATGAAGGGTACATCGTCACTAACAACCACGTCGTCAGTGGCGCCGATGCGGTCGAGATTGTCTTCTTCGACGGCCAACGGCGCGACGGTACGGTAGCTGCGCGGGACAGGTTCACTGACCTGGCCGTGGTCAGAGTGGATGACATGCCGGACACGGCCCGCGCGCTGCCGGTACTTCGCCACTTCGAGGAGCTCGAGGTGGGCCAACCGGTGGTGGCGATTGGGAACCCCTTCGGTAACGCCAACACGATGACTTTCGGCATCGTCAGCGCCCTGGGGCGGGTCATCCCGAGTGGGCTGGCCAATTGGTCCATTCCGCAGACGATTCAGACCGACGCGGCCATCAACCCCGGCAACTCGGGCGGCCCGCTGCTCGACCTGCAGGGGCGGGTGATCGGGGTCAACGCCCAGATTCGGACGGCGAACATCGCCCTGAACAGCCCCCCCGGGAACTCCGGCGTGGGGTTCGCCATTCCATCCTCAGTTGTGGCGCGAGTGGTGCCGGCGCTCATCGAAGACGGCGAGTACGAGTGGTCGTACCTCGGTGTGACCGGCATGTCGGACATAACCCTGGAGGTCGCCCGCGCCAACAACCTCGCCGATACGCGTGGCGCCTATATCACCGAGGTGTTGCCCGATGGCCCGTCCGCCGGCCTGCTTGAGGGTGCGTCGAACATCAGCCCTCGCAGCGCCGTGCCGGACGAGGAAGGCAGCATGATCATCCCGCTCGTTCCAGGGCAAACGAAAACGCCCGTCGGCGGGGACGTCGTGATCGCCGTCGACGGGCAACCGGTGGGCTCGTTCGACGACCTGCTCACCTACGTGGCGCTCGAGACGGTCCCCGGCCAGACGGTGGAGTTGGTCGTCCTGCGCGACGGCCAGAAGGCCACGGTTCCGGTGCAGCTCGGCGCCCGGCCGACACGTTAACGGCCGACCAGGCGAACGATCGCCGCCGCGGAGGCAGCCTCGTCGTCCGTACAATGGACGACGTTGCCCTCCGCGGCCTTGGTGAGTCGATCCCGCACGGCGAGGGCCAGGCCCTCGGTGCCGAAATCGCGCGCGACGATGGCCTGAACGCCGGCCGCGTCGAGTTGCCGTAGTGCCCCGAACAGACGCCGCGCCGCCGTGGTCGAATCCGCCATCCGGGCCAATGCGACCAGCGGTAACTCCGCCGGCAGGCCGGACAGGGACAGCAGATCCTCCTCCGCTACTAGCAGCCCCACGCGCTGCCGCGCCGCCGCAAGGTCCTTCGCCGCGCAGGTGATGGCAGCGCGGATGTCCATCTCCGCGCCGAGTACTAGGATCAGCCGCGCGCGGGGGGCGTAATGGCGTCCGAGGCGCCCGGGAGACGGCTGGGGGCCTTGCCCGATGCGCTCGGCCAGCCGCACGTCGGGCAGGAGTCTCGACAGCTCCTCCAGCGTCATGCCCCCGGGGCGCAGGATCAGCGGTGGGTGGGTGCGACAGTCGATGACCGTGGACTCGATTCCGACCGGGGTGGCCCCGCCGTCCAACACCACATCGATGTACTCACCGAGGTCGGCCAGCACATGGCTGGCAGTGGTGGGGCTGGTCCGGCCGAAGAGGTTGGCGCTCGGTGCGGCGACGGCAAACCCGGCTGAGGCCAGCAGGGCTCGGGCGACCGGGTGCGACGGCGCGCGCACGGCCACGCTGTCGAGCCCGGCGGTCACGAGGGGCGGGATGCGCGGCCCGCGGGGTACCACCAGGGTCAGCGGGCCCGGCCACCAACTCGCGGCCAGCTCGCGGGCCACCGGGGGGATGGAGGCGGCGACGTCTTCCAGGCCGTCCTGATCGAGGATGTGGACGATCATCGGATCGTCCGGCGGCCGGCCCTTGACCTCGAAGATCCGGGCAACTGCGTCGGGGTTGAAAGCATCAGCCCCGAGTCCGTAGACAGTCTCGGTGGGAAAAGCGACCAGGCCGCCGGACCGCAGTACTGCTGCGGCGCGTTCGACCTGTGTCGGATCGGGGTTGTCGGCGTCGACGGGGAGAACGAGCGCCAGCCTTTAGCCTCCGTCCTCAATCAGCCGTATCAGGCCGTGCCGGAGGGCTACGGTGACGGCCTCCGTCCGTGAAGCCACGTCGAGCTTGTCGAAGATGTGGGAGAGGTGGGCCTGAACCGTGCGCTCGCTGATCTGGAGCCGATGGCCGATCTGGCGATTGGTCAACCCGTGGGCCGCGTGGCGCAAGACCTGGCGTTCGCGATCCGTCAACCCGAAGTCCCGCACGGCCACCTCGCCGCGGGCATGCCGCAAGAGCGCTTCGGTGACCGCCGGCGCGAAGACCGAGCCGCCGGCCGCGACGGAGCGCACGGCACCCACGATCTCGGCGTCGGTCGCCGTCTTGAGGAGGTATCCCCGTGCGCCGGCCTCGGCCAGAGCAAGAATGTAGGCTTCCTCGTCGTAGGCCGTCAGGGCGATGACCGCCGCGTCGGGGCAGATGGTGCGGATGTCCCCCGCCACCTCAAGGCCGCTCCGGTCCGGCAGGTTCAGGTCCAGGAGCACGACGTCGGGGCAGTCCGCGCGGCAGTGCTGGATGGCCTCCGCGGCGGTGCCGCGCTCGCCGACGATGTCAATGCCCTCTTGGCCCTTCAGCGTGCCGCAAATGCCACGCCGATAGAGCGGATGGTCGTCAACGATCAACACACGGATTGGTGCCACGGCACCAAGTATATCGTAAGGGCGCGCCGGGAGCGAGGTTTGGGGGCCGCCGGGTGCATGCAGGAGCTGTCAGGTTGTGGCAGGATATCTCCGCACGGGTGCCCGGCAGGATTGCCAGCCGAGCCATCGCCTCTGCCGAACAAACCGTCATTCCGGCGAAAGCCGGAATCCAGAGAGCCCCGAGGCATCGCGCACCCGCGGTTTCCTTACTGGCTCGCCGCCGCAGCGGTAAGCTGTACGTGGGCATACCTCAGGTCTGGTCGAATGAACGTGGCGGTCCATTGAGTGTCTCAGGACTGGATTCCGGCTTTCGCCGGAATGACGGCCTGAAGTACGTGACTTCAGATGTGATCGCGAGCTCACTCGCCGAGCGTACGTCCGGCTTGCCGATAACTTCTGTGTGCAACCGGTCCGGCTGTCCCTATCCCAGCACCGCCTAGGGCCCTTGTCTGCTTGAAGTCGAAGGCAGGTAGATCCGGTCAGTCGGGCGGCAACATCGCCGTGCACAAGGAGTAGGTCCGCTCCTGCAAGGAGGACCTCGAAGGCAGGGGGGCGGTCAGTCGTCGTGGCCGCCCCCTTGCTCGTCTGCCCCGGCGTCGCCGACTACGGCTTGTTCACGCTGATAGTGGTCCCGTCACTGTCACCGTCGGGATCGTAGTTGTCGGCTGCTGCGTAGGTCAACGTGGCATGGGTGACGTCGTCGACTCTGAACGTGATCGGGCTCACGTTCTTGCTCACCTGTCCGCTGACCACCGTGCATGTGCCCGATACGTCCGTCGTGCACGAATCCGTTCCGGACGCGCCCGCGACCCACGTTCCGCTCACGGTCGCACCCTGCACCGGGCTACCGACGTTATCGTGCACAAGGATGGTGATGGTCGCGTACCATTTGTTCTTGTTGCTGTTGGCAACGCCGTCCAGGTCAGCGATGTGACTGGTACCGACCGACCCGTCGTCGTCGAGGTTCGTGACAGTGACATCGTCGGCATCCATGCCGTTGTACTCGGAATCCGCGCTGAGCGCGGCCGCCGTCAGGATCGTGTACGCCACGTCGCCGTCGATGTCCGGATCATTGGCGCCGGTCACGGTCACTGTCTGAGGAATGCTCCAGTTGCCCGAGTCAAAGGTCAGGCTCGACGGCGACACTAAGCCTTCCGATGTGTCGCTCGAGCTGAGTCCGATCGCCACGTCCGCTGTGGGTTCCGCATTCAGCCGCACGGTGAACGTGTCCGTGCCGCCACCCTCCGTCGTCACCAAGCCGGAGGTCGGGCTGACGGTGATCCCGGGCTCCTGCACTGCCGGAAGCAGCTCGATAAACTTGGGCGGCTCGAAGCCATACGTCAGTACGGGAAGGCCGGTCACGGGGCTGACTGCGATGTCAATGTGCCCCGTTTGCGTGTTGATTTCCGTGTGTACGACCTGCCATCCGGAACCATCGTTGGCCGCGATTCTGAAGACGTCGCGGAAGCCTCGACCTTTGTAGCCGATGTAGGCAGAGCCGTCGTCTGTGAAGGCCAGCACAACTTTGCGATAGTTGTATCCATAGCCGCCGGTCTGCTCCGGGCCCACCACATCAACGAGCTCGGGATCGCTCCAGCCCGATTCGGTCCGGTAGCGGTAGTGAACGCCCTCGTGTACGTACCCGCCGTATGCGACGGCCGCGTATTGTCCAGTGGGGTGATAGGCCAGGTCAACCGAGGGGAACATCGCCGAGGGCTCGGCCCAGTGGACCATCTCCCGCGTCCACGTTCCGGCTATCTTCTGGGAGAACCAGATAATGCTGACATCATCCCAAGGCTCGACGTAGGCCATCGTTGGATAACCCTCAGTCGGGTGGAATGCCAGCGGCTGCGGGCCTCCTGCCACGGTTGAAAACCCGCCATCGACCTGCTCCACGGACCAGTCGCCGTTGTCGCGCCAGGCATGATAGATGTTTCCATCCCGCCGGTAGCCCATGTGTGGCTCACCATTCGCCGGATCGTGTGCCAGGGACACCGCACCGTTCCCGCTGTTCTGGTCCACGGTTTCGTAGATCCAGGAGGTGCCGTCCTTGTACATCACCTCCAGCGGTCCGTCTCGGCACGTGCTGGCCCATGGCACGCCGCTCGGCGAGTAGGCAAAGGCAAGGCATCCCCTGGCCAGACCCGTGTCCGGCGTTTCATGTTGCCAAGCCGCGCCAGGGTCGCGGTAGTTGTACGAGTACGCCTCGTCGGCCACGAACCATACGCCGACACGCCCATTTGCGGTGAAGTCGACGCCGTTCCGGTTGCCGCAATTGCCGACGCAGTCCGGGTCCATGTCGGTGATCGCCCAGTCGCCCGGTCCCGCCGCCAGAGTGGTCGCCCCCGTAGCTACCGCCAGGGGGGACCAGTTGCCGGCCTCGTCGTGAGCTTTTACCCCGAAGTAGTACGTTGTGCCGGCAGCCAAACCGGCGATCTCTACCGACTCGGTTGTTCCGGCAGGTGCGGGCACGATGATGTTCGCATCACTGGGGACGGCGAACGGGTCGGTCAGGGCAAAAACCCTGTTGATCGGCTCACTGTCCCACTTCTGTTCGGTCATCGGTCCATCGAAGGCGTATCGGATCTCGTAGCCGCTCGCCTGCCCGGTCGTGCCGTCGTCACCAGTGGCGGTCCACGTGAGAGTGACCGACTGGTGCGTTGCCGCCAGTGGATCAGCCGTCACGCCCGTCACGGCGGCAGGCGGGTAATGCTCTGTGCCCGGGATCTCGCAGACGCCCGTGTCCAGGTCCGTCACGCAGCGCTTCCAGTCGGCGAACATACCGATGCCGATGTAGGTCAAGCTGTCCGAACCGATGTCGTATACGTAGAGCTCATTCTCGTCCTTGCGGGCTTGCGGCGGCTTCATGACCAAGAGCTTCGAGTCATCCTGCGACCAGACCGGCTGCGTCATGCCGGGCACCGTGAGGGTTGCGACGCCGGTTGCCAGATCGAGCACGTACACGCCGGTCTCGCCGTCGACCTGCATCGCGAACGCCAACCGGTCGCCGTTGCGTGACCAGTCAAAGGTCTTTCCCCATATCAGGTTAGGGGTCGTGAAAACCACGGTTTGGTCCGTGGGGTCCATATACGGGAACACGACAATCTCGTCGTCGCGACTGTCGGAGTACCTGTTCAACACGGCAAGCATGTCCCCATCCGGAGACCAGGCAATCGCGGCATATGGCGTCATGCCGGGATCATCCGGTTCCTCGATGAGCACCTTGGCGCCGAAGAATGCCTCACCGCCCTCCGACTGGTACGCCACCAGGTCACCGCGCTGCCCGTATGGCCACACCATCCTTACATAGGCGATCATGTTGTATGATGGGGCCGATGGGTTGATCGCGGGCGACCACCTTGGGCGCTCCTGGTCATAGATGTCCCAGAGGAGGGTCTTCTGGTTGGAGCCGTCAGGATCCGTCCGCACAACCTTCGTTTCGTACTGGAACGCGATTTGCTGACCGTCCGGCGACCACGATCCCCAGCGTCCCGTCGCGTCGAAGATGTCTGTCACGTTCGACCCATCGACGTTCATCACGGCCAGCCGGTTGCCCTGTTTGGTCCCATAGCTGAACACGAGCTCCGGATTGGCGGGAGGCTCCGGAGTGGGATCTGGAGGTGGTGCGTACAGCTTGTACGACTTACCTGCCTCCACACTAGCGGCACTGAGCACGCTCAGCACCAGGGCGATGGTCAACACTAGAGCGATACGCTTGGGTAGTATCAGATCCTCCTCATTGCTGCGGCCCGGCCGATTCGGCCGGACGCTGGTGCGAGAGCTGCACTGCGGCCGTGCGGGCTGCCGGACCCGAGGTGCAGCCGAGTTGCAGCAGCGCCCGCGAACCGAGTGTCCTGTCAAGACAGCCTACCGCACCGCGCGTGCTCACTGCTAGGCACTTCGTGCCACGACCGTGCCAAAAAGTGGACAAATGGACCGTGCAGCGTGTAATATCGGGGGTGTCACGGCCCCAAATGACGAGTGGAGAAACCTGGGTGGCATGGATTCCGAGCTGATCACGGCGGCTAGTGTCAGAGAGGCCCTGCGTGCGATTCGCGTCGCACGTCCGCTCCACGAGTCTCCCCTCCTTCAGCTCGGCATCCTGACCGCGCGGTTGCGCCGCGAAGCACTGGCCGACACGACTCGTTCCCGCGAGTCGCTGCTCCCCCGGTTTCTGGACGAGCTAGTCCGGGAGCGGCTCCCCGGGCCCAGGGGGGGTTTTGGCCCGGGCCCCCCGGGCCCCCCCGCCCCCCCCGGCCGGGGGCCGCGCGGGGGGGGGGGCGGGCCCCGCCGGG
>CAYYVH010000016.1:0-25477 GCA_964475075.1 uncultured Anaerolineales bacterium | reverse complement strand
TCATGTGTTCAATGGTGCATTCATGACCATAGATTCACGCATCACGTTTCACGTAAATCCATGTCGGAATAAGCCGTTGAGCGGCGTTTTCTGGGTATAGAGAAATCGCATTACTGCAAACGTCTCACTGTTCCAATACCCAATATCCAGACACAGAGGAGCTCATCATGCACCGCTGTAGTACGAGTGTCAACCTCAGCATTCTGCTTGCAGGTCTGCTTTTAGAGAGCATGCTCCTGATGCAGACTCTACCAACAACGGCCACGCCGGCCCATCCAATGAATGGCGGAGACCCCCTACCCAACAACTGCTCCGACATTTCGGAGCCGGGTGAAGAGCCGCCTGTGTGTTGTGTCTTCGGCTACGTTTACTACGATGGCGTGCCGGTGGCCGGCGTCCAGGTGGTGATCCGGAGCGCCAGCGGCACCTTCACGACCACCACCAGCACCGGTCCGGCCAGCATTGCCCCCTACTACGCCAATGCCCTCAGCGAATCGCCGCTGCACGTGTCCCCAGGTGATACCATCACCGTCACGGCGAAGTACAACAGCGCGACAGCGAGCACCGTCTATCAGGTGGTCGCCGGCGGTCAGCAAGTAGACGTCGCGATCCCGGCTGCTGAGGGTAACCAACCGCCCATCGGCACCATCCACTACATCCACCCCAATCCCGCCGGCCAGCGCTCGGACACCGTGGTTTTCGCCGGCTCGGGTGTGGACGGGGACGAGGAGGGGGCCGGCGTCGTGGCCTGGGAGTGGTCGTCGGATCTGGACGGGATACTGAGCGCGCAGAAGACTTTCCAGATAGGGGCGTGGAGCCTATCCGTCGGCACGCACAACATCGCCTTTCGGGTGCAGGACGACGAAGGAGACTGGTCCGGACCGGTAGTGCGCGAGCTGGTGGTGAAGCCCATGAGCTACGACATCCAGCCGGGCTGGCAGGTCCTCGTCTTCCCGGCGCTGCCTGATCAAGACTACGATGCCAGATGGTTGCTGGAGGACATCGCGGCTCAGGATGGGTGTCCGACAGAGGTCTCCCGCTGGCTGCCCGACCTGGGGAACTGGAGCGGCTACCTGCCGGGATTGCCTTTCGGCAACTTCGGTGCTGATCCCCAGCGGCCCTACTTCCTGCGCGCCAACTGTCCTAGCGCGCTGCGGCTGGTGGCCACGTTCAGCATCGCTCCACCCGAGGTCATCACCTTGACCACCGGCTGGAACTTCGTGGCCCTGCCGCCCACCACTGAAGGGATGACCGCTGAAACGGCCTGCCAGCAGATCACAGCGCAGGGCGGTGCGGTGACCGAGATTGACCGCTGGGCCGCCGAGGTGGGCAACTGGGCCGGCCATATTTGCGGGCTGCCCTTCGGCGACTTTGGGGTGACGCCCGAGGAGGGGTACTTCATCAAGAGCCGGGCTGACAGTGTGTGGAATCCCGGCAGTATCAGCGCCCAATGATAAACAGTGACGCTCATCTGTCCCAGAAGCTGCTGGCTTCTGGGATCTGCCGACGAACATGGATCGGATGATCTCGACAACCCGGGGGAGGCCCAACGATGAAACACTACGCCCTTTATCTGCTCATGGTAGGGATGGTTCTGGCTCTGCTGCTAGCTCTGCCATCAGATCATAAAGCTCAAGCCGGCAACCCTTCCTCACCACCTCTACAACCAACGGTTACAACGCCTGGCGATGGAGAACCCTTAGAGATCGATTTCGATACAGTATTATCTGTGCCTGATGAACTGCGCGGCCCAATAGAGGATGCACTGGTATCGGGGAGACCTCTGCTGCCGCCGGGGAATCGCTTTACAGTCACCGCGCTGCGAAGCTCAGGAGATTGGATGCAGGCCGTTCTGGTCCCAACCTACATGGTTGAAGCAGTATGGGACGTAGAATTAAGGCCAGAGGATGTCATCGAGGTGCTTGGGCGGCGCAATGCTGGCGGAGAGTTCTCGGCCCACCTGCGTGGCAGCGACAACTTTTCAGCGCTGGCCCAGGAAGTACCCCAAGATTTCATCGACTTCTCCATGCCCTTTAACATCACAACGGTTGATTATCTCTTTCCCTGGACCAGCGGGCAGAACTGGTATAAGACTCAGGGATGGCACGGAGGAAATGCGATAGACTTCTCACCCGTCGTGCGATGGAGTCGACCGATCCATGATGCTGTGTTAGCTGCCGCCCCGGGCCGATTGACCGAGATCTGCAACGACGGCTACCAGAGCTCGTTGCGGATAGAGCATGCCGACGGCAATACGACCTACTTGCATCTGGACGTCAATGAGGTCCGACGTGATCTGCTTGGCCAAAATATCGTACGCGGTCAGTTCCTGGGCCTGTTGTACAACGGCACCCAGGGTGGACGTTGGTACAACGGGCACTACTACCGGTTCTGGACCACCTGCGGATACGGTACCGGGGCGCACGTGCACTTTATACTGCCCCGAAGAGACATGACCATTGATGGACATAACGCTAACAATGTGGCGAACTCAGCTTTTGCCACACGATACCGTTCTTCAAATCAGCGGACGGATGGAGGTGGTACCACACCGAACTGTGCCGATGGCGAAGGGGCTATCCTGTACGAGCACACCTGGTACGGTGGCCGCTGCACCCGGTTCACCGGTGACGACAACTACATCGGTGACAATCCGATCGGGAATGACACGGCCTCTTCCATCCGCGTTATCGGCAACTACGAGGCGACGGTCTGCGAGCACAACGATTACCAGGGAGCCTGTAGTACCTTTACCGGTGATGACCCGGAGTTCCACAACGATGCTATTGGAAATGACCGTGCCTCCTCCATCCGGGTACGGCGGCGAGATTCAGGCGGCAGCAGCAACTGCGACGGAGGACATGGGGCTTACCTGTATGAGCACACCAGCTACACCGGTCGCTGCAGCAAGTTCACCGGTGACTCGCCCAACCCGCGCGACTGGTACATCGGCAACGACGCTGCCTCTTCCATCCGCATCATCGGCAACTACGAGGCCACCGTCTACGAACACGACAACTACCATGGCGCCAGCAGTACCTTCACCGGCGATGATCCAGATTTTGGCAATGACACCATCGGCCACGACCGGGCCTCTTCGATTCGAGTACGGCAGCGGGATGGGGGTGGTAACAGCAACTGCGATGGCGGTCAGGGGGTCTATCTGTACGAACATGCCAGCTACAATGGCCGCTGCAGCAAGTTTACCAGTGACTCCCCCAACCCCCGCAACTGGTACATCGGCAATGACGCAGCCTCTTCCATCCGCATCATCGGCAACTACGAGGCCACCGTCTACGAGCACGATGACTACAACGGCGCCAGCAGCACCTTCACCGGCGATGACCCGGACTTTGGCAATGACACTATCGGCCATGACCGCGCTTCCTCGATCAGGGTGCGTCAGCGCGCTTCAGGGCCTACGCATTGCGATGACGGTCAGTTCCTGGCAGAGTATTTCTCCAATCGAAATCTCTCCGGTAGCCCTGCCTTCCGACGTTGTGAGAGAACCATCAACACGGATTGGGCCTACAGAGGCCCGGGCCACGGTGTGGGCAATGACAACTTCTCTATCCGCTGGCGCGGGCGTTTCTGGTTCAACGAGGGTCACTACAAGTTCAGAACCCGGACCGACGATGGTGTGCGGTTCTGGCTCGACGGTCGGTTGCTGATTGATCGGTGGCGGGATATGGGGGCTACTACGTTCACGGTTGAGCGCACCCTCAGTGCCGGCATGCACACGCTGCGCATGGAGTTCTACGAACATGGCGGTTACGCCACCGCCCGGCTCTCCTGGCAGCGCCAGCAGTCCGCAACCGACCCCGATGACGGCCGCACCATCGGCTATGGCCAGGGCCTGGATGGCACGGTGAACCCGGCCCGCGATCGTGACGATTACTATTTCGCCGGTTCAGCCGGCCAGACTATCACCATCCGCATGGACAAGCGGAATAGCAATCTGGATACGTACATTGAACTCTATAACCCGGATGGCACCCTCCTTGGCCACGACGATGACGGCGGTGTGGGCTACAACTCCCGCCTGGCCATCACGCTGAGACAGAATGGACGTCACAAAATCATCGCACATGGCTACGGCAGTTCCACCGGCGGCTACCGCCTCAGCCTGAGTCGTGAGAGCATCCACGACCCCGACGATAGCCGCTGGATTGCTTTCGGAAGCACCCTGCAAGGTACTATCAGCCCCAATAACGACCGGGACTGGTACTACTTCTCGGCCACCGCCGGCCGGGTGGTGAGCATCCGCATGAACAAGATTGACAGCGGGTTGGATAGCTATCTCGAACTGTACGACATCTCCGGCGCCAAAATTGCCCAAAACGACGATGGGGGCGGCAACCGGAATGCCTGGCTGGTTCACACTTTGCCCGGAAGTGGTGTATATCGCATTGTGGCTCGCAGTTGGGCTTTACGATCCTCCGGGCGGTACAACCTGGCGCTGAGCCTGGCCAGCAACACGAATCTGGCGCTGGGGAAGGGGGCCCGGGCCACGTCAACCGAGTTCCACGGCGTGGAGCCCTACAAAGCCTTCGACGGCCACCTCAACACCCGCTGGTCGTCCCGGTTCAGTGACCCCCAGTTCATCTATGTAGACCTGGGTGCTACCTATACCTTCGACCAGGTCGTCCTGCGCTGGGAAACCGCCTACGCCCGGCGCTACGGCATCTACTACTGGGCGGGTAGCGCGTGGCGTAACGTGTACTGGACGGACAACGGCAATGGTGGCAACGATACCATCACGTTCTCGCCGGTACAGGCCAGGTACGTCGGCATGTACGGCGTCCAACGCGGCACCTCCTGGGGTTATTCGCTGTGGGAGTTCGAGGTCTACAACACGGCGGATGTCGCGGTTGTCAGCGTACCACCGGATCCCGGCGACAAGCCGGCTGAGGGAGACATTCCACCTTCGATCCCGGTGCCGCCGAATGACCCGAGCAAGCTGACGGAGCTGGTAGGGGAGGGGGCGTCCGGCCAGGAGGATACACCGCTGGCAGGGGTTGCTGAGGTTGCCCCGGCCGGGGATGTGTCGCTGGGTAGCATTCCCACGGCTCACATCCTGTACCCCGTCGCAGATGCCCCGCCAGGCGGCGCGCAGGATATCATCCTGTTCCAGGGTGTTGCATCGGACAACGACGAAGATGGCGCAGCGATCGTCGCCTATGAATGGCGTTCCGACCGGGACGGTCTGTTAGGGGCTCAGCAAGTCTTCACGATGACCCGCTTGGCTCTCTCCCCGGGCGCCCACGTCATCTCCTTCCGTGCTCAGGACGATGAGGGTGACTGGTCCGAATGGGACCAGGTGACGATTCAGGTGAGCAGCACCCCCTGCTATGACTTTGTTGAGCCGTCTCCCGTGGGCGTCGAGGATCTCCAGGCTGCCGCCAACGTCTGGCGCCGGCACTCCGACGATGCCGGTTGGGACGCGCGCTTCGACCTGGACGGGGATGGGGTGATCAACATCGCGGACATCATGCGCCTGGCAGCGGCGTGGGGGAGCACGTGCGAGTAGGGGGTGTATAACCGCCGGTTTACAGGAAGACGCGGATTTACAGCGTCGTGTCGAGGAACCCGTCTCAGAAAAGGCCGACCAACGGAGTTCTGTGTTGTAGGAAGCTCAACGACCGCACGATTCAGAACAACGGATCACTCGGATGGGCGGATTGGTCGATCCCTCAATCCGAACGTCCGAGCAATCCGTGTTCTCCATGTCGGAGCCGGCCAACTTGCGGCGTTTTCTGCTGCGGAGCGCTCAGCAGCTCTCTGGGAATACCAATACTGTCCATCTGTGCAAGGAGTGAAGCCATGAGGATCAAACATCTGCCCCTGGTTATCTTCAGCCTGGTCCTTTTGCTGTTGGGCTCGCTCGCGCCGGGTAGGGAGCAGCCCACGGCGGCCCAATCGTCCCTCAACGGCACCGCTGCCGGCCTGGCCGGCTCTCTGATGGGGCTAACCACAGTGCATCCCCTGGATTGGGAGGCTGATATTCCCGGGAGTCACAGCCAGGGAGAGTGGGTAGAGTTCGCCCACACCCTGGGCCCTGAGCCGCAGAGCCTGCACCCGGTGAAAGTCTACAGCCAGGATTACAGCACACTGTGGGGTGTAGGGAAGTACACCTTACCTTCCGGACAGAATAGAGTATCCCACGACCTGTTTGGTGATGGGCGAGATGGGGATTTGATGGTGGGTTCGGGACAGACAGTGTATGTAGACAATGTGCGTTCAGCCGTTGGCGACAACTCATCAGCCGGCCAGCATACCCTCGCCGTGGCCAACACATCGGGATTCAGCGTAGGGGACGAAGTGTTTATCATCCAAGTACAGGGAACAGGAGCAGGGTTGTACGAGTTCGGCACGATTGGAAGTATCGACGCGCGTTCCTTCACCATGCAGGATCCTCTTGTTAACACTTATACAGCGGTAGGCAGTAACAACAAAGCTCAGGTGCTCAAGGTACCTCACTATCGAGATTTGACAGTGCAGGACGGAGGAGTACTAACGGCGCGTGCATGGGATGGGAATAGTGGGGGTGTAGCAGTGTTTAAGGCCTCCGGTAGTGTGACTATTGAAGGTAGTGCACGGATCGATATGGCTGGTAAGGGATTCCGTGGTGCGCCGACCAACAACAACGTTGCTGGCAGTCAAGGTGAGGGTCAATACGGCAGCGGCGGTCAGAGTTGCTCGGCGAATGGCGTGGGCGGGGGTGGTGGTGGGTCTTACGGGTATGGTGATGCCCCCGGAGGAGGCGGAGGGGGCCATTCGACTTCAGGTCTCCCTGGTGGGCCAGGACATGGAGCCGGCAGTCCATGTATTGGGGCTGGGGGTGAGACGGCGGGAACACCAGATTTGTCGAGAATCTTTATCGGTGGTGGTGGAGGTAACGGAGGAGCAAAGACGAATGAGGGCTCGTGGAATTATGGAGGCGCTGGAGGCTCTGGAGGGGGAGTAGTTCTAGTCTTTGCGAGAGATATCACTGTGAACGGTTTTATCTCTGTCGACGGTGGGAATGGCAGCCTTGGGGGAGGAGGAGGACATGGCGGCGGCGGGGCTGGAGGCACAATTCTCATTAAGGCAGGCACTGCCGAAATTGGCACCAGCCACGTGTCTGCGACCAAGGGAAGCGGCGCAAACAACGGTTCTGACCGCTATGGAGGAGATGGTGGTGATGGTCGGATCCGTATAGAATATTGCGATGCTCTGTCCGGTTCCTCAACCCCAGGAGCCAGCACCCAGAAGCTGAACTGCTACCTTGCCGAACAAATCGAATCCGCTCCCTACGACCGTGCCCGGCTCAACTTGCCGGAGTCCTTCACTGACGGGCGCACCTACAAAGTGCAGTACGGCCGGCACCTGAACTTCACCATCGGCGGCGCGCAGCAGGCCACCCTCCGCGTTCCCGCCGGCCAGTACAGCGCAGCTACCCTGGATGCCCTCCTGGTGGATGCCGGCAGCGGTGACTTCACCTTCAGGCTGGATATTGGCGCAAATGGCACCTGGGATTGGACAACTACGCAGGACGTGAGCGGTTCCACTACCCTGTCCAGCCCCGATCTGGCTGCCGCTTTCAATGAATACTGGGCTTCTCAAGGAAGCCCCATCTCAGGAGACCTGGATGTTCCGGTGGTCGTGTGGGCCAGCCGGAGTGCAAGAGTTTTGTTGACGAACCTGGTCATGTTGCGCATTGATTCGCCAACGCCCACACCGACGGCTACGCCGACAAACACACCGACGCCCACACCAACAGTGCAGTGTCCAGTGGTGATGCCCCCTCCACCTTCCAACTTCCAGGTACCTAACGACTATTACTACCGGACCTCAAGGGGTTATGGGTCTGGCCACTCTAATGTCGTGGGGCATGAAGTATGGAGATCATCGCTGCAGGACCATCCGTCCGATGAGTACATCGTCAACACCGACAGCGATAGGTGGTGGGTGTTCGTTGTATGGAATAGCTTTGGAGATCCCTATCAGGCGTTGCTCCTCGCACCTGCTGGAACTCCTAACGGCTTTGATCGAGGCACAGTCGGTGGCAACAGTGGTTTCAAGATGCTCCACATCAAAGCCTACGTTGAACAGTGCCCCGGCGCCTTGGGGCCAGACATCACGGTGACGCCGGCCAGTGTTTCCGTCACACTGCCCCAGGGCCAGAGCACCACGGTGCCGCTGAAAGTCGGCAACGCGGGTGATGCGATCCTCACCTTCACCATCGCCGAAGAGAGCACTACCGCAGCAGTGTCGGCCCTGGCGCGGTCTCTGGCTTTCCCGCCCGATAATGTTGATCCGGCTCTCCTGGCCGCCCTGGACACCGCCCCCACCGGCCAGACCACCTTCTTCGTCTACCTCCAAGAGCAGACCGACCTCACCCCCGCCTACGCTATCAAGGACTGGAAGGCACGGGGGGAGTTCGTCTATCGCACCCTACGGGAAACCGCCCAACGAGCGCAGAAAGACCTCCTGGCTGACCTGCGGCGGCAACA
Organism: uncultured Anaerolineales bacterium; assembly: GCA_964475075.1. Taxonomy (GTDB): domain Bacteria; phylum Chloroflexota; class Anaerolineae; order Epilineales; family Epilineaceae; genus CAYYVH01. Next base: position 16,982 of record CAYYVH010000016.1, on the reverse strand, counting down.
ACTCACCGGTGCCATCACCGAGTACCAGCCCTTCTTCATTCTCAACGCCATTGCCGTGACTGGTGGGCGCAGCGCGGTGGACGTCCTGGCCGCCCGCCCTGACGTGGCCTACCTGGCGCCGGAGCCCGTCTACTACATCCCAGAGCCCCTGGACGAGAGGGACGCCTCGGCCGCGCCCGCCGGCGTGGAGTGGAACGTCGCCCAGATCCGGGCTGATCGGGTGTGGGACGACTTGGGCGTCACCGGTACCGGGGTGGTGGTGGCCAACATAGATACCGGTGTAGATCACACCCATCCCACCCTGGTCAATCAGTACCGGGGCGCTGCCTCCGGTTCTCACGACTTTAACTGGTTCGATCCTACCGGTCGGTATCCCGATGCGCCAGGGGACAACCACGGCCACGGCACCCATGTCATGGGTACCATGGTCGGCGACGACGGCGCCGGCAACCGCATCGGCGTGGCCCCCGGCGCCCAGTGGATCGCCGCCAAAGGCTGCGCCGGCCGGGGGTGCACGGGGGAAGACCTGCTGAAAGCCGCCCAATGGATGCTGGCGCCCTGCCCCATCGGTGTCCAGCCGGGCGATGCGGCCTGTGATCCCTCGAAGCGCCCGCAGGTGATCAACAACTCCTGGGGCGGCCTGGGCGGAGACGATTGGTTCGAGGCCATCGTCAGCGCCTGGCGCGCTTCGGGTATCTTCCCCGCCTTCGCCGCCGGCAACGCCGGGCCGGGGGATGGGACCGTGGGGTCGCCGGGCGACTACGCCTTCAGCTTCGCCAGCGGTGCCACGGACCAGGCCGACACCGTCTGCTGGTTCTCCGGCCGGGGACCCTCGCGTCTCACCCCCAAAACCAAGCCCAACCTGACCGCCCCCGGCTGCAAGGGCATCCGCTCGGCTCTGCCCGGGGGTAAGTACGGCACCAAGAACGGCACCTCCATGGCCAGCCCCCACACCGCCGGCGTGGTAGCCCTGCTGTTGGGGGCCAACCCCAACCTGACGGTGGAGCAGATTGAGGAACTCCTCACCCGCAGCGCCGTGGACCGCGGTCCCGCAGGCCCCGACAAGACCTACGGCTACGGCCGCCTGGATGCCTACGCCGCCGTCGCCGGGGCCGGTGATCCTATTCCCTGGCTCTCCGTCAACCCCACCAGCGGCAGCGTTGAACCGGGCGATCAACAACCAGTGACGCTCAGCATCGACACCACCGGCCTGCTCACCGGCACCCACCAGGCCAACCTGGTCATCAGCAGCAACGATCCCGATCAGCCCACCCTCACCGTCCCGGTGACCCTCACCGTCACCTCGGGTGCACCGGTCATCGCCCACGTGCGGGTATCCAACCTGCGGGATGTGAGCGCCAGCGTCTCCTGGATCACCAGCGTGCCGGCCACGGGCAAGGTCTACTACGGCACCAACCCGGCCTCTCTCTCCAACGTGGCCCACGACGACCGGGGAGCCGGCACCGTGGACGACATCCACCACGTCACCATCGGCGGCCTCAACCCTAACACCCCCTACTATTTCTACGTGGTGTCCGGTGGGGCCGCCGATGACAACGAGGGTGAGTACTACCAGTTCACCACCGGTGCACCGCTGGGCGTTCCTTCCTCCGACAGCGTCTACGGCCGGGTGTTCAAGAGCGATGGGACCACGCCGGCCGCCGACGTCCTGGTCTACCTGCGCGTGCTGGACAACGACAGCCAGGGCAGCCTGGGCCAGTCGGGACTGCTCAGCGGCCTGACCGACAGCAACGGCTATTGGATCGACGCCCGGGCCGGCGGGGCTGTCAATCTGGCTGCGGCTCGAACCGAGGAGGATGGGGGAAGCTACTTTATCTACTCGGCGAACGGGGATGCGCTGCGCATCGAGATTCACGGCGGAGCCGACTGCGACGGGCTGACCCAGGTGGATACGGGGGACGACTCCCCGGCTCCCGACATCTTCCTCGACTGCCTCAACACGCTCAACCTGGACATCACCCCCGGCTGGAGTGTCTTCGTCTGGCCGGCCACCCCGGCCGAGGCGTACAGTGCCTCGGACTTGCTGGGAGCTATCCAGGAGGCCGACGGCGACGTGCCGGAGGTCAGCCAGTGGGTGCCGGAGTTGGGTAATTGGAGCGGCTACCTGCGTGGCCGGCTCTTCAACGACTTCGAGGTGGCACCCGGCGAGCCTTACTTCCTGCGCAGCACGCAGCACAGCCTGCTGCGCCTGGAGGCGGGGGTGGGGATTGTCCAGGGGGAGATCATCGCGCTCACCACCGGCTGGAACTTCGTGGCGCTACCCCGCACCACCGGGGTCCAGGTGGCCGAGGCTGCCTGTCAGGAGATCACTGCCCAGGGTGGTTCGGTCAAAGAGATTGACCGCTGGATGCCTGAGTTGGGCAACTGGTCCGGTCACATCTGCGGCACCCCCATCGGCGACTTCGAGATGACGCCCGAGGAGGGCTACTTCGTCAAGAGCCAGGCCGATAGCACCTGGCGGCCGAGCGGCAGTGCAGTGGAGCAGAGGAGCAGGGGAGCAAGGGAGAGAGGGAATACGGCAACAAGGGACCCCTTATTTCCTTATTCACTTATTCCCTTATCAACTTTCTCCATCATCGGTGAGGTAGAGATTCGCAATGTGCAGGTGACGAACGTGACCGACCGGAGTTTCACCGTGCTGTGGGAGACGGATCAGCCAGCGCCAGGGCAGGTGCGCTTTGGCAGCAGCCCTGCCCTGGATGGCACAGCCTCCGACGACCGGGGGGCTGACACGACCGCGCACATCCATCACGTCACCGTGGCCGGGCTGAGCCCGGGCACCACGTACTACTTCGCCGCGGTGTCGGGTGGCACGACGGATGACAACGGCGGGCAGTTCTACGAGGTGACCACCGGGCCGACGCTGGGGATTCCGGCAGTAGAGACGGCCTACGGGCGGGTGTTGCTGACTGATGGGACGACGCCAGCGACGGGGGTGCTGATGAAGCTGGTGCTGGAAGATGGTGATGGGGAAGGCAGTTCGGGCCAGTCGGCGCCGCTGTCGGCGGTGACGGATGGGCAGGGGTACTGGTCAATCAACCTGGGGGCGACCCGCACGCTGGCCGGCGACGCCTACTTCGACGCTTCCGGGGATGACTGGTTGGTAGTGAGGGCCTGGCACCCGGCATTGGGGTGGACCGCTCGGAAGATGCCGTTGCGGGATTTGCCGGCAGCACTACCGCTGGAGCTAACGATAGCACGGCGAACGTACCTGCCATTGATGGCAAGATAGTGAGAGGCAAAAACATGCAATACGCAATACGCAGTACGCAATGAGTTGGGAGGACAGGTCTGATGTACAAACCAAACACTATCCTGTTGGTCGAGAATGACTTGGGCACAGCAGTACTCCTGATCACCGAGCTGCGAGACCAGGGCTTTCGGCCGCTCCATGCCACCGACGGCCACCAGGGTCTGCGGTATGTCCGGGCGGCACAGCCCGATTTGGTTTTATTGGACGCGCTTCTGCCGCGGGTGGATGGCTTCGCCGTCTGCTCCACCCTGCGCCAGGAGTCGGTGGTGCCCATCATCATGCTCAGTCCCAACGGTCATGCCACGGACCGGGTCAGAGGTCTGGAACTTGGAGCCGATGACTACATGGTCAAGCCCTTCAGCTTCCCGGAGCTTGTGGCCCGGATACGAGCGCTGCTCCGCCGGCGCGAGCTGGATCGGCGGTTGCTCTCCCCTCCGAGCGGACGCATCGTGGTGGGTGATATCGTGCTGGACCGTGCCGCCCATCAGGTAAGGAAGGCCGGCCGGTTGATTCAGATGCCAGGACGAGAGTACGGTCTGTTGCGCGTCCTGATGGAGCACGCCGGCCGGGCTGTCCCTCATCGCGAGTTGTTGGACCAGGTGTGGGGAGAAGGTTGGGTCGGCTATTCGCGCACGCTGAATGTCCACATCTACCGGCTGAGACAGAAACTGGAAGATGATCCGTCGATACCGAACTATATCCGGAGTGTGCGCGGCTACGGTTACCGTTTCATCGATCCCACCGCGTCGAACGGCCAACGACCACCGTTGACTGGCGAGGAACGGAACACGCAACACGCAGCACGCAGTATCGGTTCCCCACTGAGGGAAGGAATCAACCCATGAACGGACGGCCGTTAACCCTTCGGCAGGCTCAGGGCAGGCTCCTTCGACTGGGCTCAGGGCAAGCCCTGTTGAGCCTTGTCGCGGTTCTGGGCCTTGTCCTGGCCAGCCACCTGGACACTCAGGCGGTGCAGCCACGTGAGAACGTGGAACTTGTCGGTCAAATTGGTGGCCGGAGCTACGACGTGGCGGTGCAGGGACACTACGCCTACCTCGGTGTAGGACCACGGCTGGTGGTGCTGGATGTCTCGAATCCGGCCCACCCACAACTGATAGGCCAGACGGCGGTGCTGCCGGCCATCGTGCGGGACGTTTATGTCGTTGATAACTACGCCTACGTGGCTGCCGGGGGAGCCGGCCTGCGGGTGGTAGATGTCTCGGATCCCGCTGTACCACTGGAGGTGGGCACCTATAAACCGCCAGGGGGTGCCGAGGGCATCTATGTGGCCGGCAAATATGCCTATGTAACCGATGGATACGGCCTGCGGGTGGTAGACGTCTCCGCCCCCGCCGTGCCTCTGCAAGTGGGCGGCTACGACACGCCGGGGTTGGCTCTGGACGTTTACGTGGCCGGCGGTTACGCCTATGTGGCCGACTGGGCTTCTGGTCTACGGGTGGTGGACGTTTCCGACCCGGCGGCACCGGCAGAGGTGGGCGCTTACGACACGCCGGGGTTTACCCGGGACGTTTACGTGGCCGGCAGCTACGCCTACGTGGCTGACGGCGGAGCCGGCCTGCGGGTGGTGGACGTCTCCAACCCCGCCGCGCCCGTGGAGGCGGGAGCCTACGACACGCCGGGGTACGCCGGCGGCGTCTACGTCCCTTCGACAGGCGCCGTCCTGAGCTCGTCGAAGGGCTCAGGACGCCGCTCGACCGGGCTCGACGCAGGCGTGGCCAGCAACCCTTCGACAGGCTCAGAGCCTGCCCTGAGCCTGCCGAAGGGACGGCGCTACGCCTACGTAGCCGACGGAAGCGCTGGCCTGCGGGTAGTGGACATCTCCGATCCCATCGCGCCAGTGGAGGTGAGTGCCTACGACGTGCTGGGAGATGCCACACGCCTCCATGTAACCGGCGGTCATGCCTACGTAGTCACAGATGACGCCGGCCTGCGGGTGGTGGACGTCTCCGACCCGACCGTGCCCCTGGAAGTGGGCGCCTACGACAGGCTGGGGTTTGCGCAGGACGTCCACGTCCCTTCGACAAGCGCCGTCCTGAGCTCGTCGAAGGGCTCAGGACACCGCTCGACCGGACTCGACGCGGGCGTGGCTGGCGGTCATGTCTACGTGGCTGACCAGGATGCCGGCCTGCGGGTAGTAGACATCGCCGACTCCACCGCTCCCGTCGAAGTGGGTGTCTACGAGACGCCGGGAGATGCCGCAGGGCTCTATGTGGCAGGCAACTATGCTTACCTGGCCGCCGGCGACGCCGGCCTGCGGGTGGCGGATGTCTCCGACCCGACTGCGCCCGTAGAGATAGGTGCCTACGACACGCCGGGGACCGCCGAGGGTGTCTACGTCACCAGCGGCTACGCCTACGTGGCCGATGGGGACGCCGGTCTGCGGGTGGTGGATGTCTCCAACCCCGCCACGCCCCTGGAAGTGGGTGCCTACGACACGCCAGGCTACGCTGTGGGCGTCTACGTGACTGACGGCCATGCCTACGTTGCGGCGGAGTGGGCCGGCCTGCGGGTGGTGGACGTCTCCGATCCCGCCGCGCCCGTAGAGGTCGGTGCCTACAACACGCCCGGTTATGCCGCTGACATCTACGTGGTCGGCGCCTACGCCTACGTGGCCGCTGAAGATGCTGGCCTGCGGGTGGTGGACGTCTCCGAACCGCCCCACCCGATAGAGGTAGGTGCTTTCGAAACGCCAGGGTATGTCGGCGGCATCCACGTGGCCGGCGCCTACGCCTACCTGACCGATTGGCGCTATGGTCTGCGGGTAGTGGACGTCTCGAACCCCACGGCCCCGGTGGAGGTGGGTACCTATGCTGTGCCGGGGACTCCTCAGAGCGTCTATGTGACCGATAGCCCTTCGACAGGCACCGTCCTGAGCTCGTCGAAGGGCTCAGGACGGCGCTACGTCTACGTGGTCGGCGGGGACAGCGGGCTGTTCATCCTGTGCTGCGCGGGGAGCCGGCCGACCCCAACCCCGACGGCAACGCCTACCCCAACGGTGACTCTCACGCCCACGCCTGCTCCCACGACCGCACCTTCCCCTACACCGACGCCCATTACACCACTGGAACCATCCATTCGGGTTTCCAACCTGCGCGACGTGAGCGCTGGCATCTCCTGGATCACGGACGTGCCGGCCACGGGCAGGGTGTACTACGGTGCTGATCCTTCAAGTCCGACCCGTGTGGCCTACGATGATCGTGGCCCGGACACCCGGCGCCAGGTCCATCACGTCACCGTCGGTGGCCTCTCCCCTGATACCACCTACCACTTCTACGTGGTGTCCGACGGGGCGCGGGACGACAACAGCGGTCGCTACTACCAGTTCACCACCGGCCCCCTTCTGGGCATCCCGGCTGTAGACCTGGTGTGGGGCCAGGTGCTCTGGAGCGATGGGGCGCCGGCCGCCGATGCGTTAGCGTACCTGCGCCTGGTGGATCGAGATGGGATAGGGACGCCAGGTCAGTCCGGCCTTCTCAGTGGCGTCAGTGAGGGCAATGGCTATTGGCTTGATCCCCGGACCGGGAGTCCCATCAACCTGGCTGCTGCCCGCGCAGAGGATGGTCAGGATTACTTCCAGTACTCGGACGGGGATGCGCTGCGTGTCGAAATTCAGGCCGGCAACGGCTGCCACACCACCGTCGAGCTAGCCCTGAACGACCAGGTACCCCTCCCACCGATCGCCCTTCCCTGTCGGGAGACGATGACATTCGGCATATTCCCCGGGTGGCAGGTGCTCGTCTTCCCCGCGCTGCCCAATCCGGATTACAGCGCGCAAACGTTGCTGGATGACATCGAGGCTCAAGGTGGGTGTCCGACGGAGGTTTCCCGGTGGGTACTGGAGTTGGGAAACTGGAACGGCTACCTGCCAGGGTTGCCCTTCGGCAACTTTGGTATTCAACCCAGGCAGCCCTACTTCCTGCGGGCAACCTGTTCCAGCGTGTTGCGCCTGCCGGCGGGGTTTCGCATTGCTCCAGCCGGGGTTATTACCCTCATGGCCGGCTGGAACTTCGTGGCATTACCTGGCCCGGTCGAGGGACTCACGGCCACAGCCGCCTGCGAGCAGATCACCGCTCAGGGCGGGGTAGTGGGAGAGATTGCCCGCTGGGCCGCGGACGTGGGTAACTGGACGACCCACATCTGCGGGCTGCCCTTTGGGGACTTCGCGCTGAGGCCGGAGGAAGGGTACTTCATCAGGAGTCAGGCTAACAGTATGTGGAATCCCAGCAGTTCCAATGCCCCATGACCAAAGGTTTGCATTAGCAGAGAAGTCGCATTTTTCCGATGCCCAACAAGGAGGAGGCCCTCATGCACCGCCGTAGTGTGAGTACCAGCATCTTATTCGCAGTCCTGCTCCCGGTGATCCTGTTCCTGGTCGGCAGTGCTCAATCAGCCGGCAGAAACCTTGGCGGGTTGGCGGACACCCTTGCGTTACCATCCGCTAATCTGCTTGCCGAATTCGTTGACAGCACCCCCGCCGGCTGGCCGCAGGCCCGGGTGGAAGCTACGCTGCGCAGTAGCCCGGTGATGTTCATCGAAAACGTGGGCCAGTTTGACGAACGCACCCGCTTCCAGGTGCGCGGTGGCCTGGGCACCATGTGGCTGACTGAGGATGCTATCTGGATTACAGCCGTTGAACGTTCGCACGTTGGACCCTTGGAGCGTTTTGACCTGGAGCGGCCAGGCGTGCAGCGCACCAACGTGGAACGTAGGGACGAACCACTGCGTGGTGTGAACCTGAAGCTGAGCTTTCCTGGTGCGAACCCGAACCTCCGCATTGAGCCCTTCGACCGCCTGGACACAGTGGTGAGCTACTTCATCGGCAACGACCCCGACCAATGGCACCCCAACGTGCCCGTCTGGGGCGGCGTGCGCTACGTGGACCTCTACTCCGGCGTAGACTTGGAGCTCACCGACGAAAGCGGTCGCTGGACGTGGCGACTCGTCTTCCGTGACACCCAATACCCGACATCCAGTATCCGACTACATGTGGAGGGTGCGGAAGCAGTCGCCATGAGTCCTCATACAGCGGCCGGCAATCGACCGTCAGCGGCCATCCTCGCCACCGTCGTGGGTAATCTCGCCCTACCCTTGCTGCAGACCGTGATTACTGGTAACACACCCCTAGACCTGGTCGCAACTCAACCCACGTTTACTGGTAACGAAATACGTGCCCCTTTCGCTCCGCCCAATAGCCAATCCCTAATACTCAATATCCAACAGGACAACTCAGACGATCTGCCTTATTCCACCTTCCTGGGTGGTAGTGGCAGTTGGGACGAAGGTTACGCCATCACTGTAGACGAGATAGGCGATGCCTATGTGGTAGGTGAGACGAACTCCTTCGATTTTCCCATCACGGCGGGCGCTTTCGACGCCAGTTACGACGGCAGTACCAAGGACGCCTTCGTAGCGAAACTGAATGGCAGCGGGACGGCTCTGATCTACGCCACTTTCTTGGGTGGCAGTGACACCGACCTTGGTTATGCCATCGCAGTGGACGCGACGCGTGACGCTTATGTGATGGGATACACTGCATCCGCCGACTTTCCGACGACGACGGTAGGCTTCGACAGAACTTATAACGGGAGTGGCGACAGCTTTGTAGTGAAACTGAATTCTAGTGGCACAGCTCTGGCCTACAGTACTTTTATTGGAGGAAGTGGCAGCGAATGTAACAACTTCTATGGTAAGTGTGCTATCATCGTGAACGAGACAGGCAATGCTTATGTGACAGGTTTCACCAGCTCGTCCGATTTCCCAACGACCGCTGGCACGTTCAATGCAGGGTACAGTGGCGGCACCTTAGACGTTTTCATAGTAAAACTAAACGCCAGTGGAACCGCTTTGGCGTACGCGACCTTCCTTGGCGGAAGTGATGAAGACATAGGTCGTGCCATTGCGATAGATGTGACAGGAAATGTCTATGTGACAGGAAGCACCGAATCCCCTGACTTCCCTACAACGCCAGGGGCCTTCGATAGGAGTTGTAACGGTTGCGATGACGTGTGGAGCGACGCCTTTGTAGCAAAACTGAATGCCAGCGGGACGGAGCTAGTTTATTCCACTTTTCTCGGTGGTAACAGTTTCGATGACGGTACGGCCATTGTCGAAGACAGTACGGGCAGTGCCTATGTGGCGGGGCAGACCTGGTCCTCCGATTTCCCGACCACGACCGGTGCATTCGATACCAGTTTCAACGGTGGTTCCGGTGACATTTTCATTGTGAAATTAAATCCCAACGGAATGGCTCTAACCTATAGCACGTTCTTGGGTGGTAGCGGTGATTTTGAGTATGGTAATTCCATCTCAGTAGACGAGGCAGGCAGTGTTTACGTCGCAGGGGAGACTACATCTGCCGACTTCCCGACTACACCGGGCGCATTCGACACGCAGCACAATGGATTTTACGATGGTTTCGTTGCCAAATTGGACATAACCGGGTCGCAGCTTGCCTACTCTACCTTCCTCGGCGGTAGTGGGCGCGAGTTCAGTGTCAGTGTCGCCATTGATACCTCAGGCAACGCGTATCTAACAGGTCGGACGACATCCTCCGACTTCCCCACCACGACAGGAGCCTTCGACACGAGCCACAATGGGGAAGAGGATGCTTTTGTGGCGAAGATAGCAAGCGAGGGACAAGATGTTTATGAACCTGACAACCTCTGCCCACATGCTAAGTCGATGAACTCCAACACTCTCCAAACACGCACGATCAGTCCAGCAGGCGACGATGACTGGGTGAATTTCACCCTAGCAAGCACCTCTAACGTGACTATTCAAACCGATGGACCTACTGGCGATACTGTGCTATGGCTCTATCAAAGCGACTGCGCCACCGAGGTGGCGTCTGACGACGACGGTGGTAATGGGTTCTTTTCCAGGATCCAGATGAACAACCTGCCGGCGGGGACCTACTACATTCTGGTCAGAGCCTACGGAGACAATAGCATTATTGATCCATACTACCTTGAACTAATAGTGCGGGATCTCTACGAGCCAGATGACACCTGTGTACAGGCCCAATCGATCACCCCTGGGACCCCACAAACCCGCAGCATCAGTCCGGCGGCTGATGGTGACTGGGTGACATTCACCCTGTCAAGCACCTCTGACGTGACCATTGAGACCGATGGACCCACTGGCGATACCGTGCTTTGGCTCTATCAAAGTGATTGTAGTACCGAGGTGGCATATGACGACGACGGTGGTAATGAGCTGTTCTCCAGGATCCAGGTAAACAACCTGCCAGCCGGCACTTACTACATACTGGTCAGAGATTTCGGTGACGATAACATCATCGATCCGTATTATCTCAACTTGAATGCTGCCACACCCGTGTGCAACCCTGGACTGGACGGCATCATTCTCTACGAACATACCTACTATATGGGGCGCTGCTATACATTCACTGTTGGTGACCCTAGTCTTGGTGACTTCAGTTCAATCAGCTTCAACGACATTGCTTCCTCAATCCGCTTTACAGGCATTTACAGCGGTCAATATCAAGTGACCCTGTATGAGTATGCTGACTTTGTGGGACGATCCTACGCCTTTACCGAGGACCATCCTGATTTTAACCTCCTTGACTTCAATGATCTCGCTTCTTCCATGGTGATTCGCTCCATCAACCCAGTGCCCACCATCACTAACCTGAATCCAGACTCGGCTACAGCAGGCGGCCCAGCCTTTATCCTCACCATCAGCGGCACCAACTTCGTCAACAGTTCGGTGGTGCGCTGGAACGGCTCAGACCGCACAACAACCTTCGTCAGCACCACCCAACTACAGGCCGCTATCACCGTTGCCGACATCGCCACCGCCAACACGGCCAGCGTTACCGTCTTCAACCCCGCCCCTGGCGGTGGCACATCCAATGCACTCACCCTTACCATCAACAACCCGGTGCCGGCCATCGCCGGCCTGAGCCCGGCCTCGGCCACTGCCGGCGGCGCAGCCTTCACCCTCACCGTCAACGGCACCGACTTCGTCAACGACTCGGGCGTGCGGTGGAACGGCTCGGATCGGGCAACGACCTTTGTGAACAGCACTCAACTGCAGGCGCAGATCACAGCGGCAGATATTGCCACAGCCGGCCCAGCCAGCGTCACCGTCTTTAATCCCGCCCCTGGCGGTGGCATCTCGAATGCACTGACATTCACTATCTCCGAACCAGACACTCCAGACATCCGCGTGACGCCTACCACCGTAGAGGTGAATCTTCCGGAGGGCCAATCCACCACGGTCCCGCTGACTGTTCGCAACGTCGGCAATGCAACTCTCACCTGGTCTATCGCCAGGCGGGCCGGCGCCACCACCGTGCAGAACCAGGAGCCTGCTATCTCCCCTTCCCAAGCTGTAGGGCGAGATGGCATCTCGCCCTACAACAAGGTAAATCCCGAACTGCTGGCCGCTCTTGATGCTTCACCGGATGGCCAGACCACCTTCTTCGTCTACCTCCAAGAACAGGCCGACCTCAGCTCGGCCTATGCAATTCGGGATTGGAAAGAACGCGGTCAGTTCGTCTACCGCACCCTGCGCGACACGTCTCAGCGCTCTCAGAAAGACCTGTTGGCTGACCTGCAAGCCCGCAAGCTGCCAGGGGAAGTCATCGACTACCACCCCTTCTTCATCCTCAACGCCATCGCCGTCACCGGTAACCGCAGCGCCGTGGACACTCTGGCCGCGCGCTCAGATGTGGCCTACCTGGCCCCCGAGCCCGTCTACGAGATACCTGAACCGATTGACGAACAGCCGGCCTCAGCCACACCCGCCGGCATCGAGTGGAACATCGCGCAGATCGGGGCCGACCGCGTATGGTCCAACTTCGGCCTCACCGGTCAGGGCGTCGTCGTAGCCAGCATCGACACCGGCGTGGACTACACCCATCCCGCCCTGGTCAACCAGTACCGGGGCACCGCCACCGGTTCCCACGACTTCAACTGGTACGACCCCACCGGCCACTATCCCTCCGCCCCCGGCGACAACCACGGCCACGGCACCCACACCATGGGCACCATGATCGGCGACGACGGCACCGGCAACCGCATCGGCGTCGCCCCCGACGCCCAGTGGATCGCCGCCAAGGGCTGCGCCGGCCGCGGCTGCGCCGGCAGCGACCTCCTGAAGGCGGCCGAGTGGATGCTGGCCCCCTGCTCCATCGGAGTGGAACCGGGCGACGACGCCTGCGATCCCGCCAAGCGCCCCCAGGTGGTCAACAACTCCTGGGGCGGGCTGGGTGGTGACTCCTGGTTCGAAGGCATGGTCAGCGCCTGGCGCGCCGCCGGCATCTTTCCCGCCTTCGCCGCCGGCAACTCCGGCCCCGGCGACGGCACCGTCGGCTCGCCCGGCGACTACGCCACCAGCTTCGCCACCGGCGCTACCGACCAGGCCGACACCGTCTGCTGGTTCTCCAGCCGGGGGCCGTCACACCTGACGCCGGAGACCAAGCCCGATGTGGCCGCGCCGGGCTGCAAGGGCATCCGTTCTGCCCTGCCCGGCGGAGGCTACGGCACCAAGAACGGCACCTCCATGGCCAGCCCCCACACCGCCGGCGTGGTAGCCCTGCTGTTGGAGGCCAACCCGGGCCTGACGGTGGAGCAGATCGAAGCGCTGCTCATGAGCACCGCCGTGGACCGGGGGCCCCAGGGACCCGACAAGACCTACGGCTACGGCCGCCTGGACGCCTACGCCGCCGGGGCCGGGGCCGGTGATCCTATTCCCTGGCTCTCCGTCAGCCCCACCAGTGGCAACATCGCCCCCGGCCAGCAAACCCAGGTCACCCTGACCCTCAACGCCGCCGGCCTGGCCCAGGGCACCCACACCGCCCGTTTGGTCATCACCAGCAATGACCCCGACCAGCCCACCTTCACCGTGCCGGTGACCCTCACCGTCACCTCGGGCGCACCGGTCATCGCCCACGTCCACGTCTCCAACCTGCGGGACGTGAGCGCGGCCGTTTCCTGGATCACCAGCGTGTCGGCCACGGGCAAGGTGTACTACGGGGCAGATCCCGCCAGTCTCACCAACGTGGCCCACGACGACCGGGGAGCAGGCACCGTAGATGACGTGCACCACGTGACCCTCGGCGGGCTGAATCCTGACACCACCTACTACTTCTATGTCGTCTCCGACGAGACGGCCGACGGCAACAACGGCCAGCACTATCAGTTCACCACCGGAGCACCTCTGAACATCCGCAGCCCCGACAACGTCTACGGCCAGGTGTTCAAGAGCGATGGGGTGACGCCAGCGGCGGATGTGCTGGTCTACTTGCGCGTCCTGGACAATGATGCCAGCGGCAACCCGGGTCAGTCAGGGCTGCTGAGCGGCCTGACCGATAGCAGCGGCTACTGGATTGATGCCAAGACCGGCGGCGCAGTGAACCTGGCCGCCGTCCGGACCGAGGACGACCAGAGCTACTTCGCCTATTCCCAGAGTGGGGATGCGGTGCGTATTGCGATTCAGGGGGCGGCCGACTGTGAGGGGCTGACCCAGGTGGATACGGGGGACGACTCCCCGGCCCCGGATATCACCCTCTCCTGCCTGAACATGATCAACCTGGACATCACCCCCGGCTGGAGCGCCTTCGTGTGGCCAGCGGTGCCGGCCGAGGCATATGATGCATCAGACCTGCTGGGAGCGATCCTGGACGCCGGTGGCGACGTTCCGGAGATCAGTCAGTGGTTGTCAGAGCTGGGCAACTGGAGTGGCCACCTGCGAGGCTTGCCCTTCGGGGACTTCGAGATCGCGTCCGGTGAGCCCTACTTCCTGCGGAGTACCCGGCGCAGCCTGCTGCGACTGGAGGCCGGTGTCGGCGTAGCGCAAAGCGAGGTCATCACCCTAACCACGGGGTGGAACTTCGTGGCTCTGCCGCGCACGGCGGGCGTGATGACGGCCGAGGCGGCCTGTGAGCAGATCGTGGCGCTGGGCGGTGCATTAGACGAGATCAACCGTTGGGACGCCAACGTCGGCAACTGGGCGGGTCACATCTGCGGACTGCCTTTTGGGGACTTCGAGATGACACCGGATGAGGGCTACTTCATCAAGAGCCAGGCCGATAGCACCTGGCGGCCTACGAGTGACGAACGACCAACGACCAAGGACGAAGGGCAGAACACGCAATACGCAGTACGCAATACGCAGTACTACGCAAGTGATGTGCGTATTCGCAACGTCCAGGTGACGAACGTGACGGATCGAAGCTTCACGGTGCTGTGGGAGACGGATCAGCCGGCGCCAGGGCAGGTGCGCTTCGGGAGCAGCCCCAGTCTGGGCGGTGTGGCCTATGACGATCGGGGGGCGGTGGCGGTGGCGCGGACGCATCACGTCACGGTGGGGGGCCTGTCACCGGGCAGCACCTACTACTTCGAGGTGGAGTCGGGCGCGACGGTGGAGGACAACGGGGGGCAGCGGTACCAGGTGGCCACCGGTCCCACGTTGGGCATTCCGGGGGTGGAGACGGCCTACGGGCGGGTGCTGGAGCTCGACGGGGAGACGCCGGCGGCGGGGGTGCTGGTGCTTCTGCTGCTGCGAGACGGAGATAGGGCAGGTAGCCCAGGCGAGTCGGCGCCGTTGTCGGCGGTGACGGACGGGCAGGGGTACTGGACGGTGAACCTGGGGGCAGCGCGGACGGTGGCCGGCGACGCCTACTTCACGGCCGACGGTGCCGACCGGGTGGTGGTGCGGGCCTGGCATCCAGTGCTGGGGCATGCCGCTCGGATCGTGAGCCTCGGCGAGTTGCCGGCGGCGTTGCCGCTGGAGCTGAGAGTGGCGTGGAGGGCGTATTTGCCGTTTGTGGTGAGGAGGTGAGGAGATCGTATCTTCTCAAAAAGTAGGGGTGAGGCAACTCGGAGCATGGTTTGTTTGCTCCGAGACTCTCAATCCGAGTTGCCTCACCCCTACCCCACCTCGAATTATTGAGATGGTACAGGAGATCGCCCGTTTGTCCCAGGATCTGCAATAGCTCGAGGTTGGAGGGGCGCAACCAGTGAGCGGAGTGGATGTTCGTATGTCCAACCGGATACGACAGCGAAGCGTAAGGATTTAAGCGGATTGGATTGCTGTCCTTAACCTTGTACTGAGTCTTGTACTGAGCTATGTCGAAGGGCCAGTCGAAGTGATCTGTTCGTCTGAGCCCAAAATTCGTCGCCATGTCCAAAAAGCCGTGTCGGAAAGAGGCGGCGAGCAGCGTTCTCTGTTGTGGAAGGTTGACTTTGCGAGAGGTCGTACCCTTCCAATACCCAATATCCAGCGAGGAGGAGACCATCATGTTCCGCCGTGGCATAAGCATCAGTGCCCTGTTTGTCATCTTGATCCTGGGCAGCGTACTCCTGGTACAGGGCCTGCCGGCAGGGGCATCGAGCCTGCCGGCCAGATCGCAGCTCCTTGCCTCCACTCCCTGCGGCCCCACCAACGTCGGCGGACCTATCACTTCCGACACCACCTGGACCGCGGCTTGTTCCCCCTACATCGTGACCACCAGCATCCTCGTAATGAACGGCGTCCGCCTGACCATCGAGTCTGGCGTGACAGTCAAGCTCGACACCGAAAAGGCGATGCAGATTGATGGCGAGTTGATCGCCCATGGCACCAGCGAGAACCCCATCACCTTCACCTCCAATGCCGGCACGTGGGGCTACATCCTGTTCAGCGATACCAGTATGGATGCCGTCTATGATGTCAGTGGGAACTATGTCAGCGGTTCTATCATGGAATATGCCGTGGTGGAGTATGCCGGCGGAGCAGGTGTGAGCAACAATGGAGCAGTGAGGATGGATAATGCCCATCCGTTTATTAACCATTGCACCATCAGAAACAACCAGGTGTCAGGAATTTATGCCTGGAACCTTTCCGGAACGCTTAAGGTTGCCAATAGCACTATCAACAACAACACATCATCAGGCCAGGGTGGTGGAATCTATGTCTCCGGAGGTACTACTACCATCTCCAACAGTACCATCGGCGACAACACGGCATCTGATGGTGGTGGAATCTACTTTAGTGGTGATAGCACTGCTACCATCACCAATACCACCATCAGCAATAACACAGTATCAGGGAGTGGTGGTGGCTTCTATGCCCGTTCGAGCAGCCATGGTGATATCTCTGTCTCCATCTCCAACAGTATTATCAGCGATAACACGGCATCTTTTGGTGGTGGAATTTCTGGCTCTGAATGCTTCTACTATTGTTCAACTTCTATCTTCATCTCCAACAGCGTCATCAGCAACAACTCCGCAGGTAGAGGTGGTGGAATCGAGATCTGTAGTGCAGGAACTAATGCTACTGTCTCCAACAGCACCATCAGCAATAACACCGCCCAGAACTCCTCTGCTATTCACTACTGTTGGGCAAACAATCGGGATATTCAATACAACACCATCACAGGTAATCACGCAACTGGCTCTGATCCTACATATACGGTTTATGTTAGTTCACACCCTCTTTTCAACTACAACAACATCTTTGGCAACATCGCCACTTGTGAGCTATGGAATGACAATGCCCAGGGTTCAGCCGACGTCAACGCGGAGAACAACTGGTGGGGGACACCGGATTCGACTGAGATCCTGAACAAGATCTGCGACTGGTTCGATGACCCTACCAAGGGCATTGTGGATTACTTTCCCCACTTGACCTCCCTTGCCCCCAACGCCCCCGAGGTTCAGGCCGCAGCCGCCGAAAGCGG
>CAYYVH010000015.1:0-25518 GCA_964475075.1 uncultured Anaerolineales bacterium | reverse complement strand
CCTCGCCCCACCCCCCACACCCCGAATACAAAACCCCCGGTGCACCACCCAGTCCTGCGGGGCCCTAAGCCGGCCCCACGGCGTCGGGCGCCAGCCGCGCACCCTTGGGGTGACCCGGCGGCCAGTCCAGCGTCAGGCTGAGGCCGGCGAGCGGACCAACGCCCGTCAGGGGCCCGATGGGCGCCCGGTCCGCCAGCCAGCGCGCGCCGAGCACGCGCCGGTAGAACTCCGGTGCCAGGCGAGACGAGAGCGGGCCTTCGGCGGAATCCCTCAGACCCACGTCCTGCCCGCTCAGGAGCAACCGCCCGCCCGCAGCCAGGTATCGCTCGAGCGCTTCCGTCACCTGGCGGTCACCGCGGAGCGCATCCAACCGGCCGGGTGAGCCGTAGAGGTGCATCCACAGCACGACATCGTACGGCGCCAGCACGGCAGCGTCGGGGGCCCGCTGGGGATCCCCAATCTGCCACAGGTCGAAGGCGTAGCCGGCATCGGAGAGGGCGCGCGCCACGTACGGATAGATCCGCTCCTGATCGTACGATTCGGCATCCACGACCAGCAGCCGCGGCGCGTTGGCCAGTTCGAAGTCCTGCCTTCGTTCCGCCGGGGGATCGATGGACAGAGTGGCCGTGACGTCCCTGTACCCCGCTGCCGATGCGCGCATGGTGTGCCTGCCGGCGGGCAGCGCCATCGTGTACGCTCCCTCGGCGTCCGTCAGCGCCACCAGGTCGTGGCCCACCACCGCCACGGCTGCTTCAGGCAGTGCCCGGCCGACGGCCGAGGTGACCCGACCTCCGAGCGCAGCCGTCGCGGCTCGCTCGAGAGCCAGGTCCAACAAGGTGACTTGGTCGTCCACCACGCCCACGACCCGCCTGCGGGGTTCGAAGCCGAAGGCTGAAGCCGCAACCTCCCAGGTGCCCTCGGGCACGGCGAAATCGTAGGCCCCGGCCTCATCGGTCCGCCCTCGCCACCGATCTGAGCCGTCGGGCGACACGGCCACGAGCGCAGCACCGGGCAGTGGCCCTCCCGCGGCGGTGATGCGCCCGGCCAGTCGGCCGGCTGTCAGCGCCCGTGCCGCGGCGGCGTGGGCATCCAGCACCCCCCACCCATAGCGATCGTCCGGGCCTGAGGGTCCCGCGTCGCGCGCGGTCGCAAGCAGGAACGCGCTCAGGTCCTCCACCGTCAGATGCGGCGCTGCACTGAGGAGCAGCGCCGCCGCGCCTGAAACGTGCGGCGCCGCCATGGACGTACCGTCCGCGCGCGCCGTGCCCCCGCCGGGGACGGATGACTCCACGAGCACTCCGGGAGCGACGAGGTCCGGCTTCAGGCTCCCGTAGAAGCCGGGCCCACCGCGCGAGCGCGCCCAGATATAACCCCAGGGAGTGAGAGCACCAACGGCGATGGCATCCGGATCGCTTCCCGGCGCCCGGACGCCAGCGAGCGTACCCGTGCCATCGTCATCGTTGCCAGCAGCGAATACGGGCAGGATTCCGGCCACCCGCCAGGCGTCGATCATCACCTCAAACAGGGGATCAGCCGTGTTCTCCAGCGTCCACGAGCAGTTCACGACGTCCGGGGCAAGGTCCGGACGCGGTTTCCGTCCGTCGAGGTCCGTCGGTGCCAGCACCCACTCCGCCGCCCGGAGCAGCCTCAGGTCGGTCGTGTTACCGCTACCATCGAAGGCCCGCACGGCGATCCACTCTGCCCCCGGCGCCACGCCGTAGGTCCGTGGCCCGTCTCGACCGGAGATCAGGCCCGTGACGTGCGTGCCGTGCCCATGCGGGTCCACCGGGCGGCGCAGCGCAGGACCGTGGCTGGCCACGTCGAACCAGTTGTAGTCGTGGTCGCCGTTGTGCCCGCGATACTGCATCCGCAGCGCCGGGTGCGACCAGTCCACTCCCGTGTCGATCGTGGCCACGACCACCCCCTCGCCCGTCAGGCCTAACCGCTGCCACGCTCGCTCCGCCCGCACTACCGTCAAGTTCCAGCCAACCTCGGTATCATTCGTGTCGGCGTGATGCCTGCCCGGGAGGCTGTGGCGCCGGTTTGCCCGTACCCGGACCACTCCCGGCACCGCCGCGAGGACATCAGCGGCCACCTCATCGCCGGTGACGGCAACGATACCGGCCGCCGCTAACCGCTCCACGGCAGACACATGCCCCTGGGCCTGGAGCGCCTGCAACAGACCGTCGAGGCCGGCGAGCTGTTCATCACCGACAGCGAATATCCGGCGCACGACTTCGGCCCGGCGCGCGCCCCGGGCGTGGGCCGTCGAATAGGCCAGCTGCGTACGCCTGGCCGGACCTTGTATGCCCCCGCGCGCAAACGAGGAGTCCACACTCGCCACTACGTGCGGGTTGGCCAGCTGAACCAGGAAGGTCGTGGGACCCGACGAGAGAGCACGGCGCAGGGCAGAGTCAACCGGTGCCGCGTGACGAGACTGGGCAGCCGGTCCCGCGCCGCCAACCGGCCCCGGCAGCGAAGAGGCGGGCACGGCAGCGAGTGCGACGCCCAACAGCGCCACCGCCGCACCTAGCATGCAGCGGACGTGT
Source organism: uncultured Anaerolineales bacterium (assembly GCA_964475075.1). GTDB lineage: Bacteria > Chloroflexota > Anaerolineae > Epilineales > Epilineaceae > CAYYVH01. The sequence goes on along the minus strand of CAYYVH010000015.1, from coordinate 22,969 downwards.
GCGCATCGGATCTGTCGGATGCTCATCGGCGAGAGCCGGAAAACTCCAAGGTGGGGGCGACCCGGCGGGTCGCCCCCACTCACTCAGCAGTCGGCCCAGCGCGGGCGCCTGAGCACCCCGCAAACGATGTTTGGCCTATGATGGAGCCCGAGACGGTCTGCCCGTGACAGACGCCCTGGTCAGCGGCGGTTGAAGCGCTCGGACGAGAAGCCGAGAACCGCCAGCACCCCCAACACGAGGGCCATGATCCCGAGCAGCCGGTTCGTCGGCACCTCGGCGATGCCCGTTGCCGGCAGCCGGATACCGGCACCAGCCTGCGGCACGACCAGCTCAGGATCCTCCGCGGGCGCGGCAGGCACCTCCCCAACGCGCACCATGCCGAAGTCGATCCCCAACACAGCTGTCCCCGAGACCTGGACCGCACCGTACTTCTTGGTCGTCGTCACGCGCCACTCTGGGCCCGGATCGATGAACACGTCGTACGGACCGGCGCCCAAGCCATCGAAGCTGTACTGGCCGGCAGCGTTGGTGACCTGGAACATCTGGGCCCCACCACCGATGAGATGCACACCCACGTCGTTCAGACCCGGCTCATCCGGGCCCAGGAGACCGTCCTGGTTCGTGTCGATGAACGCCAGGCCGCGGATGGAACCCAGGCCGGGTCCCTCCTCGGGTTGCTCTTCCTTCTTCTCGGCGCCACCGTCATCCGGCTTCTTCGTCGGCTCGGGCCCCGGGGGAACCGTCGGCTCAACGCCCGGCTCGGTGGTCGCAGTGGGCGTGGCCGTCGGCTGCGAAGCGCAGCCCTTCCAGAAGTGGAACTCCTCCAGGGCGTTTCCGAGCTGGAAGTCGTCGGCGGTCAACTGGCGGGTGCTCGACTCGTTGGGGCACAGGAGCCAACCGGTGGGGTCCCCCTCCAGGACGACGGTGTACTCCGTGTCCTCCGGGATGTCGATGCTCACCCGCTGCAACCCGGCCAGTGGCTGGGTCGTCTCCCGGGCAAGCTCCTGGCCCGCCATGTCGCGGACGATGATCGTGAACGCGGGCAGAGGGTCGTCCTGAGCCACCTGCTGGTCCTCGGGGTCGAACTCCCCGTTACAGCCGGGGCACTGCGGATCGTTGCCCCCCGCCACGTCAACGAAACCGAGGATGATGATGGTCACCGTCGGCTGCTGCTGCAGCGGGGCCGCGTGAACCGGCGCGCCGGCAGTGGCGAAAACCGCCGCGACCAGTAGGATCGAAAGCCATCGGAGCGAGAGGTTCTTCCGCATCGTTTCCGTCCTTTCGTGCTGTCTTAGGATCGCCGGGCCAGGCCGGACTCGAGCGCCAACCCGAGAAGGCCGAGGACACCGATTAGGGCGGCCATGCCCAGCAGGACGCGGCCGGAGGAATGGGGGGCGACGCCCGTACGCGGCAGAAGCGGTCCGGTCGTCGGTTCGACTGGGGGCATCTGCGGATCAGGTGTAGCCACACGGGTCAGGCCGAAGTCGACTCCCGCCACCGTCTCCCCATCAACCCACACGTTGGTATAGCGGTCAGTGTTGGAAACGCTATGGCCCGCGGGCACGTCGATGAACACATCGTACGTGCCGGGGCCCACGCCGGTGAACTCGAAGTTGCCGGCAACTGTAGTCATCTGTATTAGCGACAGGTCACCTCCCTCCAGGTGCACGCCCACCTCGGGGATCCCGGGCTCCTCGGGCCCCAACCAACCATCCTCGTTCAGGTCGAGGTACACGAGCCCCAAGATGGCACCCAGGCCAGCCGGACGGGGCAACGCTTCGACCTGGGGCACTGGCTCTTCGGCAGGCTCCGTGGGCGCCGGTGACGTCGGTGCCGCGGTTGGCTCAACCGATTCGGTCGGCGTCACGACCACCGTTGCCGTCACCACCGGGGTCACGGTCGGGCGCTCAGCGGTGGGGATGCCCTCGGTCGGAGTCGCCGTCGGCACCTGGCAGCCGTGCCACAATCCGTATTGCACCCGCGCCCGGCGCGAGCTGAGATCGAAATCCGATGCCTGGATCCTGGTCCGCAGCGCCGTGCCGGGACACAGCTCCCAATCCGTGGGCACCGCCGCCAGTTCGACCTGGAAGTCACCAGGCTGGGCCACGGTAAAGCTGGCACGCTGGCGGCCGTTCGCCTCGGGATTGGATGTCGAGCGCTGGAGCTCCACCCCCGCGCCATCCAAGAGGATCACCTCCAGGCTGGGCAGTGGGTCGACGCGGCCGCGAATCGCGTCACCGGTGCCGAACTGACCGTCGCAACCCAGGCAGTCAGGCGCCCTCGGGCCGTCACCAGCCAGATCCGGATAAGCCGACACGTCGATACGATAACTCGTCTGAGCGTGCGGTGCCGCCCGGACCGGCCACACCAGCGCCGTGACAACTGCGAGAGCGATGGCGGCGGCCATCAAGTACCTCAGTTCTCGTCGGCGGTACAGTTTGTTCATGGTGTTGCGATCCTTGCTCTATCCTGTGCGCACGCCGGCTGGTTGAGCACGGGCCGACGTTGGACGACCTGCCAGCGTGGGGGTAACTCCGACAGGCAACACCCGTTGGGCGTGGTTATCAAATTGTTTAGGTACATTATCCACGAAATGGCCCTCCGCGTCAAGCCAGGATTAAGATCGTCGTGGGACGGGAATCAGCGCGCGCCGGGAGTGCGCACCGGGTGGCCGTAGAGCCACCAGTACACCTCGCGCGGGTGTGTCGCTTCGTCACCCCGTGTTCCGGAGTAGTCACCCGAGCGGAACACGGCGCGAAGCTTCGCGTCGAGCACTGCGAGTCGGTGCTCGGCCTCGTCCAGATCGAGGCCCAGATCGCCCCCGTGCGCGAGGAGTTGGTGGATGCGGGTGCGAATCCAGACCTCGCTCCGGTAGTCCTCGAAGCACGACTCCTCTCCCCGCTCACATGCTTCCAGGAACCAGTGCCAGGAGTCGAGGTGGCTCTTCAGCTCGCGGCGCAGCCTGTCACCGTATGCGACGGCGTGCCTATCGCGAATCGCCTCGAAGCGGCCCACCAGGTCGGACAGCTCGCCGCGCAGCCGGGGTGGCAGGGCCGTGCGTTCACGCTCGAGGGCATCGATCAGTTGGAGCACCAGCCCCAGGGACATGGTGGACCGGACGTTGCGTCCGGCCACCGGCATGATCAGCTGGCGTACCAGGTCATCGCTGGTCAGGAAGCGCTTGAAGTGGTCGATCATCGCCGCGAGAAAGGCCAAGTTGATCTCGGGATCGTGGCTGGGGATCATGAGGGGCCTCTGGTTTCCACGCCCTGGGGGCGGATCACGCCAGCTCCGGCTCGGAGCGGCGGACGGCGATCTCCGTGCGGCGCCCTTGATGCGAGTGTGCAGCGGCAATGAAGCCGAGGAACAGCGGGTGCGGCGTGAGGGGACGGGACTTGAACTCCGGATGGAACTGCGTGCCAAGCATGAATGGATGTCCTTCGATCTCCGCGATGTCCACCAGGTTGCGCTCGGTGTAGAGCCCACTGACCGTAAAACCCTCCTCCTGGAGGAGGGGCAGATAGGCCGGATTCACTTCGAAGCGATGGCGATGCCGCTCGTGGACCAGGTCATTGCCATAGAGCGTGGCGGTCCTGGTCTCGGGCACGAGCCGGCACGGCCACACGCCCAGGCGCATCGTGCCGCCCTTGTCCGTCACCCCGGCCTGCTCGGGCAACAGGTCGATCACCGGGTACTCTGTTGCCGGGTCGAACTCAGTCGAGTTGGGCTCGTCGCTGTTCAGCGCATGGCGAGCCAGCTCGATGACCATGACCTGCAGGCCCAGGCACAGGCCGAGATACGGTACGTTATGCTGGCGAGCGAAGCGCGCGGCCTGGATCTTGCCCTCGATGCCCCGATGCCCGAAACCGCCCGGCACGATGATGCCATCGGCCATTTCGATCCGCTCCCACTCACGACCGCGCTCGAGATCCTCGCTCACGATCCAGTCGACCTGGACGTTCACCCCCTCGCGCAGCCCAGCGTGCAGGAGTGACTCGGAGATACTCCGGTAGGCGTCCGGGAGCTCCACGTATTTGCCGACGATCGCCACCCGGACCAGCGGCTTCGCTTCACGGATACGCTCCACCAGGGCACGCCACTCGGTCAAGTCCGGTGACCTCTCCGGCAGCCCGAAGTGGCGCATCACCAGCATACCCAGGCCGGCGTCCTCGAGCTCCAACGGCACGGCGTAGATCGTGTCGGCCGTAACCAGCGGCACGACGGCCTCGCGCGGCACATCGGTGAATAGTGAGATCTTGTCGCGCAACTCATCCGGCACGGGCAGATCCGAACGGGCCACGATGAAGTCCGGCTGGATCCCGATGCTGCGCAGCTCCTTGACCGAGTGCTGGGTAGGCTTCGTCTTGATCTCACCCGTGGCCCGGAGGTGGGGCAGCAGGGTCAGGTGGACGTAAAGGACCCGATCCCGCCCCACGTCCACGCGCATCTGGCGGATCGCCTCCAGGAAGGGCTGCCCCTCGATATCGCCCACGGTGCCGCCGATCTCGCAGATGAGCACTTCCGCCTGGGACTGCTGCGCCGCCAAGCGGATGCACCGCTTGATCTCGTTCGTGACGTGGGGGATCGTCTGGACCGTCTTGCCCAGATAGTCCCCCCGCCGCTCGCGGGCGATTACCTCTTCATATACCTGGCCCGTCGTAACGTTGGCGGATGATGGCAGGATGTCGTCGATGAACCGCTCGTAGTGGCCCAGGTCCAGATCGGTCTCCGCCCCCTCTTCCAGCACGAAGACCTCGCCGTGCTCGTAGGGGCTCATGGTGCCCGGATCCACGTTGACGTACGGGTCCAGCTTCTGGATGGACACCCTGAGCCCTCTGGCCTTCAGGATACGCCCGAGCGCGGCCGCCGTAATGCCCTTGCCAAGCGAGCTCACCACCCCGCCCGTCACGAAGATGTACCTTGTCTGTTGTTGGTCCACACGTGCCTCCAGATTCAGGCGATTCAGGCGATTCAGGCTATGACCATTCCGCCGCGCGGCGGATACGATGCCACGCTTCGCACCGCGCCGCCAGATCGGCCGCGGAAGGTCCCAGTGCCCCACGGCACGAGGTCCGATGTGAGCTGGATGCAGGCGTAGTCCAGGTCGAGGCGGGGGCGCATGCCTTGGCGAGGGTGGTTTTGCCGGTGCCCGGCACTTCGATGAGCAGGACGTGCCCGTCGGCCTGGAGGGCGGAGAAGAGGAGGGTGATCGTCTCGTCCAGGCCGATCAGAGCCCGGCCGATTGTCTCGCGTGTGCGCGGTGCGGCGCGCTGCACGTCGAGGGGGGTCGTCACCGGCCCGCCACAACCATGTGGGGAAGTATATCACAGCCAGACCCGCCGCGAGGAACTGCGGCAGCTGCCCACGACTGACTCGTGTGCAGCCTGCGCTGACACCGCCGCCTGTGATATAATGTGCGGCCACCCAACATGCGGCCACTCGGCCGGCGTATGGCCTCTGCGCCTGGAACGGAAGCCCCTGTGCAATCGACCTTCGTCGCGCTCGACCTGGAGACAACCGGCCTGAACACTGAGCGGGACGCCATCATCGAGGTGGCGGCCGTGCGGTTTGCCGACGGCCGCGTGCTGGCGGAGTTCGAGACCTTCGTGCAGCCGGAAGTGGATCTGTCGTTTCGCACCCGGCAGATCACCGGCCTCAGCCCGGCGGATCTCGAGGGCGCTCCGCCGGTCGAGGCGGTAGTCGATGACTTGGCCCACTTCGTCGGCAGCGACCCGGTGGTGGGCCACAGCGCAGACCACGACTTGGCGTTCTTGCGGCGTTTCGGGGTCCTGCTGAACCACCCGGTGATCGACACCTTCGAGCTGGCCTGTATTATGGTGCCCGAGGCGCGGCGCTACAGCGTCGGCCACCTGGTGGATTTGCTGGGCCTCGACGCCTCGGCGGCCCTGCACCGCGCCCTGGCCGACGCCCATGCCCACAGATTGCTCTTCGAGGCGCTCGTCGAGCGCGCGAGGCGCCTGGATGCGGATCGGCTGGCGGCCATCAACCGCCTGGCCGAGGGAGTGGACTGGCCAATGGCGAGGGTGTTCAAGGCGGCCGCCACCTCACCGCTGCCACCGGACGCGGTGGCGCCACCGCCGGACGACCTGCCGCCCCCCATGCGGCCGGCACCCAGCCGCACGGACCTGGATCCTCATGCTCTGGAGCAGCTCATCGGCCCCGGCGGAGCCCTGGAGAGGCTGCTGCCCGGCTGCGAGGACCGACCGGGCCAGCAGCACATGCTGAGGCGGGTCTGTGAGGCCTTCAACTATGGCGGCCAACTCATGGTGGAGGCCGGCACCGGCACCGGCAAGAGCCTGGCCTACCTGCTACCTGCCGCAGCGTGGGCACTGGCAAACGGGCGGCCCGTGGTCATTACGACGCACACCATCAACCTGCAAGACCAGCTGGTTCACAATGACCTGCCCATTGTCGAGCAGCTGCTGGACGCCAAGGTCCGCGGCACGGTGCTCAAAGGCCGCGCTAACTACCTCTGCCGGATACGCCTGGCCGGCCTGCTGGCGCGGGGGGACCTTGACCTGGACGGCGTGCGCGCCGCCGCCAAGATCCTCGTCTGGGAGGGAGTCACTCGGACCGGCGACCGCGCCGAACCCATGCTCCAGCGCGAAGAGGCTCGCACTTGGCGGTTGGTCAGTGCCGAAAGCGACGCCTGTTCGGCGGAGAACTGTGCCTACGCGCTGAGTGGGGACTGCTGGCTCCATCGGGCCCGGCGCCGGGCCGAGGGGGCGCACGTGATCGTCGTCAACCACGCGCTCTTAGTGAGCGACATGCTCACCGAAAACCGACTGCTGCCCCGCCATGGCCACCTGATCATCGACGAGGCCCACCATTTGGAGGCTGTGGCCACCCAGGCTCTGGGTGTGCGCCTCAGTCAATCTCGCCTGCGAGACGTAGTCGCGGTTTTGGATAGCGGGGGCAGTGGCCTCCTGGCCCGCACGGCGGCCGGCGTGGCCAAGTCGGACCTGTCCGAAGACGCGCGCCGGAGCTTCGCCGAGGGCATCGGGAACCTGCAACGCACCGCACTGCGCGTGGCCCCGACTGGTGCCGTCCTCTTCGCCCAGCTCGAGGAGTTCGTCGCGGAGCACGTAGGTGATCGCGCTTCCGAGACCCGCCTCACCGACGCGACGCGCGCCCAGCCGGCCTGGCTGGCGGTGGAGATCGCCTGCGACGAGCTGCAAGTGCGGCTGGGCGAGCTCCGCCGCGGCCTGAGCCGTCTCGTCCAGGGCCTGGTGGCCGGCGTGGAGTTCGTCCCCAACGCCGAGGCCCTGCTCACCGAGATGGGTGCGGTGCAGCGAGAGCTCGTGGAGATTGGAAATGCCCTGACGCGAACCATCAGCCGCCCGACCACCAACGACGTTCTGTGGACCTCCCGTGGTGAAGGCGGACGCGTTACACTCCATGCCGCGCCGCTCCACGTTGGCCCCATCGTGGCCCAGTCGCTCTTCGCCGACAAGGAGACGCTGGTCCTGACGTCCGCGACGCTGCGTGCCGGGGAGGGCTTCGAGTTCCTACGCGACCGACTATCGCTTCCGGACGCCGATAGTGTGGTCGTCTCCTCACCGTTCGACTATGCCCAGAGCACGCTGCTCTACCTGCCGACGGACCTGCCCGAGCCGAATCATCCCGAATACCAGTTGACCCTGGACCAGATCCTGGTGGCACTTGTCCGGGCCGTGGGCGGGCGCACGCTCGTCCTGTATACTTCGTACAGCGGACTGAAACGCAGCTACCGCCATCTGACAGAGCCGCTGGGCCAGTCCGGCATCACGGTGCTGGGCCAGGGCATCGACGGCGGGCGGCAGAAGCTGCTGGAGCAGTTCCGGACCGGCCAGGCTCCGACCGTTTTGCTCGGCACACGATCATTCTGGGAGGGCATCGACGTGCCAGGTGAAGCACTGAGCTGCCTGGCAATCGTGCGGCTGCCGTTTGACGTGCCCACCGATCCCGTCTTTGAGGCACGGGCGGAGACGTTCGACGACCCATTCCGCGACTACGCCGTGCCGCAGGCGGTATTGCGCTTCCGGCAGGGCTTCGGCCGGTTGATCCGGAGCACGAGCGACCGGGGTGTGGTGGCTGTCCTGGACAGCCGAATCCGTTCGAAGTCCTATGGCCAGTGGTTCCTGGACGCCCTGCCGCCATGTCAGCAACACATCGGTCCGCTGCACACGCTCCCGGAGCTCGCGGCACGATTCCTGAGCGATCGAGACCCACGCGCCGGCGAGCCGCTCCCAACGCCCGAGGGTGCCGGGATCGACGATTCCATGCATTTCATACCGTCTGACAGGAGCACGTGATGATCGAAGCAGCCCAATTGCGCAAGGGCACCGTGATCGAGCTCGACGGCGAGCTCTATCGAACTGTTGAGTTCCAGCACCAGAAGATCGGTCGCGGAGGCGCCAATGTCAAGACCAAGCTCCGCAAGCTCTCCACCGGCGCCATAGTTGACCATACTTTCGGATCAGACGAGAGGGTGCAGGACATCCGACTGGAGAGCCGCCGGGTGCAGTACCTCTACGACGACGGCAACATGTACCACTTCATGGATCTCCAAACCTACGAGCAGCCGGCGCTGCCAGCGGAGGCCGTCGAAGACGTGCGCCAGTTCCTGGTGGAGAACCTGGAGCTGAACCTTGCCATTCACGAGGGCAAAGCCGTCGAGATCGAGTTGCCGACCACGGTAGACCTGGAAGTAGCCGAGACCCCCCCCGGCTTCAAGGGCGACACCGCCAGCGGCAGCACCAAGCCGGCCACGCTCGTCAACGGTCTGCGGGTCAACGTGCCATATTTCATCGAGCCAGGCGACGTCGTCCGCATCGATACGCGCAGCGGCGACTACGTGACCCGGGTTCGGAACTGACCGAGGCGAGGATGGGTATGGACAACGATTCCGGAAGCCGCCAGCTTGGGATGCGCGACCGCATCGTAGGCGTCGATCGGCTCGTGCCCCTGCTGGACGGCAGTCGCTTCCCGTACGTGTATCTGGACAACGCCGCGAGCACTCCGGCTCTGAGAGATGTGGTTGATGCGGCCAACGAGTTCGTGCCGTACTACTCGAGCGTTCACCGGGGAACGGGATTCAAGTCGCGGCTCAGCACGGCCGTCTATGAGCAGGCACGGGAGGTAGTTGGCCGGTTCGTGAACGCTGACCTCGGGACCAACACGGTCATCTTCGGCAAGAACACGACTGAGGCGATCAACAAACTCTCCTACCGCTTACCGTTGGACCCGGAGTCGCTGGTCATCACCACACAGATGGAGCACCACTCCAACGACCTGCCGTGGCGGCACCGCGCGACCGTGCTCTACGTTCGGGCCAGGCCATGTGGCCGACTCGACGAGGATCACTTCGATTCGCTGCTGGCGCAATACGGGGACCGCATTGCCCTGGTCGCCGTGACCGGTGCGTCCAACGTGACCGGTTTCATCCAGCCCATTCACCGCCTGGCCCGAAAGGCTCACGCAGTCGGAGCGCCCATACTCGTCGATGCCGCTCAACTTGCCCCACACCGGCGCATCGACATGAAGCCCGACGATGATCCGGAGCACCTCGACTTCGTGACGATCTCAGCCCACAAGATGTACGCGCCCTTCGGCACGGGCGCGTTGATTGCGCCAAGGGAGGTCTTCCGGGCATCCGGACCCGAGTACCGCGGGGGTGGCACGGTCGACGTGGTCACCCTGGACGAGGTTCACTGGGTGGACCCGCCAGAGCGCGAAGAGGCGGGCAGCCCAAACGTGGTTGGGGCCGTAGCGATGGCCGCCGCCGCACGGACGCTCATGGAGATCGGCATGGACCGCATCGCCGGCCACGAGCGCCACCTCCTGGTTTACGCCTTGAACCGCCTCAAGGAGGTGCCCGGAATCAGGATCTTCGGCGAAACCGACCCGGAAGTGGCCGCGCAGGACAAGGTGGGCGTGGTCCCCTTCAATCTGGACGGCATCTCGCACTTCCTGGTCGCGGCAATCCTGGGGTACGAGGGCGGTATCGGCGTGCGTAGCGGCTGCTTCTGCGCTCACCCGTACACGGTGCATCTCCTCGACCTCGACGAGGAGGAGTCGCGCGCGTGGCGGGACCGTGTTCTCGGTGGTGACAGGACGGACATGCCCGGCATGGTGCGCGCGAGCGTGGGCTGCTACAACAACGAGGGCGACATCGATCGCTTGGCCGACATGCTGCACCGCATCGCAGCAGGCGAAACCGGGGGAGAATACCACGTCGATCGCGCCACGGGCGAGTTCCGTCCGGCGGGTTACGAAGAACCTCTGGCAGACTACTTCACCTTGACTTGAGGGCAGAGCCGGTCAACACCACCATCGGCACGGTGAGCCCCCTCTCCCTCAGGGCGTCCAGCAACGCCGTACCGCTCATCTCCGGCATCACGAGGATGCGCTTCATGGCCTCAGCCGCCGCACGGCGTCGGCGACGATATCCACGGCAGCGTCGATCTCCCGAGCCGTAGTGGTCCTGCCCACCGAGAACCGCACCGTACCCATGGCATACTCAAGGGGCACCTTCATTGCCTTGAGCACGGTGGAGAGGTCCACCCCTTCGGCATGACAGGCTGCGCCGGCCGAGGCGGCCACGCGGTCGCCGATCTCGGCCAGCAGGGTGTCGGCCTCCACGCCCCCGAAAGCCACGCTCAAGGTGTTGGGCAACCCATCGTCCGGATCGCCATTCCACCGCAAGCCGTCCAGTTCCCGCGAGAGCCCCTGCCACAGCCGGTCCCGCATCGCTCGGCAGTGGGCCGAGTTCGATACGAGGTCCCGCGCCGCGATCTCGCAGGCCCGGCCGAGGCCGACGATCTCGAGGACGTTCTCCGTTCCCGCGCGCCGGCCGGACTCGTGACCGGCGCCGTGAATCAGGTTCGGCAGCTCGCGCCCGGTCCGGATGTATAGCGCCCCGACGCCCTTGGGCGCATGCAGCTTGTGCCCGGCGACGCTGAGAGAGTCCACGCCGAGCTCCTCCACGTCCACTGGGATCTTCCCCACGGACTGGGCGGCGTCGGTGTGGCAGAGGACACCGTGCTCGCGGGCAACCGTGGCGATCGCGGTGACGGGCTGGATCGTGCCCACCTCGTTGTTGGCGTGCATGATGGTGATCAGGATCGTGTCCGGGCCGATCGCGGCGGCTACGGCCGTCGGATCGACTCGGCCCACGGCATCCACCGGCAGGACGGTGATCCGGCAGCCCTCCTTGGCCAGCGCCCCGCAGGGCTCCAGCACGGCGGGGTGCTCCACCGCCGAGGTGATGATGTGCCGCCCCCGGACTCCGTGCTGCCGTGCGGCCCCCTGAATGACCGTGTTGTTGGACTCCGAGCCGCCGCTGGTAAAGACGATCTCCTCCGGGCGGCAGCCGATCAGCCCGGCAACCTGAACCCTCGCGCGCTCGACCGCCGCCCGAGTCCTGGCACCGAGCGGATGGCTGCTCGAGGGATTCCCGAAGTGTTCGTAGAGGTACGGTAACATCGCCTCGGCCACAACCGGATCGATCGGCGTGGTGGCGTTGAAGTCCAGATAGATGGGCATGTCGGGCATAACTCAGATTCTCCGGTCAGTCAACCAGCGCCCCACGTAACACGGTGACCGCCCGCCCTCCCAGCTGCACGCGCTCACCCATCGCGCGGACACGCACCACGCCGCCTCGCTCCGAGGCCTGGAAGGCTACGAGCTCATCCTTGCCCAGCCGCTCCGCCCAGAAGGGGCCTAGATAACAATGGGCCGCGCCGGTGACGGGGTCCTCGTCGATGCCCACACCGGGCGCGAAGAAGCGGGAGACGAAATCGAACGGCGGCGTCGCCGCGCGGCTCGTGACGATCACGCCCCGAATCCCCAGGCCCTTGAGTTGGGCGAAGTTGGGCTCAAGTTTGCGCACGGCATCCTCCGACGCGACCTCGACGAGGTAGTCGAACTGGCCGCGGCCGACGTATTCAGCCGCCACGCCAAGCGCTTCCAGGAGACCCGCCGGCACGCTGACCGGCTCTTGGGCTCTTGCCGGGAAGTCCAGCTCGATCCCTTCCGCGAGGCGTTCTGCCGTCAGCAAACCGCTCTGCGTGTGGAAGCGGGCCTGCTCGTGCGGCGCCAAGAGTCCGGTCTCCCACAGGACGTGCGCGCTCGCCAGCGTAGCGTGGCCGCACAGCTCGACCTCGACGACCGGCGTGAACCAGCGCAGATCGAAGCCATCCTCCTGCTCACACAGGAAGGCCGTCTCGGACAAGTTCATCTCCCGCGCCACCACCTGCATCCAAGCCTCGTCGCGTGGCTCGGGCAGTATACAGACCGCCGCCGGATTACCCGCAAACGGCTGGTCAGTGAAGGCGTCGACCTGGTAGATCGGTAGCGTCATCTCAGACCTCCGGATACTCAGGCACGCGAGCCTCTCTCGTGGGGGAAGGCCCTGTTTCTCTCCTGGGGCTACTCCTTGGGCTTGCCCATGACGTCCGCAAACATCTCCATGTCCCAACTGTCGGCATCAGCGATGTGCTGCCGAAACTTCAGGAAGTCGATGGTGTCCTGGCCGGTGACCTTGCGCGTGTTGAAGGCACCGAAGCCCAAGAACGCCTCGCCGCCCATGTTGGCCGCCAGCCAGTGGCGGTTGTAGTTCTTGGAGTAGTCCCAGAACAGCTTCTTCTTGGCGCGGATGGAGTCCATGGACTTGATCAGGCAACCGGGGAACAGGTTGGCGAAGCGCCAGACGATGTCGTCCACCGCCGCGTCCAGCTTCTCGAACGACAGCCAGTCCTCGGCATGGGCCTGCTTGATAAAGGCCCGCGCTTCCCGGCCGGCATCGCCGGGCTTGAACTCGCCGAAAACGATCTCGCCGTCATCCACCCAACGATCGGAGATGACCTGCGGGTTGCGCACCCAGCCCCGCTCAGGATGGTTGATCACCGGCGCCACCTTCGTGACCAGCGACAGCCGCTTCATCTTGTAGGCGCTCCACATTTCGCACGAGACACAGTTCCACATCGCGTCCTCGATCCCGAGGAACCACGGCAGGAAGTCCGTCGAGCCCCCATCCGGAGCCGAGCCGTGCCTAGGCCCAGCCTGGCCGAAGACCGCCAGATCCGAGGTAACACTGATGTCGCAGGCCATGCCGATCTCCTGCCCACCGGCGACGCGCATGCCGTTGACCCTGCAGATGACCGGCTTCTTGCAGGCCAAGATGGCGTCCACCATGTGGTTGAACAGCTCCATGTACTGGCCATACTCGTCGGGTCGGCGGCTGTAGTACTCGGCGTACTCCTTCGTGTTCCCACCGGTGGAGAAAGCGTGGAAGCCGGTGCCGGTGAATACCACCGCTACGACGCTGCGGTCCACCGAGCAGTTCTCCATACCGGCGATCACGCCCTTGACCATCTCGGTGGTGTAGGAGTTGAATTGCCGCGGGTTGTTCAGCCGGATCCAACCCACGTACAGGTCGTCGACCACCGTGCCGCCGGGGTCCGTCAGCGGCCGCTTCTCGAAGACCACGCACGGCGGCTCAGTACCGAAGTGCTCGTCGGAGTGGATCAGGTGGTCCTTCTTCTCATCATCACGGGGCATCCAGTCGAGAGACACCGGGGAACCTCCTCAAGCTGAGAGCGATGCCGAGAATCCCGGGACCGGGGTGGAGGGACCGGGATTTCGGTCGGCTACGCAGTCTATCACGACGGCAGCCAACGGGTCAAACGCCGAGGAACCGGCCCTCGAGTACAGACCGGCGGGAGGGGCGGCTGGGCGTCACACAACGGCGACCGCAAACGCGGCGCGTCACTGCTGCCCGGTGGCACTTCGAAGGTTGGCGCAGCTTGCCACCGCGCAACTCACGCGGCACCACACCGTGATCCGCAAGACGAACGGCAGGTCGTGGCACGTGATGCCGGTGCTGCTCGTACCCTGCGGGCGACAACCTCTGGCACCTGGCAGGCATGTTGGACCTCACGGGTGAGACGAAATCCCCCGGGACCCACTGGTCCAGCCGATCGACATCCGGACCTGACCCGCAGTCGATTACGCCCCTACGGTCACGCCCCGATCATGCCCCTATCGCTCGAGTACTACACCTTCACCAGCCAACCGAACTCATCGGGGACGTGGCCGAACTGGATACCCGTCAATCGCTCTAACAACCGCTGACCGATCGGACCCGGCTCGCCGCCGCCAACGCGATACACGGAGTCCCCATCCACCAACTCACCGATGGGCGTGAGCACGGCCGCGGTACCACACGAGAAGACCTCGCTGCAGCTACCGCTCCGGATAGCGTCGATGAGATCCTCGACGGCGATCTGCCTCTCCTCGAACGGGATACCCAAATGACTGCACAGCGTGCCGACGCTCTCCCGCGTCACCCCCTCGAGGATCGTGCCCGACGTGGGCGGCGTGACCACTGCGCCGTCCAGCACGAACATGATGTTCATGGCGCCGCACTCCTCGATGCGGCGGCGCTCCACGGCGTCGAGCCACATCACCTGGTCACAGCCCTGCTCCCCGGCCCTCCGGGCCGCCAGCAGCGACGCGGCGTAGTTGCCACCGGTCTTGGCGGCACCCGTGCCGCCCGGAGCGGCGCGCACGAACTCCCGCTCCACCCAGATACGGAGCATGCGCCCTCCGGTCTGGAAGTAAGGGCCGCTGGCCGCGACGATGATGAAGTAGGTGTAGCTCTTGGCGGGCCGGACGCCCAGCCCGGCCTCGGTGGCAATCATCGTCGGCCGGACGTACATCGTGCCCGGCTCAGGCGGCACCCAGTCGCGGTCCAAATCGACCAGGGTCCGCATGGCGTGGATCTGGATCTCGGCCGGCAGATTCGGCATGCACATTCGCTCTGCCGAGCGATTCATGCGCGCGGCATTCCGGTCCGGACGGAAGAGGTGCACGGACCCGTCAGGATGCCTATATGCCTTCAACCCCTCAAAGAGCTCCTGGCTGTAGTGCAGGACCAGGCTGGCCGGCGACAGACGGAAATCCTCAAACGGGGTGAGGCGCGCGTCGTGCCAACCCCGGTCGGCATCCCAGTCCATTAGGAACATGTTGGGGGTGTAGACCTGAGCGAAGGGGAGCGTGCTTGGGTCGAGTGGCGCTTCCGGGGGACGTGCGACAGATTGATCCCGAATCTCCATATGGATTCCTTTGGCTTCCTTGATTGTGGGAGCAATGCAGGGACCGCTCCGGACCCGACTACCGCTGTCGGCGCGGAGCTTGGCCACCGCGCACAGTATACCCCGTCCCCGGCGCGGACGTGAAGCCACAATGGCAGGCCGAACTCAGCCTACGCATGCGGTCTCCTCGGGCTCACGACCGGCGCACATGGTCTTCGGCCGGCGGTTCACACCGCCCCGTCCTTTGCCGGTAACCAGACGCGGAACGTCGTGCCCTCACCCACTTCGCTCGCCACCTCGATGCGCCCCTCGTTCCGCTCCACCAGGTTCTTGACCAGCGCCAACCCCAACCCGATCCCTTTCTTCCTGGTCGTAAACAGCGGCTCGAAGATCTTGGCCAGGTTCTCGGCTGGAATGCCGCAGCCGGAATCGGTGACCGAGAGGCGAACCCAGCCCGAGTCCAACTGGGCGCCGACGGTCAGAGAGCCCCCCTCGGGCATGGCTTGGCAGGCGTTGGAGATCAGGTTGCCCAGCACGAGCCCGATCTGACCGTCATCAACGTACACGGGCGGCAGGTCGGGGGCCAGCTCGGTCAGCACGGTCGTATCATCGCCAGGCGGCTGTTTCTCCAGCGCACGGGCAACCAGGTCGGCGGCCGCGGTCTCCTCTCGCTGGGGCAGTCGGGTCTGCGAGAAGTCCAATAGGTCGAAGACGATCTTCTCCGCAACCCGGACCTCTGCCTTGATCATCCCCAGGAACTCGGTCGTGGTCTCGTCGGCGTCCGAGAGAGTCATGGCGAGGATCTGCGCCGCATTCGAGATCACCCCCAGCGGATTTCGCAGCTCGTGGCTCACTCCGCCAGCCATCTGCCCCAGAACGGCCAGCTTCTCCCCGCGGACCAGCTGTTCCTGCGCATCTCGTAGATCGGCGGTACGCTCGGCCACCATCTCTTCGAGCCGCTCCGAATACTCCTTCAGGGCTTCCTCCGCCTCCTTGCGCTCCGTGATGTCCTGAATGCTGCCCTCGAAGTGGCGAAACCTGCCCTCCGCATCGCAGACCGTTCTGGCCGTGTCCCGCACCCAGATCACTGTGCCATCGTTCCGGCGCAACTGCAACTCAACGTCTGCCAGGCTCCCCCGGCACTCCATTTGGCTCTGCCACTCCCTACGGCTTTCGGGATCCAGATATAACTCGGCCACTTCGGCCCGCAACAGGGTTTCCCGATCTGGGTAGCCCAGAATCCTCACCAGCGCCGGATTGGCATCGATGAATAAACCGTCCACGGTTGTTCGGTAGAGGCCCACCGGAACTCCCTCGAACAGGGTCCGGTACCGCTCCTCCGACTCCCGCAGCGCGTCCTGTGCCCGTTGGACCTCTTCGGCCAGGCGCTGCTGATGAAGCAACCGCTCGATCACGGTGGGCAGCAGATCTAGGTATCCGCCCTCCGCATCCTTGACTACGTAGTCGCTCGCGCCCAGCTTCATGGCCTCGACCGCCACCTCTTCGCTCCCGCCACCGGTGACCATGATCGTTGGCGGCAGCTGCCCTTTGGCGGCCAGGATGCGAATCACCTCCAGCCCCTCCCGTACGGGCATGTTCTGGTCCACGGCCAAGACGTCATAGCTGCCCGGCGTGCACATGTCTAGGCCCTCCTGTCCATCGCTGGCAACGTCCACCACGTAGCCCACCTGTTCGAGCTTCTTGCGCAGGAGGCGAGCCAAACCAGCATTGTCCTCCATGCACAGGACGCGGATTGGCCTAGATTCTGCCATGCCAGCTACTCTCCATCAGGAATCGTAACGACGGATAGGAACAGCCCGATCTTGCGAATCGAATCCGAGAACTTCTCGTAATCCACCGGCTTGGTCATGTAGACGTTGCAGCCCAACTCATAGCACCGCGAGACCTCGCGCTCGTCGTCGGTCGTCGTGAGGATGATCACCGGAATGCGCCGCGTCCGCTCGTCGCCTTTCATGCGTTCCAGCACCTGGTACCCGTCCAGCACGGGCAGGTTCAGGTCGAGCAGCACCAACAACGGCGTTGCGGCTCCATCACCCGTGTACTGACCCTCGCCGAACAGATAGTCCAGAGCCGTCTGTCCGTCCCCGACGGTGATGATC
Organism: uncultured Anaerolineales bacterium; assembly: GCA_964475075.1. Lineage (GTDB taxonomy): Bacteria > Chloroflexota > Anaerolineae > Epilineales > Epilineaceae > CAYYVH01. The sequence continues at coordinate 5,751 of CAYYVH010000015.1, read as the reverse complement.
TCGTTCGTGATGTTCGAGCGATGCAGGTTCTTCTGGATCAGCCGGGCGTGGCCCGGATCGTCTTCCACTAGGAGGATGGTCACTTCCTCCATGCTAGGCATCGTCCACTCCTTCGGAGAGATCGTTGGATATCGTGAAGGTGAAGGTCGTTCCCTCCCCCAGCTCCGACTCACACTGGATACGCCCACCGTGGCGGCGGACGAGCGCGCGCACGTAGGGCAAGCCCATGCCCTCGCCCGGCATGTCCTGCCGGCCAGCCCTGCGGAACGGCACGAAGACCTTGTCCATGTCGTCTTCCGCAATCCCCAGGCCGTTGTCCCGGATCTGGAACGCGGTGACGCCGCTGCCCGGCTCCGCGGTGAAATCGATCTTCCCCGGCCGGTCGGGGTCGAGGTACTTGACCGCGTTGCCCAGGAGATTGCCCACGATCTGCTCCATCGAGGTCCGGTCGGCAACCACCTCGGGCAGCGGCCCCACAGTCACTTCCGCCCGTCGCTCCTCGATCTGGTGACCAAGGGTCCGCAGGGTGCCGTGGACCAGCGCCTCCATGTCCACCGTATCGAGGTCAAGTTCACGGCGGCCCAAGCGAGACAGTTTGAGGAGCGCATTGATGAAGTGGTCCATATTGGCCACGGATACGTTGATAAACTCGAGCGCCTCCGGAATGTCCTCCTGGACCGCAGGCGCCACATCTTGCCGTTGTTGCTCGTCGAGGTGGGGCATGGTCTGGGCCATCGCAGCGCCGACGATTTCCGTGGCACTCTCGAGCTCGGCGGCGAAACCCTTCAGGTTCACGAGTGGCGCCCGCAAGTCATGGGATACGATGTAGGCAAACTGCTTGACCTCTTCGTTGGCCTGCTCCAGCGCACTGGCATAGTGTTGCAGCCGTTCCTCGGCTTGTTTGCGTTCGGTGACGTCCGTCAGGCTGCCCTCGTAGTAGAGCACATCGCCCTTGGCATCGCGTACGGTCCGGGCGGTATCCCGGACCCAGATGACCTCCCCGTCGAACCGGCGCAACCTCAGCTCAACATCGGTTACACTGCCCTCACGCGACATCTGGTCCTGCCACTTCTCACGCGACCTGGTCCCCACGTAGAGGTCGGCCGCATTCAGGCCCAACAGGCTGTCCCGATCAGGGAAGCCCAGCATGGCCACCAACGCCGGGTTGGCGTCGACGAAGCACCCGTCCTCGGTCGTCTGATACAGCCCCACCGGCACACCCTCGAACAGGCCGCGGTACCGCACCTCCGACGCCACGACCGCCTCCTCCGCGTCCTTGCGCTCAGCCAGCTCCTGTTTCGCCTGTTCCCCGACGTCCCGCAACCGCCCGAACAGCGCACCGAGCAGCGGTACGAGCGGCGCGGCGAACAGATTGGCCGGCTCCATCATGTCGCCGGGGGAGCCCGTGACCTTGGCCACGAGCATGGCGTTCAGCGGATAGGCAACCACACCGGTGATCAAGCCCAACCGCATCCCGAAAAGCCAGCCGGTCACGATCACTGGGAGCACGGACATCGCGGCAACAATCAGCCCTACCCGGTTGTAGAGCGGGCCGAACGCCACCACGTACGCGACCCACGCACCCAGGCCGATGATCAGCCTTCTGTCCGTCAGCACCCTGATCGCTGCCATTACCGCATACCGCTACCGCCGCACCTGCTCGCCTTTGCAGCCCCAGTTTATACACGACGACGGCCGTCAACGCAACCCCAGGGCCCCATGCACCGCGTGAGCGCTGCCGATCACCCTGGTTCTCCGCCCTGACGCCACAACCTCGCCCGCACCACCTGCTACGCAGCCTTCACGATCCGCGGGTATACGCTATACTACCGCCGCCAATGGACCCTGCAAGCCAGGCAATCAAGAAGGCAACGATGGCTCTCCCGCACGTCGCTTCGGGCGACCTGGGATTCGGGGCACCCGGCGAACAAGGACCCATTTCATGAAGCTCGACGCACTCCTGCATCCCAAGTCAGTCGCCGTGATCGGCGCCTCCCGATCGCCCGGGAAGGTCAGCCACGCCGTCGTGCGCAACCTGATCCGGGATGGCTACGAGGGGGCGATCATTCCGGTGAACCCCAACGCCGAGGAGATCCTCGAGCTGAGGTGCTACGCGGATGTCGGCGACTACGACGCCGAGGTCGATCTCGCCGTGATCGTCGTGCCGGCGCCGGCGGTGAAGTCGGCCGTCGAGCGCGCTCTGGTCAAGGGGGTCGGTGCGATCGCCATCATCACCGCCGGGTTCAAGGAGGTCGGTCCGGAAGGCGCCGCCCTGGAGCGCGAGCTCGCCCGGCTGTGCCGAGCGCGCGGCGTCCCCCTCCTGGGCCCGAACTGCGTGGGCGTGATGAACGTGTACCACAAGATGAATGCCACGTTTGCCACCCAGATGCCAAGCGCGGGCGGTGTCTCGGTGCTTTCCCAGTCGGGCGCGGTTTGCGCTTCGATCCTGGACCTGGCGGTGGCCCGGAAGCTCGGGCTGGCCAAGCTGCTCAGCATCGGCAACAAGGCCGATCTGACGGAGACGGAGCTGCTCGCGGCGCTCGGGGAAGACGATGACACGAAGATCATCGTCGGCTATCTCGAGGACATCGTCGCCGGGGACGAGTTCATCCGCACCGCCGAACACGTGGCCGCCACCAAGCCGGTGGTCCTCATGAAAGCGGGGACGACGGAGGCCGGTGCCAGGGCGGTGGCCTCGCACACCGGGAGCTTCGCCGGCGGCGACATCGCCTACGCCGCCGCGTTCAAACGGGCCGGCGTAATCCGGGCGGAGAGCTACCAGGAGCTGTTCGATCTGGCGACTGCCTTTGCCATGCAGCCCCCGCCGAAGGGCAAGCGGGTGGCCATCGTGACCAATGCTGGTGGACCGGGCATCATGGCCACCGACGCCATGGAGAAAGCCGGTCTGGTGATGGCCGAGCTCTCAGAGCCTACGCGCGTGTTCCTCAAGGGCACCCTCCCCGCCATTGCCGCCGTGGGCAACCCCATCGACATCGTGAGCGATGCCGGGCACGAGCGATTCGGTCTCGCCGTGAAGGCCGCCGCCGAAGATCCGGCGGTGGACGCCCTCATCGTGCTCCTGGAGCCGGTGGCAGTGATAGCGATGGAGGAGACGGCCGAGGCCATCGCCGCCAATGCTCGTGACGACAAGCCCGTACTGGCTTCCTTTCTGGGTGAGCAAGCCGTCCTGGCCGGCCGGCAGAGGCTCAGGACACTGAGTGTACCGGACTACCCCACTCCCGAGCGAGCGGTCACTGCGCTCAAGGCGATGTGCGATTATGTCGCCTGGCGCGATCGCCCGGCGCGCGTGGTCTCCCGGATCCCGGTCAACCGGCGGCGCGCCGAGCGGATCATCGCCCGCCATCTGCGCACTGGACGCACGCAGGTGAGCGAGATCAAGAGCAAGGAGATCCTGAGTGCCTACGGCTTCGCCGTGCCGCAGGGGCACCTGGCGCGCTCGGCCGATGAGGCCGTCGAGGTGGCCGAACGTATCGGCTACCCGGTGGCCATGAAGATCGTGTCCACCGACATTGCCCTCAAATCGCAAATCGGGGGCGTCAAGTTGGATCTTTGGACGCCGGAATTGGTGAGCGATGCCTTCGACCTGATGATGCTGCGCGTCGCCAAGCAAAGGCCGGATGCGCGCCCCGAGGGCGTCTACGTCGAGGAGATGGCCCCCAGCGGAAGCAAGGTCATCATCGGCATGAGCCGTGATCCGCAGTTCGGCCCGATGCTCATGTTCGGCCTCGGCGGCATCTTCGTGGAAGTGATGAAGGACGCCGCCTTCCACCTCGCGCCCATCACCGCCGGGGAGGCCCGGCAGATGCTCGTGGAGACGAGGTCCTATGCGCTTCTGGGCGGCGAGCGCGGCCGGAGGGGCGTGGACCTGGATTCGATCGCCGGCGGCCTGCAGCGCATCAGCCAGCTGGCGACGGACTTCCCTCAGATCGCGGAGCTGGACATCAACCCGCTCGTCGTGGGTCCGGCGGGAAGGGAACCCGTGGTGGTGGACGCGCGCATCATCCTGGCCGAGGCACGTTCGGAGAGTTGATGGGCCCGGCGGAAACCTCAGGCATAACGTGAGCCATGAGACCGTGAAGATCAGAGAGAGCATCGGCGCCACCCGTTCCCCCAACCCCTTCCTCCGCCGCTGCAGGGGAAGGGGCGCACGGGCGCTCCGCGACCGTCGGTCAGCGCGACGTCGGCGGCATTGGCGTTGGCAGCGACAACCTCGCTGCATTGAGAGCCTCTCTCCCCTGCGGCACCAGTGGCATGTCAGCACAAACGTTCTGTCACGCGGTCAGCTCATCGGTGACAAGTTATCTCATCGATGAGCCCGGCATCGTTGTCAACGTGCCGGTTCTTACAGGAGGAGACAATATGACGGCTTACGACTACGACGTGCTGGTCATCGGCGCAGGCCAGGGCGGCCTGCCGGCCGCTCACATGGCTGCCAACCTGGGCGCCCGAGTCGCCCTGGTTGAGCGAGCCGAGGTCGGCGGCACCTGAGTCAACGAGGGGTGCGTACCCACCAAGGCCTTGCTCCGCTCGGCCGAGGTGATGCACCTGGTGGCCCGGAGGGCAGCCGAGTTCGGCGTCGAGGTTGACGGTTCCGTTCGCTTCAACCTCGCGCAGGCGGTGGAGCGCAAGGACGAGATCGTCCGCGGAATCATCGACGGTATCTATGCGGGGCTGGATCGCCGTCGCGAGGACCTTACATTCATTCGGGGTGACGTGCGGTTCGTCGGCGACCACGAGGTTGACGCAGGCGAAGGCCGGCTCAGCTTCGAGAAAGCCATCATCGCGACCGGCGCGAGAAGCCATATGCCGGCGATCGACGGCATCGAGAACATCGAGTATCTGACCAACCGAACAGCGCTCCTACTGGATTGCCTGCCGGAGAGCCTGATCGTCATCGGCGGCGGCTACGTCGGCGTCGAGTTCGCTCAGATGTACGGCCGTTTCGGCACCGACGTGACGCTCATCGGACGCAACGACCAGCTTGCCCCGGGGGAGGACCGGGAGCTGACGGAGTTGCTCGCATCGTACTTGCGCCAAGAGGGTATGGAGGTGCACACCGGCGCGCCTGTGGTGTCAGCTCGCGTGGACGGCAACGAGAAGGTGATCACCGCGCTTGTCGATGGGGCCGAGGCGGTGTTCCGTGGTGAACAGCTACTTGTGGCCGCAGGACGCATCGCCAACATCGACTCGCTGGCACTGGAAGCGGCGGGCGTCACCACCGACGACCGCGGATTCGTGCATGTCGACGACCAGCTCAGAACCAGCCGGGATCACATCTGGGCCATCGGCGACGTGAAGGGCGGCTGGATGTTCACCCACGTGGCGACCTACGACGGGCCGATCGCGGCCCTGAATGCCGTGAAGGGCCTCGGGCGCACCACCGACTATCGCGTCGTGCCGCGTGCGATCTTCAGTGATCCGACGCTGGCGGCCGTGGGGTTGACCGAGGAGGAAGCACGTGCTCGTGGCCATGACGTCGTCGTCGGAAGCGTGCCCGCCGACGGTGCACGGGCGAAGGCCGTGGGCGACCGACGGGGCCGCCTGAAGGCCGTAGTGGACGCTGGCACTCGGGAGATCCTCGGCTTCCACATCCTAGCTCCACACGGCGACGACTTGCTGCACGAGGCCGTGGCGGCGATGCACGGCAATGGCACGGTTGATCGCATCGGGAAGTCGATCCACGTCCCGCCCACCCTCAGCGAGAGGGTCTATGTGTGCGTCACCACGACC
>CAYYVH010000014.1:0-25877 GCA_964475075.1 uncultured Anaerolineales bacterium | reverse complement strand
GCCCTGCCGGATGCAGCGGTGGCCGAATTGCCGGTCTTATTTGTTGACACGCCCTAAGGTGGTCTCGTCATGCCGACACGCCGGCAGAAGCGGATCAATGAGCTACTCCGCGAGGAGCTCTCGATGCTCATCGCGGGGCGCACGGATGACCCCCGCCTGGCAAACGTCGCGGTAACGAGGGTCGAGACGACGCGCGATTTGTCGACCGCAAAGGTGTACGTTACGGGCTCGGGCGATGATGAGGAGGCCGCCGCGATGTTGGAGGGGTTGGATCACGCCCGCCACTTCCTCCGTACCGAGCTCCAAACCCTGGGGCTCCGGCGGCTGCCCGAGCTCGTGTTCGCGCGCGACCGGCAGTTCGAGAGCGGAGAGCGAATCCTGGCAATACTCGACCAGCTGCGCGAGAGCGCAGGTCCTGTGGATGCCCGCACACACAACGATCTCGCATCTGCTTCAGGCAACCTCGACCCGGCTGCCGACCGGGACGACCCCGATGCAATCGGCCCGTGACGCGCGCGCGCAGACCTTGACGGGAGCCCTGGAACGGGCCGCAGCTACCCTGAGCGCGGCTCAACGTGTCTGGTTGGGCACGCACGCAGACCCCGACGGCGATGCGATCGGCAGCGTGCTGGGTCTGGGCTGGGTACTCAGCGATCTCGGCAAGGACGTGAGCCTGGCCTGCCAGGACGATCCACCGGCGGAGGTGGCGTTTCTACCTGGCTCGGATCAGGTGAGAAGCCTCCCCATGGCGGCGCACGATGCCGCGGTGGCTCTGGATGCCGCCGACGCTGAGCGCTTAGGCGGCGTGTTCGACGCCGCGCTTTGGGAGAGCATGTCTACGATCGTCCTCGACCACCACGTTTCGAATCCTGGTTACGGGGACATCAATGTCGTGGACCCGACGGTGGCCTCGACCGCCGAGATCGTGGTAGCCTTGGCTGACCAAATGCGGGCACCAATCAGTCAAGCGGCCGCCATGTGCCTGCTCGCCGGCATCGTCACGGACACCATGGGCTTCCGCACCACCAACACGGGGCCCAAGACGCTGGACTGCGCCCGACGCCTCACCGGCCTGGGCGCATCGCTGCCTGAGGTGACGCAGCAGGTGTTCTTCAATCGTCCGCTGGCCCACCTGCACCTGATTGGCCGGGCCATATCGCGCCTACGGATCGATGGTGCGTTCGCGGTCGCCACGCTCCGACAGGCCGACTTCGCCGAGTTCGGTGCCCCGCCTGAAGCGGTGCGGGGTGTATCGTCGCTCCTCGCCACCGCCGCCGAGCTGGCCGCAGTGGCGCTCGTCCGAGAGCGGCAAGACGGCTCGATCGACGTCTCGCTCCGCTCGAAGGCGGGCGTGGACCTGGTGCCGGCGGCGGTGGCACTCGGTGGAGGCGGGCACCCCCAGGCGGCCGGCGCCCGGTTGGAGGGGCCTCTTGCCGCCATCGCGGATGCCGTGATGGCAGCCCTCCACGCGCACGTCGAGTTGCCGGCCAGCGAGGTCTCACGGTGACAAGCCAGCCGCCCAAGAGCGGTATACTGACGATCGACAAACCGCGCGGCTTGACGAGCCACGACGTCATCCAGGCCGTGCGCCGCGCCGCACGGGTGCGTCGGGTCGGACACGCGGGGACGCTCGATCCTCTGGCCACCGGCGTTCTCGTCGTCTGCCTCGGCTCCGCGACGCGGGTCATCGAGGAGATTCAGGCAGCCGAGAAGCACTACCGCACCCGGGTACGACTTGGCATCGAGACCAGTACCCATGATGCCGAGGGGGAAGCCGTCGAAAGCCGGGATCCGTCAGGCCTGACGCGCAAGCGGGTGGAAGAGGCACTGGACGCCTTCCGGGGTGAGATCCTGCAGAAACCGCCCATGTACTCAGCACTCAAGCACGAGGGCAAGCGCCTCTACGAGCTTGCCAGGGCGGGCATCGACGTGGAGCGCGAGCCGCGGCCGGTAACCGTTCATCAGCTCGAGATGATAGAGTGGGATCCGCCGGAGCTGGTTCTCGAGATGACCGTTTCGAAGGGCACGTACGTTCGCGCAATCGCCCGCGATCTGGGCCGCGATCTGGGCGCGGGCGGCCACCTGGTCGACCTGCGACGCACGGCCATCGGCCGCTTCACGATCGAGAATGCCGAACCGCTGGAGCGGGTGGTGGAGGCGTTCGAGGAAGGATGGTGGCCCCGTCTGGTGAGCACGTTGGACACCGCCCTGCTCGATCATCCGGCGATGATCGTGGATCCGCGCCGGGAGACCGCACTGCGCCAAGGTCAGCAAATCGATGGACCGCCGCCGGACAAGGGTCCGGCGCTCGTGAGGGCCTACGACCAGGACGGCATGTTCGTCGGCCTGCTGCGTTGGGATGCGCTGACGGACCGCTGGCAACCGGACCGCGTGTTCCCGAAGCCGGAATGAGCAGCGGCGAGGTGCCCGGCCGGGCGACGCCCGACGCCCCGACCTCCGATGGGGACGTTGAATCCGTGCGCACCGGGGCGCTCGTTCGCCGGCCGCCGGTCGTACTCACGCTGGGGAAGTTCGACGGGGTGCACGCCGGCCATCGACATCTGATGGCACTCGCAATCGAAGAGGCCGGTCACCGCGGTGTCCGGAGCGCCGCGCTGGTGTTGCACCCCGATCCGGTGGCGGTGCTCACGGCCAAGCCCGTTGGGCTCCTGACCACCCTCCGGGAACGGTGTACCCGTATCCGAGCCTTCGGGGTGGACCTCGTGGAGCCGCTGCACTTCACGCCCGAGGTGGCCCGACTGAGCCCCGAAGTGTTCATGGCGCAAGTATCCAAGCGCTTCGATGTCGTGGGCATGGTCGTGGGGCCGGACTTTCGCTTCGGCCATGACCGTGCCGGCACGATGGACACGCTGTCCCACCTGGGCAAGGAACGTGGCTTCGAGGTCATCGCCGCTCCGCCGCTGGAGTACGAAGGCCGGCAGATAGGCAGCCGACACGTACGGAGCCTGATCGAGGACGGGCAGATCGACTCGGCGCGCACCCTGCTGCGGGCACCGCCGCGGCTGACGGGGATCGTCGTTCACGGGTCCGCCCGTGGCCGGAAGTTGGGATTCCCGACGGCGAACCTCGATCCGACCGATGACTTCGTGGTGCCGGCGAACGGCATCTACACCGTACGCGCCAGCTGGCGGTGCGGCGCACGGAAGACCGGCATGGGCGCGGCCGAGGGCATCACGAGCATTGGCATCCGGCCGACGTTCGATCGCGGCCCGCGCGTCATCGAGGTCTTCCTGCTGGACTTCACGGGCGACCTGTACGGCTGCCAATTGACGCTCGACTTCCTGGCCCGCCAGCGGGGAGAGAGGCGGTTCGAGAGCGTCGAGGCGCTGGTGGCCCAGATGCACGCCGACGTGACCCGGGGCCGCGCGCTCCTGGCCGCCGAGGCCGCAGCCCCGTGGGAATTGGACAAGACTGCCACGGGAGTCACGCTGCGCGCTTACGGTCGCGACCTGGCTGCTCTGTGTGAGCACGCCGCTTCTGGGTTGTACGAGGCGTTGGGGATCGAGCCGCCATCCGCGCCCACCAAGGGTCGGTACATCCACCTCGTGGCAGATGGCGACCGCGCAGTCCTCGCGGAATGGTTGGGCAACGCGTGCGCACCGATGGCTGAGGACTACGGGTCGTTTGCCCGGGCCAGCGTCTTCCAGGCGGGTGGCGGTGCGCTGCACGCCCTGTTGACGGGCGGAACTGGCCCGACGGCTAGACCCCCCGTCAAGTCGATCCATTTAGGCGCCATCGAGCGCGGTGCGGACGGCCGGCTCCAGGTGTTGCTTGCGTGCGAGACGTAGGGTCACTTGGGGATCGCGATTGATGGTCCGATCGAGTCGAGATACGAAGCTGAAGCAGCTGAGGGCACTGGCCAATGAGCCGGCGGCACGGGCCGCCCTTGCCCTCGAGCTGGCTACCTCCGAGAAGCGCCTGGATATACTCCTACCCGCACTCAAGATACTGGCGGCGCAGCCCGAGCAGGAATACAGAAGCGTGCTCATCGAGCGTTACGGCTACTTCGACGCCGACGGGGTGAAGCGCGATCAGGGATGTCACACCAGATCCACGATCCTCGACGCACTCCGGCCGATCGCGCTCCAGGATGACGTAGGGCTGCTCGAGCGTGCCGCGCTGACCTACGAGTTCCTGCCTCCTCACCGGTCGGAGGTCGCCGCCGGACTCCGGGCGGCCGGGCTCATGTGTTTGTTTGAGATCGACCACGAGTTGGCCACCTGGCACGCGGTGCGCCTGCTCCAGGACCCGTACACCGCGCCGATGTCCGGCGAACCGGCGTTGACGGCAGTCCGCGTGCTGGCCTCTTGCGGCAAGGTTCTGCCGCTGTACCAGCTCGCATGTCAGGCCGGAGACCACATCCCCGATGTCGTGGCCGAGTGCCTGCGGAACCTGACACAGCTTCCGCCGCCCCTTCTGCCATCACTGGTCGAACGCCATCTCGCCTCCGAGGACGGCATCGTGCTCGTGGGCCTCTTCGACCTCCTGCTGGTTCACGAGTCGTGGGAGGAGCACCGAGCGACGATTCGTGACTTCCTGGGCGCGACGCGGAGCGCGGACCTTTTCCACTATTTGGTGATGGCGATCATCGCCAGCCGGAAACCCCAGCTGATCGACGACCTGGTGCGAATGGCGGCGGTTGAGTGTAGTCCGCCCAAGATGCAGAGCCTGGTCCACGGCTTCGAGCTTATCGAAGCTGAGCCGGGAATCCAGGCCCTGCTCGAGAAGCTACGGAGGCGGATGCCGGCGTCGCGCCGACCGTGATGGCGATCTAGGCTCCGAATCCGAGTCGCCGCAAGTCAGTGGGACTCTTGCGCCAGTCCTTGCGCACCGTGACGAACAACTCGAGGAACACGCGCCGCTCCAAGAGCCGCTCGATCTCGCGACGTGCCGCGGTGCCGATCTTCTTGAGCATCGAACCACCAGCTCCGATCACGATGCCCTTTTGGGATTCGCGCTCCACGATGATCTTGGCACCGATGAACAGAACGCTGTTGTCGCGCTCCGTCCACTCGTCGACGGCGACCGCCACGCCATGGGGCACTTCTTCCTGCAGGTAGCGCAGCGCCGCTTCGCGCACCAGCTCCGCGGCGAGCATGCGGTCCGTCTGATCGGTCACGTGGTCAGCCGGATAGAGCGGCGGACCATCAGGCAGCCGCTCGACCAGCATTGACCACACCTGGTCCAGATTGTGCCCGTCGGTGGCAATCGTCAACGTCCAGTCGTCCACCTCGACCAGAGCGACGTAAGCCTCGGTGCGCGGCCGGACGTCGGGCGGATCCAGTAGATCGCTCTTGTTCATGGCGAGAATGACGGGCCGACCCGACTGGCTCAGCAGGTCGGCGATAGTGCGGTCCTCCGGCGTAGGCATCCGGGTAACGTCGACCACCCACAGCACGACATCGGCATCGGGAATGGCCCCGCGCGCCGCGGACACCATGTACCGACCCAGCTCGTGGCGTGGCACGTGGATGCCGGGTGTGTCCACGAAGATGATTTGCGCCGTCTCCGTGGTCCGGATCCCCAAGACCCGCCGCCTGGTGGTCTGCGGTCGCGGAGAGATGATGGCCACCTTCTCGCCGACAAGATGGTTGAGCATCGTGCTCTTGCCGACGTTCGGTCGGCCGATAATCGCCACGAAGCCCGACCTGAACATACCCGTCGGTCCTGAGTTTCGATCGTCTGACGCTGCCATCGCCTGTACCGCCGAGTGACCCGGCCATAACACGTGTTTGCGCTGGCCGTTGCAAGTCTACGGGCCGGCCTCACGCCGGTCAAACGAGCTGTCTCACCGGAAGAACAAGACGTCTGGAAATCGACTGGACAGACCACACCCCATGCGTCCCATGCCGGGCGAGCCTGGCCAACCGCCCAAACCACGCGCTTCTGCGCCCGCCTCAGTGCTGGTGTTGGTGGCGGTAGTGGTGGTGGCCGCAGGACTGCGCGTTGGGCTCCACACTCCGACAGCCGGGGCACTCACTGCCGCGGAGGGTGTTCGCTGGGCGTTGGACCACCTCGACTACGCACCCTCCGGGATGCCGGATTTCTCACTGTGCCGGCCGGTCTGGAGCCAGCCAGGTGCGCCGGCCCAGTGGACTTACGCCGGTCCGGTGGCCCTGGCCGACGCGTTGTGGTGGCTGGACTCGGCCGCCGAGCCGAGGCCCCGTCCCCCGTCCGAACCGAACGACGGTCACGGATTGGTCACCGCCTATCCGCACTTCGGCCCGCCCCGCGACGACCACGACGCGGAGAACCTGACCCTCCTGGTGGAGGACCTGGCTTTCCGCCTCAACACCGACGGCCGACGGGAGACAGGGCAGGTGCGGGGAACGCGCTGGGAGGACCTGGTCCAGGGCGCAAGTGGCTACCTGGCAGCACGCAACATGGTGGACACCTACCGGATGGAGACGTCCGCGCCACCGAGCACGGCATGGGTGCGGTCACGATTCGACCGCGGTGCCGGCGCCGTTTTGCTGCTGGGCGTATGGGAGCAACAGGGCGAGGCTTGGCGCCGGATCGGCGGCCACTACGCGGCCATGGCGGGTATTGGTGCATCGGGTGACCGAATTGCGCTGGCCGACCCCCTGGCCGATGCCGCCGCCTTGGGTGCTCCGGGCCGGACGAACCCAGACGACCCGACCGTGCATAGCTGCCGCCTCGCGCCGCGAGCCCACGACGATGCTGCCGTATCGGCTCACGACGTCTACCGCCTCGACACGCACCGCGGCCTGCCCGAGGGGCACGTGGTGCTAGCGGGCTACTTCACACCGGTCAACTACGGGGAGGCTGCCGCGTTCCAGGGGCAAAACCAGAGCAGCGCCCTGGCGGATCACGCCGCCACCTGGCAGGGCGGGCCGGTCGTCATGGCGGTCGACGCCGCTCTGGCCATCGTCCCCAAGACCGGAGGAGCCGCAGTGCCGACACCGGACCCTGCTACTACACTGGTTCCGTCGCCGACCGAGACGGTCACGCCGGCGGTCACCGCGACACCCGAGGCCGGTCCGACGCCTTCGGTGCCGCCCGCGTGGCCCTGGCCGACGGCCACGCCGGTTAGTCCGCCACTGCGGTCATCATTGTTCTTTCCGCTGGCCTCGCGAGGGTGAACCGGCAGGCAGGCGACCACGTGGGTCGGGGCGACCCGGCGGGTCGCCCCGACGAACGGTGACTGCAGAACCGGCGCATCTTTCGCCAGCCCGTACTACAGCAGCTCCCACTCCTGGAGTATAGCGGCGGCCCGTCGCACAACGTCGGGAAGGGTGGCGGCAACGGCGGCACTCAGCTCCGTGCCGATCGCCAGATCGGCCGGCTGGACGCCGATCAGGCGCAGTTGCACCGGCAGCTTTCCGCGAGCTCCGGCGAGGGCGAGCACCTCCTGCAGCGTGATCTGGTGCTGCGACAACCTCAAGCCAACGAAGAGCGGAATCTGGTCCCGCCGCAACTCGACGAGGGTGCCGGGCGGCTGGCCCGCATCCACCGCATCCAGCACTAGCAGGTGGCTTGCCTCCTCGACCAGGGGCAGCAGGCTCATGCCGAGAACCCCACCGTCGATCAACTCGATATCGGCCGGCGGGCCGATCTCCCCTTCCAGCGCCCTTAGCGCGTGGACGCCCAGCCCTTCGTCAGATCGGAGGATGTTGCCGAGACCCAGGACGAGACGGCGGCTACACGAAGCGCCTGAGCTCATTCGCCCTGCTTCGAGGCGATTGGGATGTTAATCCGGTACTCCTCCCGCAGCTCGTGATAGAACCCGCCCGCATCCCAGAAATCCGGCTCAGCGCAACCCAAACAGGGGTGCCCGGACTGGACGGGAAAGGAGAGCCCGCCGTACCACTTCAGGGTGGCACAGGAGTTGTACGTGGTTTGTCCCTTGCAGCCCAGCTTGAGGAGACACCAGCCTTCCTTCGCACCATCGTCGTCAAATGACTGCGCGAACTTGTCAGCATCGAAGAACGGCCTTCGCAGGCAACGGGAGTGGATCGTGTTGCCGTAGAACGTCTCCGGCCGGTTCAGCCGGTCCAGCTCGGGAAAGGCGTCGAACACTATGTAATGCGCAATCGTGCCGGTCGTCACTTCGGGGATCGCCGGGCAGCCGGGAATGTTCACAACGGTCTTGCCCGTGATCACCTCGGTGACGCCTTTCGCCAAAGTGGGGTTGGGGCGGGCCTTCGGAAGGCCCCCAAACGCAGCACAGTTGCCGGTGGCGACGATTGCCACGGCTCCTTCAGCTGCTTCCTGCAGCTGGTCCAGGGCCGTGCGCCCCCCGACCGTGCAGTAGGCGCCGTCGTCACCAGTGGGCACAGCGCCTTCCACGACGAGCAAGTAGCGCCCGTCGTACTCGGCCATCACAGCCTGCCGATGTGCCTCCACCTGGGCGCCAGCCGCGGCGGATAGCGTCTCATGATACTCGATCGACAGGTCGTTGAGCATGAGATCGACGACAGTCGGAGATTGTGAGCGGGTGAACGCCTCGGTGCAGCCCGCGCAGTCCTGGAATTGGAGCCAGATGACGGGCAGCCGCGCTTTGGCCTCCAGCGCCCTCGCCACTGCCAGAACCGTCTGCTCGCCGCGGGCCAGGTCAGACGGCAATCTCCCATTGAGGAAAGGCGGTGCGTTGCGCAGACCCATCGCGCCGACCAGGAGCCCACACGTCCTCAGAAAGTCCCTTCGGGTGTAACCCCTTCGCTCGAGTCGCTTGTAGATCGTCTCCTCGGTCACCGCCGCCTCCTCCCATATTCGTAGTACGTGCAAGCCGTGGCCGGCACCCAACGCCGGATCAGCCGACCCTCCCGCTCAAGCCTACATCTCCGACACCGAGCCCCGATCGTTCGGCATCCACCAGGTGGACCGCGCATGCCATGCAGGGATCAAACGAATGAAGGGTGCGCAGAACCTCCAGCGGCCACTCGGGCTTGGCGAGGCGCGTGCCCACCAGCGCCGCCTCGTAGGCTCCTTCCTGCCCCTTGTGGTCGCGCGGTGACGCATTCCACGTGGTGGGAACGACCATCTGGTAGTTGTCGATCACCCCGTTCTTGATCACGACCCAATGACCGAGGGCACCTCGGGGCGCTTCCATGAACCCGAATCCCCGCGCCTCGCCGGGCCAGGAACTCGGCTCCCAACGCTCGTCGTTGAAGGTGTCCGTGTTGCCGGCTCCGATTTGGGCGACGAGATCATCGTACATGTTGCTCATCTCGTCGGCGAAGACCTTCGTCTCGACAGCCCGCGCAGCGGTACGGCCCAACGTGGAGAAGAGCACCGTAACCGGCACGTCCAGGGTCCGCAGCACCTGGTCCACCAGGGCACGGGTCTGCTCCTGGCCGCTGGCGTACATCGCGAGCACGCGGGCCAGGGGCCCGACCTCCATCGGCTTCTCGTTCCAGCGCGGTGCCTTCAGCCAGGAGTACTTCTGATCCACCCCCAGGAACCGGTACGGCGGTTGCGGTCCCGAGTAGCTCAGGTTCGTCTCGCCCTGCCAGGGGTGCAACCCCACTCCGTCCCCATCGCCGTATTCGTACCACGAGTGCGTAACGAACTCCTTCATCAGCTCGAAGTCCCTGGGGTCCGGCTCGAGCACGTTTGCCAAATCCCTGTCGAGTATTACTGCGCGCGGAACGAGGTACCTGGACGTGTCGCTGTTGTCCGTGCTCGGGAACTCGCCCCAGGTAAGGAAGTTGCCCAGCCCTTCCCCTCCATCCGCATATTCGAGATAGTAGGGCGCGATTGCCAGCAAATCGGGCAAGTAGACCTGGTCGACGAACTCGATCATGCGGTCAATGTTGTCGCGGATGATCGACAGCCGCTCCGCATTGAGGGCAACGTCGCTCGACGTGTCAATCGGCATTGGCACGCCGCCAACGACAAAGCTGGGATGCGGGTTCTTGCCGCCGAAGATAGCATGGATCTTGACCACCTTGGCCTGCCAGTCGAGCGCCTCGAGGTAGTGGGCGACGGCCAGCAGGTTCACCTCGGGCGGCAGCTTGTAAGCGGGGTGCCCCCAATAGGCATTGGCGAAGATGGACAGCTGCCCACTGTCGATGATCGCCTGGACCTTGGCCTGGACGTCAGCGAAATAACCTGGCGAGGAATTGGGCCACGGGGAGATGCTCTGCTGCACTGCCGCAGTAGCGGCCGGGTCGGCCTCCAGCGCACTGACCACGTCCACCCAGTCCAAGGCATGCAGATGGTAGAAGTGCATCACGTGATCGTGGACGTACTGCTGGGCGATCATCAGGTTGCGGATGATGTTCGCCGCCTCCGGAATCTGGATATCCAGCGCGTCCTCGACGGCGCGAACGGAGGCGATGGCATGAACCAGCGTACATACACCACAGGCGCGCTGGGTGAACGCCCAGGCGTCCCGCGGGTCGCGACCCTGCAGGATGATCTCGATCCCCCGCACCATCGTGCCGGACGAGTACGCCTTGGTGATGACACTCTCGGCATCGAGCTCCGCCTCGACGCGCAGGTGGCCCTCGATTCGGGTGACGGGATCAATGACAAGTCGTTCAGTCATTCCGCTCTCCTGTTCAGCGAAGTATATTCGGGCCAGTACACGATCTTGCATATCTCGCCACTGCGCCGAGGCTCCCCCGGTGCCGGACGGACCGAACTGACAGCTGTTAGCCGACAGCCCACGATAGGATAGGCTGACGACTTCTGAATAGCCATTCCAGCCAAGGAGTTTATCCCCACTAACCATATCGAAGAAAGGCAGTGCAAGGTCACATGTGCCCGGGGGATTCGCGGCGGTCAACGCTGGAGCTACGGACCGACCGGCGACGGGAACGGCAGCCCGGGGCAGTACGGTGCATGCGGTCCGGAGAAGCGGACCGGACCTACGCTGTGCTATACTGGACCGCATGACCCGCGCATCCG
Organism: uncultured Anaerolineales bacterium; assembly: GCA_964475075.1. Classification (GTDB taxonomy): domain Bacteria; phylum Chloroflexota; class Anaerolineae; order Epilineales; family Epilineaceae; genus CAYYVH01. Next base: position 14,981 of record CAYYVH010000014.1, on the reverse strand, counting down.
TCATCTTCATCGCACTGATTCCCTTGGTTTTCCCCTCCTCCACGAGCACGGCCTCTCAGGCACGTGCCCGCGTCACCACAAACGAGGCGGAGTACATCTTCGCCGAGTCCATCTCGTTCACGCTGGAAGCCCATTCAGACACGGTGATCGAAGACGTGGTCCTGCGCTTCACGATCGGCGGCGACAGATCGCGGAACCGGCGCATACCGGAGTTCACACCTGGGACGTCCATCCTCGCCCGACACACCGACACGTTGGTTCGGGGCCAGATTCCGCCCGCCGCATCGATCACCTGGTGGTGGGCACTCACCGACGCCCACGGCGCCGTGTGGGAAACGGAGCCACGGTCCTTCACCTACGTCGACGAGACGTTCGACTGGCAGACAGTCGACGACCGGGACATCCGCGTGTGGTGGTACGACCGGGACCGCACGTTCGCCGACGGCATCGCCGGCGAGGCCCGCCAAGTGCTCTCCCGGCTGGAGGGCATTATCGACCCGTTGCCCGAACGTCGCATCCAGATCGTCACATATCAATCGATCGGGGACATGCGGCCGGCCCTCGTGGCACGCGGTGAAGTGTATGAGGCGCGGCTCGCCACGCTGGGTGCAAGGGTAGCGCCCGACACGTTGGTGCTCCTAGCCGGCCCCGGAAACGACCAGATCCCGGACATCCTCGCCCACGAGCTGAGCCACATAGCGCTCCACCTGAACATGGCCGAGGACTACGTCGAGGCGCCCCTGTGGCTCGACGAAGGCCTCGCGATGTACGTCGAGGGGCCCCTCGACGAGGACGAACAGGATGAGCTTGACCGGGCCATCGCGAGTGACGAGCTCATGTCGATTCGCTCGCTGACCTCCTTCCCCGGGCAAGCCGACCTCGTATCACTGGCATATGCAGAGAGCCGGGACGTAGTAGCGTACCTCATCGAATCGCACGGGAAGACACAGCTCCACCGGTTGCTCGAATTGATCGGCACCGGGGAGGTGACCGTCGATGAGGCTCTTCTCGAGGCCTACGGGTACGATCAGCTCGCGCTGTACGAAGCCTATCGCGCCGCACGGGGGCTGGGGCCGGCTGTGCCCCCGGACCCCACAAAGGTCGCGGCCAACCAGCGCGGCCGGGCGCGGCGCACGGAACCTCCCGGCGGCGGCATCTGCGGCAGCGCGGTCCTGGTGCTGCCGGCCTTTGCCCTCTGGTGGCATCGAAGGCGGCAGCCGGGCTGAGTTGGCGGAGCCGTCCACCCTACGATTGCCGAGCCCTGGATCGGTGCATAACAGCTGCGCGGTACCACCGTTGTCAGATTGCGGACTGCCACGCTGCTGCCCTCCCGAGCCGAGCACCGCCACCTGCAAGCCAGCGTGCCGTTGCCTGACTGTCCGGGCGCACTGGCGAAAGGAGCCCGATCGATGTCTACGGTTGGCAGGCGCGAGAGAAGCCGCCCAGCTCCCTGCGCCCAGATCCCTGCTCTCCGGAGCCGGTCCACACGGTGGATTCACGGAGCTTGCATGACCGCCGCACTGCTCTTCATGTTCCTGGGCCCGCTCTCGTTGCGTGCCGCCGCTCCCCCTGGTCGGCTGGAGAATGTCCGTCTCGGCGACGCGGCCGGCGGTAGTGCCCTCACCACGTTTCCCTCGGCGACGCGTGTTGTCTACCTGAACTTCGATTACCGCGAGATGGACGATCACCAACTCTTGATTCGTCTCCTGGACGCGGCGGGTAACGAGCTGTTCACAGTGTCACGCACGCTCTCCGGTGCCGGCTCGGCCGTCGTTCCGCTCGACTCCGTCATCGCCGTCGATCGGTTGTACGACGCCCTGGATCGTTCGGCGACGGACCTCATCCTGGCCATTGACGGCGCCTTGACCCACATCAACGACCGTCCGGAGCGCTATCGGCACATCCAGGAGGCGCTCGTTCACGTCAACCGCATGCGGGCCGCAGTGGGTGCGCTGCGCGGCCTGCCGCTGCCAGCCGACGCTGCGACGGAGCTAGATCGCGTTGCTGATCGCCTCGAGGGCGCCAGGAGTGAGGGGCTGGTCGCCCTGTCCCTGACCGAGATGGCAGCAGTGCTGCCCCACCTCCAGGCGATGCGCGCTGAATCCATCGACCTCATCGTCTCGCTGCGCGCAGCACGAGCCAAGAGCGGCACCAGCGCCTACCCCTTTCCGCCAAGCGTGGACTGTCAGCCGTACCTCGTGAACATGTCGATCAACGGTCTCCTGCGGGAGTCGCTCGAATTCGCGATCGGTGATCCGGGCCGCGTCGCCGATCTCCGATTGGCCGCGGGCCGGCCGGTCATCTTCCCGGGCCTCGTGGGCCAGGATGCCACAACGATTCGGGCCACATTGCTGGACGCGCGCTGCCAGCCGGTCTCAGACGGCACGTTGGTGACCTTCCACGTCGAACCCGCCGCGCTGGCAGCGACCGCGCCCGTGACAGCGACCACGTCGCACGGCACAGCCACGACCATCTTGCGCGCACTCGGCACCGGCCGCGGCAACGTCAGGGTCACGGCCGAGGCCGGGTCGGCACGCGCTACGGTCACGGTTCACCTCGCCGGATCACTCGGCGCGGTAGTGCTCACCACCTCCGAGCATCAGCTCGGTGCAGGGCAGGGCGTTGCCCTGACGGCGATCGTAACCGACGCTTCTGGCCAGCGGGCCCAGGATGGCACACTCGTCTCCTTCGCGGTGGCCCCACCAGACCGAGGCCGGGTGAGCCCGACGATCGTGCCGACAACGAAGGGCCGCGCCACCACGCTGTTCACGGCCGGCCCAGCCGTCGGGCCGGTCGTCGTGAGCGCCACTTCCGGCGGTGCTCGCGGCGAGGTGAGCCTGACCGTAGGACCGGCGGCCGGCTCCACGGCCGCCCCACCCTTCCCCACCTCGCAGCCACCACCAGGAAACCCGCCGCCCCTGCCGCCCACACCGGTGCTAGGGGCGGCGCGACCCGAGTGCCCGGGCCGCAGTCACGACGTGATGTGCTACGCCTCGGCAGTGATCCGCGTCTATCGCGACGATACGTGCAACCGTCGCTTCGATCCCGCCTGGGACCGATGGCTGGCCGGCGTACCGGTGACGCTCGTCTTCCCCAGCGGTTATGTCGAGACCAAGACGACGTCGAGCGGTGGATCGGTCCAGTTCGGGGCGCTCACGATCCGCCGCGGCGAGACCATGCGCGTGTTCGCCGCACTTTCGCCTGGCAGCACATTGTGCTATAACAGTTATTCGGAGTTTAAGCTCGACATCGCCGACTTCGAGCCGGCCGGGCACGTGGGGGCCTCCTTCCGGACGCACTAGCGCCGCTCGGCTGGAGGGGGAGATGACATGGTTACAGAACTCAGGAAAAGAACCGGCCCCTTCCTGTTGTTCGCTCTGGTGCTTGCAGCCCTGCCGATCCTGCAGGTGAGTGCGGCGGGACCGCAGCCATACGCTGTGGACCGCGCCGCTGTCGAGAGCATGCATCGCATTCAGGCGCCCCACCTCCCGGCCGATGCCCCGGCCTGGGTGGCCCAGCGTCAGCCCTGGCAATTGATCGACGACTTCGAGGCTCCGTCATGGCCGCGCGCCGGCACGTGGGTGCTCGTGGCTGACCTCAACGGGTCGACTGGCGGGGACTATCAGTGGGCGCCGCGCGACTGTGAGGCAGCGGGCGGGACGAAGGCCCTTTGGGCCGTGGGCGGAGGCGCGGACGGTACAGTGCTCCCGTGTAACAGCCCCTATCCCGACGGTGCCGCCTCCTCAGCGTTGCTGTGGCTGGACCTCACCGCTCTCCGCACCGTCTCGGACGTGGAGATGGTGTTCGACATCTGGGCGGACGCCGCCCCGAACGAGGGCGTGTTCATCAACTACATGGTATTCGATGCGGTTGGGAACCCGGTCGAGCGCCGGACGGTCTACTCCGCCACGGGACGCGCCTCCACCTGGGCACGCGGCGTGCGACTGGACTTGACGGACCTCCGCGATCGGCTCGACCCCATCTGGCGGCTGGACGGGCGCGGAGGGCACCTTCTCCTGGAGTTCGTCTTTGTCAGCGTTTCCGGCATGAGTGACGGCGAGGGGATCTTCCTGGACAACCTGGCTCTCGAGATCGTGGAACCCACGCCCATCATCGTGCCACCGGATACGCCAACGCCGCCTCCACAGGTGGATCGAACGGTGGCCTGCACCAACGAGCCAGACTGCGGGACCCTATCAGTCCGGGCCTTCGTGGACACGCGCTGCGACGGACGCTATCAAGGGGGCATTGACAGCCTGGTCAAGTCGGGTAACAGGGTCGATGTGGTCGCCGGTGCGGAGCTACTCGGGGGGAAGCTGAGTCGTACCGGAAAGATCTCCTTCCGATTGGCGTACTCGGCTGGGGTTCAAGCGCGGTTCGAGGTGCCGGACGGCTACGAGATGTGTGCCACCTCGTCCAACCCGGCGGACCTGTCGGCGAGCAACTTCCAGCCTTACGGACTGGCCAAGCTGGATTTCCGCATCGTCCGCGAGTAACCCCCTCAGACCACATCGTCTCCTTCCGCCAGCTGGCGGACGTAACTGTCGTGGCGCTGCGGTGAGATCTCCCCCCGCTCCAGGGCGCCGCGGACGGCGCAGCCGGGCTCGTGGACGTGCGTGCAGTCGTAGAACCGGCATTTGTTCAGATATGGTCTGAACTCGACGAAGGCCCACTCCAGCTCCCCCGGATCCACCTCCCACATCCCGATCTCGCGCAACCCCGGCGTGTCGGCCACCATTCCCCCGCCCGCTAGCGGGTGAAGCTCGCGCACACGGGTCGTGTGCCGGCCCTTCTGCACGGTCTCGCTCACGGCCCCAACACGCAGGTCCAGGCCAGGCTCGAGGACGTTTAGGAGGCTCGACTTGCCCGACCCGCTGGGCCCGACCACCGCGCTCAACCGGTTGGCAAGGGCCAGCCGCAGATCGGCGACTCCTTCGCCGGTGACCGCAGAAGTCCGCAGGACCGGGTACCCGATCCGCTCGTACACCACAATCGCCTGCTCGAGCTCTGGCGAGAGGCCGAGGTCAAGCTTGTTGAACACGACTACGCTGTCAAGCTCGTCTATCTCGGCCAAGGCCAGAAACCGGTCCAGCATCCGCAGGCTGGGCTCAGGCTGCCGCATGGCAAACACCGGCACGAGTTGGTCGACGTTGGCCACGATGACATCCTGCGCCCAGGCACCCTGCGGTCCGGGCGCACGCCGGGCCAGGGCGGAGTTTCGGGGAAAAACCTCGACGATTGCCGCCTCGACCCGGCCACCCTCGCCCCCGGGCCTCTCCAGGAGCTCCACGCGGACGAAGTCGCCAAGGGTCGCCAGACCGGTCTCCTGGCGCTCCCTCTTCAGGCGGCCACGCAGGACAGCCGTCAAGCGACCGCGATCGGTGTCTACCGTGTAGAAGCCGCTCTGAAGCCGGACGACCCGTCCGGTGAGTTGCTGTGCATCGTTCGTGATCAGCACTCCTCCTCGCGGTTGCGCAGTATATACGATCGCTTCGCATCCTGTCACGTTCCGGCGACATGCACGATCGCGCAGTTCGTGGGCGCATTGCGGGTACGCCGCCGCGGCCGCTCTTTCCCCGCGGTGGCGAGGTCGTGCTATGCTGAACCCGTGCGCGTGTCTGATTTTGACTACGAACTGCCGGCCGAGCGCATCGCCCAGACCCCGGCCGAGCCGCGCGACAGCGCCCGGCTCCTGGTCTTGCATCGCTCCGATGGAACGATCGAGCACCGGCACTTCCGGGACCTACCCGACTATCTGGAAGAGGGCGATCTCATCGTCGCCAACGACAGCCGGGTGATCCCAGCGCGCCTGCTTGGCCGAAAAGCGGAAACCAGCGGCGCGATAGAAGTGCTGCTCCTGCGGCCGCGGGACGAGCGGGCCTGGGAGACGCTGGTTCGCGGGCGGGTCCGCTCGGGCACACACCTGGTCTTCGCCACGCGCCGGGGCGAGGCCCTCCGGGCGGATGTCGAATCGCTCCTACCGAATGGGGGCCGTCTCGTGCGCTTCGAGCGGCCCATCGAGCCGCACCTCCCCGATCTGGGTCAGGTCCCCCTGCCGCCCTACATCTCGAAGCCGTTGGAGGACCCCGAGCGCTACCAGACGGTCTATGCCCGCGTCGCCGGCTCGGCGGCGGCACCCACGGCCGGTCTGCATTTCACGCCGAGCCTGATCGGGCACCTGGAGGATCGGGGCTGCGGGTTCGCATTCGTAACGCTGCACATCGGCCTGGACACGTTCCGCCCCGTGGAGGTCGAGCGGACCGAGGACCACACGATGTACAGCGAGTGGTGCGAGTTGCCGGCGACTACGGCCGCAGCCGTGAACGCCGCCCAACGGGAAGGTCGTCGGGTTGTAGCGGTGGGCACGACCTCGGTGCGGGTGCTGGAGACGGGTGTCGCACGGGCATCAGACGACGACACCGTCGCGCCCTACTCCGGCTGGACCGATCTGTTCATCGCACCGGGCTACAACTTCCAGGCGGTGGCCGCGCTGATCACTAACTTCCACTTCCCGCGCTCTACGCTGCTGATGCTGGTGGCCGCCTTCGCCGGCAAGGAATCGGTCGACCAGGCCTATGCAGAGGCGATGGACGGGGACTACCGTTTCTACAGCTTCGGCGACGCAATGCTGATCCTGTAGGGACCGCGGTTCGAGGGATCCGCTCTGGGTGCGCCGCGCAAGGGCAGCTCCCGCAGACCCCGTTACCGACCGAGAGACACCCGCCGCCCGATCCACGGCACGTACACCTCGAAGTGCGGCACCGCAGTCGCGGTGGGCGTCGGCGTCGTTGTTGGGGTTGGTGTGTCCGTCGGCACGGGGGTGAGAGTTGGCGTGTTCGTGGGTGTCGGGGGGAGCGTCGCGGTCAGAGCCGCCTCCACGGCGTCAGGCACGTCGATGAGCCCGTGCCCAGCGTTGTTGTTGAATGCGTCCGTGCCGGGGGGACACTTGCGGTCGACCACGGGCGAGGCCGTATCCTCGAACAGCTTGCGGATGATCTCCGGTTTCCCACGGAACTCCGGCCTGGCACTCAGTAGCAGAGCCACGGCGCCGGCCACATGGGGCGAGGCCATCGACGTGCCGCTCTTCTTGGCGTAGCGCGACGGCGGGATGCTCGAGTTGATGTCTACCCCCGGCGCCGCAATGTCGGGTTTGATCATCTCACCGACCGGACCGCGGCTGCTTGACTGGGCGATCTTCCTGCGGCGCACATCGTAGTTGGCCACCGTGAACGTGAAAGGATAGGTCCCCGGTGCACAGACCGTCTGGCACCCGTTGCCGCTGTTGCCGGCTGATGCGACGAACAGGATGCCCCCCGCCACCAGGTTCTGAACTGCCGCGCGCACGGCCGAGCTGCCGGCACAGTCGCGGCCGGGCTCGCTTCCCCACGAGGCGTTGACGACGTCCGGCGCCATCTCCGGTCGCCCTTCGTCCCCGAAGTCATCGGGATCCGTACCGACCGGCGTCGGCGCGAGGACCCATTGCAGGCAGCGCAATGAGGAATCGCCCTCGGAGCTTCGCTTCTTGATCATGCGGCAGGCGATCCACTGGGCCTCCGGAGCCACCCCGATCTGCCGCGCGCCAGCCTCCCCCACCGCGATCCCCGTGACGTGCGTCCCGTGGCTCGCTTCGTCCACCGGCGCCGGCGAGTTGCCAACGGCATCGTACCAATCGTAGTCGTGGTCGCCATCGGCCCCGCGGTACTGGGCCTTCAGGGCCGGATGCCTGTGATTCGCGCCAGTGTCGGTAATGGCCACGACGATGCCCTCGCCCTTGTAGCCCATCTTCCACACGTCGTCCGCACCGATGGTCTTGAGCCCCCGCTCGACCACATCCGGCACGAGGGGCGAAAGCGACGCCATTTCGTCTCCGTCGGCACCCTCGTACACCGGTTCGATCAGCTCGATATCGGTCTCCAACTCGACGTACGACACGTCAGGCCTCGCCGCCAGCGCCAACAGCGTCGCCGTGTCCGCCTCCACCTCGATCACGTTGGCGATGAAGAACCGTTGCACGTGGGCTTCCCGCTGCTCGAGCCAGGCCACGAGCGGCGGTTGCGTCCGTTTGGCGACTTCGCGCAGTCGCTCGTACACGTAGCGCGTCCGGGCGGCCTTGTCCGGAATGTTGTAGGCCGCCGAGACGTCTGCCTGCTCCGCGAGGATGACGAACACCTCAGCCCGACCGTCTTCCTCTGCGGCAGCGAGAGCGCGCGGATCCAACCTGGCCGCCGCAGGCGTAAGGGCCCGCGCCGGCACGAAGACACCCGACAGTCCGCCCAGCAGCAAGGCGGTCAGGGGTGCAAGCAGGAGGAGGTGAGGAATGCCGCGCATTCGAACGGATATCATAAAACGCCTCCGGCGCAAGAGTCCCATCAGCATAACAATCTTGCCGATTCCCCCGCCGGAGGTCAAGTCAAGATCGGACGGTGCCTACCACCGCACGCGCCGCGCGGCCCGCCGGGCGTCAACCGCGAGGAGCGTGGCCAGAGCGGCCGCCATCGCGGCGAGGAAGAGCGGCAGATGCTCCCGCCAACTGCCGGATGGCCCAGCCACGACGCGAAATCCATCAATTGCCACCCGGCCCTCTCCTACCGCCACGAGACGGAGCTCATGCTCCCCATCGGCCAGACCGTCAGCCAGCAGCGTCCAATTCCAACCGTCCCCCGGGGCGGCTAAAGAGACCTCCCCCTCGCCGTCAGCCCCGCCACGCCGGCCATCGACCGTCACTTCGAGGGCGCCGGCGGCCGGTCCCCGCCCGGCACGCGCTTCGATCGCTGACCCCTCGAACCGGAACGTCAGCGCGGCGCCTGGGCGCGCGGCAATCAGGACATTGCGATCCTGAGCGCCGTCATCCCCGACCCAGCGCCAGTCGTCCATGTCGGCGAGATCAACCGGCGAGGACCGCTCCGCCCACTCACCCGGGCCCGCGACCGCCAGGGACCGCGCGTCCGCCCGAACGGCCTCGTAGAGCCGCCGGGGAGTGAAGTCGGGGTCCACCATGCGGAAGTAGTAGTCCGCTTCGTCCGGGGTCTTTCCTCCCCACTGCCGAAAATACCAGATGAAGAACACACCGGACCACGGCCAATGCTCGCGGGCCCACCGGACCCCCTCCACCGTCCACGCAGCCTGCTGTTCCTCGTCGACCCGCCGCCAGAGCAGCCGCTTGGCACCGAGGCGCTCGGGAGCGGAGTTCCAACCGAATTCGGCGAACCAAACCGGCTTGTCGCCATCTCGGCGCGCCGCCATGGTCCGGCGTTGGAGCTCCACGCGGCGGAAGTTCAGCACGTCGGTCGCCGGGGGGTCGGCCGGCGGACGATCCATGCCGAACGCATTGGCCGACATGACGTCGAAGTGCTCGGCGGCACCGGCAGCGTATAGGCCGTCGAGGAAGTCCAGGTCGTTCAGATTTCCGGCGACCTCGATCGTCTCGGTGTTGATCGCCAACGGCGCCGACAGGATCACCACGTTCGGATCGGCCGCCTTCGCCGCCCGGCTAGCCGCGGCCAAGAGGTCCACGTACGCCGCCGGGTCGACCGGTTGATCCAGCCGGTTTCCCCATTCCGCCAGCAGGTTGGGCTCGTTCCAGATCTGGTAGAAGCGCACCCGCCCGCGGAAGTGCGCCACCGTCTGACCCACGAAGCGGGCGTAGTCCCCGAATCTATCCGGGAGGTTGTTTTGGCCGGGCTTGTAGTCGCCCGGGGTCGCCTTCACCCAAGCCGGTGGCCAGTCCAAGCGCCCCACAACCTCCAACCCGTGCGCCCGATAGAGATCGACTATGTGATCGTATTTCGACCACTCGAATGCGCCCGGCACGCTCTCGATCTCGGACCAGATGAAGTGCTGCTTGGCCCAGCGGATTCCGCCTTCCCGCGCCAACTCGACCGTTTTGGCCTGCGTCCAGGGGTCGGCTTCCCGTTCCAGGAAGAAATTCGCCCCGTAGGGATGGACATCCGTAAACGGAATACGGCGCGGCACCCGCGGTGAGGGCACCGTACCCTCCACCGGCGCGCCACTCAACACCACCCCTGCCAGCGCCGCGAGCGTGGCCAGCAGGGTCAGCGCGGTGAGCTTTATCCGCCTCAGCAGCGGGGGCGGAATCACGTGCCGGCGCCGCTCCTGTTCAGCGGCGTCAGTCCGTTGTGGAATCGGCGTAGGTAAGCACCGGGAACGCCCGCTCGGGAGCCTCTCTCACCTGAACGGCCGGCAGGACGTTTCGGGCGGATGGCAATACCTCCCGGGGCTCCAGCATCCGCAGCCCGACGCCGGCCGGCCCCGGTCCGGCCAGCCAGGCGCTAGCCGCCGGGCGCAGGCAGACGGTGAGCGAAACCTCGTCCATGAGCATGAAGGTTGGCGCCTCATGATCGTTGCGGCTGATGAACAGGATCCGGCTGCTGTCCCAGCCCTCGCGCCGCGTCATCTGCGCCGTGACGGGGACCGTGATCTCGTACCACGAGTTCGGATCGAAGTGCTCCTCGGACCAGCCGGTGCCGGGCGGTTGCTCGGTCACGCCGCCTTGGCTTACGAAGATAGGGAAGAAGCCGTCGTCGTTCACACCGTCATGCACCTCCTCGGTCACGTAGCCGAGGTAGAAGTGCAGCGTCGCCGTGTCCAACCGTGCCGGATCCACGAGACCCGTCGGCGACGAGGGTTGCGACAGCTGATCCTCCACGGCGAGGCCACCGCCCAAGACGGCGACCCACTCGCCGCCGATGGGGTTGATCCCCACAGTGGAGGCGAGGCGAATCACGCGCGACAGCTCCGTCTCCTGAGCAGTCGTCGCCAGCTGCCAGACCGCTGGCCCATCCTCGAAACCTCCGTTCTGGAGCTGCTCGCTGCACCCCTCAGGCGTGGGACCAGGGGTGTTCGTCGGAGGTGGCCCCTCCTGCGTGGGCTCTGGCGTATGCGTCGGCTTCCCCGGCACCGGATCCGTCTGCACGCGTGCAGACCCGGTGGCCGCGGGCTGCGGCGCATCGCCGACATAGGCCCGGACCTCGTAAACCCCCACCGGCGGCTGCCCGGCACAGCGGTACACGAAACTTTCAGGCGTGTGCATCCTGACCGTTCCGTTCAGCGCCGCGATATCAACCTGCCGCCCGTCCTTGTACCACTGCCAGCGAATATCCTGTTCGGGGTCCTGCCCCCACCACCGCACGCGAACGCACAGCTGCGGGACACCGACCTGGAAGGCCGAGCCCGGATCCTCGATCTCACCAGTCTGGGAATCGACGTTGACCCCGAATCGCACCCCGACCCCCGTGGTCGGGGTAGGCTGGGCGATGGGAGCATCCCGGATGTCCTCGCGCGTCACCTTCTGCGCCAGCATCGGTATGTAAATCCAGTTCCCGATCGGCGGCTCGGTCGGCTTGGGCGTCGGTGAAGGCGTGGCGGGCGTCGGCGTGTTTGTGGCGGTGGGCGGCTGAGGCGGAATCGTGGGAGACGGAGTATCCAACAGGCCCTTGATGACGATATTGTCCACGAATACCCCGAAGTGCGTGCCAGCGGGGCTCGGGTCCTGGTAGGACACGAATACGCTCGCGTCAGCCTGATTGGCCGCCACCGAGAAATCGAGATCGCCCACGAACGACGTCCAACCTGTTTGAGTACCATTCGTGCGGTAGCAGTGGAACGGGTTGCTCACATCGCCGGTGGTGGCACATACGAGGAAAGACTCCTGAGTCGGCTGGTCGAGCCGGAAGCGCAGGTTCACCTGGAGACCGGCTGGGTACGGACGCGTATCCAGCGTGTATACGAGCCAACTCCACACGGGCGTGCCCGCGGGATAGGGCGTGCCGCAGGGGAGCTTCTCACCCTCGGACCCGCCTCCGACTGCCCACGAGTCGTGGGTCCCTCCCACGAGCGGCTGCACCAAGCACATCTCGCGGCTGAACGTATAGCGGGGCGGAACGCCCTCCTCCTGTGCCTGGGCGTCCAGGACCGACCAACCCGGCGGCGGGAACTCGTCGCCCTCGAAGGTCTGCCTGTGAATCTCAATCGGTGCCAGGGCGCGATTCGCAGCGTCGGTCCGGGTGCCAATGCCCATTGCCGGCGCCAGCATCTGGCCGTCCTCATCAGGAACGATGGGCATGGGGATCGCCTCACTCGGGTCGAGCAGTGAAGGGTCGAGCGCCGGTGCCGACGGCCCCACGGCAGCGGCATCCACTCCGCTCAGCAGCAGGGGCAAGCTCAGCAGGGCCCCAAAGAGCACCAGGACCAACCGGCGGCTTGAAAGCGCGTTCATCATCATCCTCCGTCCTGTCGGGTCAACGGCCACACCGCGGCCTAGGTTTGCGCGAGGGCCAGGCGAGTTTAGCACAGGCTGGGGCCGAACGCCAGCCACGGCCGCCCCGATTCGAGAACCGGTTCCGGGCTGCCGCGGCAGTACCGCGCACGGTGTTGAAGCTACGGGAAGAGAGCCTTCCAAACGACTTGAATGAACTCGTACTGATCCTGCAGCCGGCCATCGACGTCGCCTCCAGCGACGTGCAGCCATTGGTTCCGGAATACGGCCAACCCGTGCCCACGCCAAGGGGTGGCCCCACGAACGTCCTCGAACGGCTCCCAAGCATCACCCGAGTCGGGATCCCATTTCAGCAATCCGTGCTCTACCGTCCGGTCCCATCCGCCGCCGACAACGTAGATGCTGCCCAACACGCTGGCAGCCGCCAGCCCGGCCCGGCCTTCCGGCAGCGACGGCCCCCCCGTGTCCTGCCAGCGACCAGCTTCTTCTAAAGGCCGGAACAGCCAGTGGCTCACCTGGGGGCGGCCCTCAGCGTCACGGCCTCCCATTACGTGGACCTGGTTGTCGACAACCACGGCCGCCAGGTCGGACCTTGGCAGGAACATCGGCTCCTCCGCGCGCCATTCATCGGCCCGAGGATCGTAACGCCAGACCCGATCGCTGGCCGTGGCCGGGTCCTCGCCGGCCCGACCTCCGAAAAGGTAGACCAGACCCTGCACCTCAACGAGGGCAAACCCGCACAGCGGCTCCGGAAGCGCACTGGCCTCCGACCAGCTGTCTGTCCGGGGATCGTAGACCTCAACGGTATCGACCGCAAGCCCGTCCGGCCCGCATCCACCGGGCACGATGAAGCGGCCCAGAACGCTCACGGCGCCCATGTCCCGGACCGGCGTCGGCTTTCCGGACCGTCGCTCCCAGATCAGGCCGACGGTGTCGTAGCGCAGCGTATCCGACAGGACGGACGTCGGGTCCTGACCCCCGATGGCATACACGGCGCGCTCGTCCGTCACGAGTGCGAGCCCCCTTCGAGGAGTCGGAAGGTTCAGGCCCGGACTCCAGGGGTTCACCGGAACGGGTGTCGGGTAGTGCGGCGTCGGCGTAGCTGTGGCGGGTGCGTACCAGAACTGCTCGAGGACCGCCCGCGTGATCAGTAGGGCCAAGATTAGGGCCAGCACCCCCGTCACCACCAGAGCACGCACGATCTGGCGAGTGCGACGGCGGGTACGTTCCAGCTCTTCCGCCAGCCGCACGGCCGCCCCGCGGTCCACCCCCTCGCGGTCAGTCGGCGTCTTCACGAAGACCAGACCGAGCTCCAGTGCCCGGCGCACGGCCTCGGTCCGATTGCCCGTAGAGAGCTTGTTGTTGATGTTGGTGACGTGCTTCTTGACGGTGGCCTCGGAGATACCACGTTCGCGGGCAATCTCACGGTTCGTGGCACCGGTGGCCAGGAGACGGAGGATAGCCGTTTCCGTCTCGCTCAAGGGTCCCGGGGAGGGTTGCTCGATCATCTCCGCCGATTATACCATGCCGCTTGGGATCGCGACGCGTCGGCCGAATCTACTCATCTTGTCGGCCAGCCCGCCTCGGTCAGCGGAAGATAGATTCTCCGCCACACATCGGTCGGTGTCGGGTAGGGCTCGCGTGTCGGCGTCGCTGTCGGCTCGAGCGTCGGCGTCCGGGTCGCGATCTGCGCCCCTGGTGTAGCGGTGGGGGTCGGTTCGGCGCCCAGGCCCGGATCCAGCGCCCACGCGTCGTCGAGGAAACTGATGCCTCGCACACCGCCGTAGATCACGAGACGTTCGTTACCGGCGTCCCAGAGGGCGCTGTGGCCCGCCCGCGCTCCCGGACCCGGACCAGGAACCTCAAGGGAAGACCAGCGGGGTGCCTCGGGGTCCGAGTAGTCCAACAACCACGAGTCATGCAGATCGCCGCCGTTCGAGTAGCCGCCGTACAGGATCGCACTCGTCGTGCCCGGGACGAAGGTCAACGTCGCCCCGGCTCGGGGCGCCGGTCCCGGCCCAGCCAAATCAGTGATCTCGCGCCAGGCATCCGGACCATCGGCGTTGGCGACGTCCAGCCGCCACAGCTCGCGCGACTCATCGAGGCGAGCATCCAGGCCGCTGAACACCACCAGGTGTCCGGAGGCCGGATCATATCCCGCCGCCTGGAAAAGCGTCCGGAAGGGTACCGGCGGGAGAGACCGCCATCCCCGGCGCTCCGGCGACAGGTCGTATCGCCAGCCCGCATTCGTGTACCTGTTGTCCCCGCGCTCATCGCCGCCGAAGAGCAGCGCCCGGTCGTTCACAGGGTCGTAGACGAAAAGGTAGTTCCAAACGGTCAGCGGCCGGTCGGACGGCGCGCGCGACCATCGACCGGCCGACAGGTCGAGCAGGTGCGCACTGCCATTCCGGCAGTCGCAAACAACCAGGGCGATGTTCTCCTCCGGATCCACCACGGCCTTGCTGCCCTGCAGCCCGCGCTTGTCGAGCCGGGGCCTCGGCGACGTGCCGCTCGCGCCCAGGTCGGACCAGCGGCCGTTGGGCACCGACAGGTCGAATTGGCGAATCGCCAGCGGGGGATTGCCGACGGCATCTCGCTCGCCACCGTGGAGAATCATGCGCCGACCGACCGCGTCCCCGATGGCATGATGACTAGCCAGGGGCCGATCGCCCGCCAGCTCCGTCCAACTGGGCACGCCCTGCGGCCGAGCCTCGACAGGCGTGAAAAAGACGATCTGCGTTGCCGC
>CAYYVH010000013.1:0-25951 GCA_964475075.1 uncultured Anaerolineales bacterium | reverse complement strand
ATGTCCAGTGCGCGGTGATCTCCACATATGCTGCTCCGGACTCCGTCCGGAGCAACCTGACAAAGGACCAGGACAAGATCATTGCGGCCATCAACAGCATCCGCCGCGCCGAGGAGTCCGACGTGAGGGCCTTGCAGACGGCCTTCCGCAAGGCCACGCAGAAACTCGACAACGACGGCACGCCGGGGAACGACAAGGTGATCATGATCATCGCCGCCGGGCCGGATATCGAAGGCCGTCTGATCAACATGCCGACGGTGACCCAGGCGGCCCGGAACGCGGACATGAAGGTCATCTTCCTCATGTTTCCCGACGCGAGGTACCAGCACTTCGTGGAGGCATCCAGCGACTGCACGCTGGCTTTCTGCCCCAGCTGGAACCTTGGCGGCGGGCGATTAGTGCAGAAGTGGGCCTTCCCGGTGGATGAGAACACCATCGTGAACATGGTGGGCAGCACGCTGAAGGCCGCCCTCCTGTTCGGGCCCGACATTACGGCACTCGAGGTGTACGAGGCAATGGACAGCGGCGCGGTCTTCGACGTGGCGTCGTCCGTACCTCTGCCCAACCGGCCGGCCGGCCCGCCGTACGTCGATGTCGTCTGGACGTACACCGGTGTCCCGGGCGGTGTGATCACTATCGAGTACGATGCGCAGATGATCTACGGCGACACGACCTACACCGTCACGGACGTCTCACGCGTGACCCTCTTGGACAGTCTCGGCCAGCGGTACGTGGCCAACCTGCCCAATCCGCTGGTCACCGTCCACGCCCAGGGTACGGCCACGCCGACAGTGACCGCGACGGCGACGGAGTCGGCCACCCCTACCGCGACAGTGGTCACCCCAACGCCGACGGAGACTCCACTGGACGACCACCCGGTCTTCCTGCCGCTGTTGCTGAAGGCGTTCGATCTCATCGACTGCCCGGGGCCGATCCCCTGTCCGTGATGCCCGCTCTGCGGGAATGCGGCGCGGGTCCCGTGGATGTCAGAGCCTGACAGGGGCACGGCATGCCCTTCGTCCGCCGGTGCCTTGAGCGGCGATGTGGTCACGCCCTGAAATCCGGCCCCGGCACCCACCCGCTCTGGCGATGGCGGGCGGTGACGACCGTATGCACGTTCCCCCGCGGATTGAAGTCGGCCCGTACCTCGAGCCAACGCGGGTCGAGCAGGGCCACCAGGTCGGCCAGGATGCGGTTGGTGGCGGACTCGTGGGAGATTGGGACGTCGCGGAAGCCGTTGATGTACAGCTTGAAGCTCCTCAGCTCCACGATCCACTCGTCGGGAACGTAACGCAGGTAGATCGTTGCGAAGTCCGGGTAGCCGCTCCGCGGACAGCGGCAAGTGAACTCGGGAGCGGTGATGGCGACCTCGTAGTCGCGCTCGCCCGACTCGTTGGGCCAGCGCTCTAGCACGTTCTCCTCGACGGCGCGCGCGCCGTAGGGCACGTCGCTCACTGCTCCTTCTCCTTCTCCTCGTCCGCGCGCCACGTGAAGGGGTTCAGGTCGGTCTCGCGATCGAACACGTCGCGTCCCTCGTGCCGCTTCAGGCGGTTCACGACGATGTAGGTGAGGGGTGTGGCCGCTGCCTCGTAGGCGCTCTTGGCCACCCATTGCGAGAAGATCATCGGCCACAGGGGGCCAAAGGCCAGGGAGATGAACACCAGGCTGTCCAGACCCTGTCCTACCAGGGTGCTCCCGATCGTCCGCAGCCAAAGATGGCGCCCCTCCGTGCGGACCTTCATACGTGCCAGGACCATGGAGTTGGCGAACTCGCCCACCAGGTAGGCGACGAACGATGCCGTGAGGATGCGCGGCGTTGCACCCAGGATGCGCCGGTAACTCACCTGATCTTCGGGTGTCCACCAACCGCCGGCGGCGGGCGCGGCCCCCGGCAGGGCGCCGGCGGCGGCGAACACGGCCACAGCGTACAGGTTGCACGCGAATCCCAGCCAGATCACCTGGCGGGCCCGGGAATAGCCGTACACTTCGGTGAGGATATCGCCGAAGATGTAGCTTATGGGGAACACCAGCATCGCGGCCGGGAGCGGTGGCAGCGGGCCGGGTCCGGGGACGGGCTTGACGGCGACGATGTTGGCGCTGATCAGCGTCGTCACGAAGACCGCGGCGATGACCACGAAGGCCGGTGAGATGCGCTCGGACATGGGAGCTTCCCTGGGATGAGCCTGGCGGCACGTGGATGGAAATGTAGCATCGCCGGCCCGGTTCTGCCAGAAGGTACTCGCCGCTCAGCCCATCGAGGCGTTCTACCCTCCGTCGGGCGCGCGTGATAGAATCCCCTGCACTCTTGAAGCGGAATGATCGAAGGTGAGGTCGGTGCCATGATCAACTTGTCGCGAAGCCCTCTGGCGGTCTGCCTGGTCGTGATTGTCCTGGGTGGAGTGACCGGCCCGCCGGCTGCTGCCCAAGGGCGGCCCGGGTCCGGGGCTTTCATCCCGGACCGTGGCCCCGCCTTCGGGCCGGGCCGACCCGTTCAGCGCTTGCCCGCGGCGGCGCCGGCGGTGCCGGATGGGGTGCTGGCGAACACGAACCTGGAGGCCGAGCGCGATGCGTTCGTTTCGAGCGAACACCGCGACACCAACTACGGCTCGGAGCGGTACCTCTACGTGGGGGATCGCCCGGGCTACGGTGCCACGCGAAGCTTCGTCTGGTTCGAGACGGAGCAGCTGGCGCAGGACCAGGCCGTGACGAAGGCTCTCCTGCGGCTCTACCTGCGGGAAGCCGGTCCAAGTGGCGACGCGGAGAGGGAGGTGCTCGTCCGGCGCGTCGACGAGAGCTGGGACGAGGACGAGATCACTTGGCACCGCTTCCCCGACTACCGCGACAGGCGTGAGGACGGCACCGGCGTCGGCACGCGCAGCGACCGATACGAGTGGGACGTAACGCGGCTCGTACAGCGCTGGCGCTGGCCCAAACGGCCGTGGCAGGACACGCACCGCGACAATCACGGTCTTTACGTGCAGGGGTACGAGTCGGACGGATCCTATCGCGAGTTCGACTCGAGCGAGGGCTCGAAGGAGCCGGAGCTGAGCATCACCCACGCCACCGACATCCGGCCTCCCGAGGCCGCGCTGAACCGGGATCTCGTCCCCCTCTACAGCAGCAAGCCGGACCCCGACAACCCCAGTACGACCCTGGTGCGCCTGGAATGGTCGGGCGAGGACCCGGACCCCGCGACCGGCATCGACTACTTCCGACTTTACGCGCAGCGGAACGCCGAGCCCTGGTTCGTGGTCGGTGATACGTTGCGGGAGAGCACCGCCGGTTGGTTCCGGGGCGAGAACGGCAAGCGGTTCGGGTTCCGGGTCCACGCCGTGGACATGGCCGGCAACGTCGAGCCCGACTCACCGGCCGAGGTTCAGACGCTCGTGGACCTGAGTCCCCCGGTGACCTCGGTGCGGCCGTTGCCCGCGTATGTGCCTGGACGGTTCACCCTTTCCTGGTCGGGGTACGATGAGCCCGCCGGTCCCGACATATATGCCAGTGGCATCGCGCGCTACAACGTCTACTACAGCATCAATGGTGGCGCCTGGGGGGCTCTGTTCACGGACGTCACCTACACCAGCGGCACCCTGGAGCCCTTGCAGGGGTTGACCTACGAGTTCCAGGCTCAGGCCGTTGACCTCGCGCGCAACTTCGAGCCGCGGGGTCAGGCCGAGGCCCGGACGCACGTGGACGGTCTGGCACCGATTGTGCGCTTCGGGCCGATCACCGGCGTCGACCGGCGGGCGTTCACCGTGAGCTGGGACGGCGTGGACCCAGGGGGCAGCGGGATCGAGAGCTACGACATCCAGTACCGGCGCGATCTGGAGCCCTGGACCGATTGGGCCATCGAGACGCAGGGGCGGCAGTTGGCGTTCTCGGGCGAGCCCTCGCACGTCTACGGCTTCCGCGGCCGCGCCCGGGACGCGGCCGGGAATGTCGGCGTCTATCCGGTTCTTCCTCAGCTCTCTGTAGGAGTCCTAGACCGCGATGTCTTGCGGTATTCGGGTTACCTGCCGGTCATGCCACAGCGGCAATAGGCGGAGGGGGTGGGATTCGAACCCACGAGGGGCGTAAACCCCTACGCGTTTTCGAGACGCGCGCACTAGGCCAGACTATGCGACCCCTCCACGGGCGAATAACATAGCATAACCTTCGTGTCGCTCCAAGGTCCCGGAGCCGGACCGGATGTCAGAAGAACCGATCCTCGAGCTGGAAGATGTAGCCATGGTGTTCACCGACCACCCGGCAGGAACAGCCGCGCTGGGCGGCGTGAGCTTGACCGTGCGGCGCGGGCAGTTCGTCTCGGTGCTGGGGCCCAGTGGCTCGGGTAAATCCACGCTGCTGCGTATCATCGGGGACCTGATTCCGCCGACATCGGGTCGCGTTCGGGTGTGCGGCCGCGGCCCCGGTTCGGCACGCCGCCGGAGGGAGTACGGCATCGTGTTCCAGGCCCCCGTGCTCTACAACTGGCGCACGGTTAGCGGAAACGTGGAGCTGCCGCTGGAGCTGGCCGGAGTTCCTCGCCAGGAGCGCGAGCTGAGGGCCGAGGAGACGCTGGCCCTGGTCGGCCTGTGCGAGTTCAGCGGGCGTTACCCGCGCCAGCTGTCGGGTGGGATGCAGCAGCGGGTCTCCATCGCCCGGGCGCTGGTCCTACGCCCCCGGCTTCTCCTGATGGATGAGCCCTTCGGTGCGCTCGACGAGCTCACGCGTGAGCGCTTGAACCTGGAGCTCCTGCGCCTCTGGCGGGAGACTGGCGTGACGGTGCTCTTCGTCACCCATAACATCGAGGAAGCCGTGTTCTTGTCTGACCGAGTGGTGGTGCTGACATCCCGCCCGGGCCGGGTCGCGGCCAAGATCCCGATTGGCCTGCCACGTCCCCGCGGGGAGGAGACGCGCGCCGATCCGCGTTTCTTCGCCCTGGCCAACCAGGCGCGAGCCGCGCTCCGCTCAACTCGGTCCGACGGGCCTCAATAGCGCTCGCGTTCAACCGCTAGCGTCGCCTGGTCGAAGGGGTCGTCGCTGGCGCGCCGGCGCGGCCCTACCGATGGTCGTAGATGCGCCGCAGGCCGTCCAATGTAAGCAGTGGGTCGTAGGCATCGACGACGCCCGTATGCTCGAGCAGGCCGGGCACCCACGGCTCGTCACCCGTCGCCACGACAGGCGCCGGGCCGATCTCCGCCCGCACGCGGCGCACCAAGCCCTCCACGAGACCGAGGTAACCGTACACGAGACCCGACTGGAGACCGTGCTTGGTGTCGGTGGCAATGGCTCTCGGCGGCGGAACCAACTCGATCCGCTGCAGCTGCGCCGTGCGGAGGGCGAGGGCCTCGGCGGCGATTTCGATGCCCGGGGCGATGACCGCGCCGAGGTAATCGCCGTCGGTGCTGATCACGTCTATCGTGAGGGCCGTGGTGAAGTCGAGGACCATCACCGGGCTGCCGTATCGGGCCACCGCCGCCACGCCGTTGGCGATGCGGTCCGGACCGACCTCGCGGGGATCCTCCGTGCGGATGGGCAGTCCGCTTCGGACACCGGGGCCGACTAACAGGGGGCTCGGCCCGAACAGCGCCCGACATGCCCCGGCGATGGGGGCCACGAGGGCCGGCACCACGCAGGCCACGACACATCCTGCCACGCTTTCCGGGCCGAGACCGTCGCGCGCCAAGAGCTGGGTCAGGAGTACCCGGTACTCGTCCGGCGTGCGGAGGGGATCACTGGCGAGCTGCCAATGCCGTACGTCGTCTCCCGGGACCCACAGGGCTAGTGCAGTGTGGGTGTTCCCGACGTCAATGGCCAGAGTGCCACTCACGGCCTGAAGGTGCTCACCTGGTCCGCCAGCGTCAGCGTGCACTGCCGGCGTCGTGACCAGGCAGGCGCCCAGAGCTCGAGATCTGCAGACGAGTGGCCGCCGCGGACCGCTCTATTTCGGCCAGGGCGGCGTCCACGGCCTGTCGGGATCGTTCACCGCGCCCATAGGTCATGGCAACCACACGAACACCGCCGCCAGGCTGGTGGGGGCCCGAGTGGATATTTACCGCTGGGTGCTGCCTTGACACCGCGTCGAGCAGGCCTACCAGCACGTTGGACCGGCCGCCCAGCACGATGAGCTCGCCGCTCGTGTGGGGCGGTTGGCCGAACCACTCTGCCACGGAGTGACCGATCTCCTGCTCCCAAACCCGCTCACAAGCGCTCGGGTCACTGGGGAGCACGACGACGTGGGTGGTGGCCACGAGCATGACCATGCCCCCGTCCTGACCCTCCAGTGCGAAGGCACCCGCCGGCACGGCGTCGCACAACTCGCATTCGGTGGCCGTGGCCAAACCCGCCGGTGCGACGCCGTCAGTGCCGCCCACCAGCACCATTAGGTCCGGCGCCCGACGGAGTACGGCGCTGATTTCATCGGCAACCAGCTGGATATCGGGATCCAGGCTAGTCACCCGCCGGACGCTCGCGCCCAGCCCAAGCAAATGCTTCTGGAGCACTCCGGCCGTCTCGGCCTCCGGGCTGCCCTTGTCCAGCGTGCCGATAATCAGGATCTCGACGTCGCTCACACCGGGCCTCCGTGTGTCTAGTACAGATTATCAGAAGTCGTTCGCCCATTCTGTCGTGGGCTATCAGCTATCAGTCTGGTGCATCCGGCACTGGTGAAGCTTTGACGTAGTCGAAGGATATGCGGAATCGTGTGCTAATTGGGCTATCTGATCCGCGGCAGCACAATACCGGTCTGCTGGTCGTACTTCCCCTTGCGATCCTTGTACGAGGTGCGGCATTCGACTGAGCCGCGCACGAAAAGTACTTGCCCGATTCCCTCGTTGCCGTAGATTCGCGCCGGCAGCGGGGCGGTGTTCGATATCGCGAGCGTGGCGTATCCCTCCCAGCCCGGCTCGAAGGGGGTAACGTTGAGGATGATGCCGCAGCGTGCGTAGGTGCTCTTGCCCAGGCAGACGGTGATCACGTCGCGCGGGATGCGGAAGTACTCGACCGAACGCCCCAACGCGAACGAGTTGGGTGGAATGATGCAGAAGTCCTCAGTAACGATGTCGATGAAGGAGTTGCTATCGAAGTCCTTGGGGTCCACCGCCGTGTAGTTGACGTTACTGAACACCTTGAACTCATGCGCCACACGGAAGTCGTATCCGTAGCTCGACAGACCGTAGGACACGACGCCCTCGCTGACCTGATGGTCCACGAAGGGCTCGATCATTCTCTCCCGCTCGACGCGCTCGATGATCTCCTGGTCGCTGAGTACCATGGCCCGTGAGTTGCGCTCAGTCCCCCTCAGGCGGCCCCGAATCCTCGCTGGGTTGCTCCGACGTCTTGCTGGCCTCCTGCGTGCGCGAGCGTACCGGAGCCAGGCCGCGCCGCTTCCGCTTGGCGGCCCGCTCCTTCTCCCTTCGCTGCTCTGCCCGCGTGCGCTGGCGCTGGCGCTGGTCCTCGCCGGCCTCCAGACGGCGCATGAAGCGCTCCACCTGGCCGGCCGTATCCACGATGCGCTGTTCCCCGGTGAAGAATGGGTGGCAGGCCGAGCACACCTCCGTCGAGATCTCGGGCACGGTGGCGCCAACGGTGAACGAGTTGCCGCAGGCACACGTCACGCGCGCCTCCGGGAAGTACTCGGGGTGAATCTTCGGTTTCATCGGTATCCTCTGAGTCGCCGTCGCCGCGGAACCGGCTCAGGCGCGGTTGGGGTGGGTCTCGTAGACGCTGACCTGCTTCTTGCCCCTGGGCCGCGGCTCGAACTTGACGTAACCATCCATCATGGCGTAGATGGTGTAATCGCGGCCGAGCCCGACGTTGTTGCCTGGATGGATGCGCGTACCCAGTTGCCGAATGATGATGTTGCCGGCACGCACAGATTCGCCGTCGTAGCGCTTGACACCGCGGTACTTCGGATTGGTATTGGAGACGTTGCGGGTGCTGCCGCCGCCCTTCTTGTGTGCCATGGCAGTCGACTCCTAGTTTCTCGGCGCCTACTTGGCTCGGGATCGCTTGGCCATGATGGAATCGATCTGCAGGCGCGTATATTTCTGGCGGTGACCGGATTTCTTGCGATAGCGGTTCTTCGACTTGAACTTCAAGACCGTCAGCTTCTTGCCCTTCGCTTCACCGAGCACGGTCGCCTTTACGACGGCGCCGGCGACAAGCGGGGTGCCGACCTGGACCTCATTGCCGCCGACCAGCAGGACCTCTTCAAGGTCGACGGTATCACCTGGGGCGGCTCCAAGGGACTCGACCTCGACGACGTCGCCCTCAGCGACTCGGTACTGGTGCCCCCCCGTCTGGACGATGGCGTACATCACTCAGGCTCCTCGAACGCAACGGCAAAACACAATTATAGGTCTGCCCAAACATGGGTCAAATCCGGGGGCGTGCTCACGGCCGGGCGATGCGTGTGTGCGTGTTCGCATGTGTCTGGTAGAATAGTGTGATCCACCGGCGTCATCTGCGGCACCGTCGAGGGAATCAGGGAGAAGGCAGGGAATGGTCGATCGCGTAGCAAAGACAGACGAGGAGTGGCGGCGGCAGCTCACGCCGGAGCAGTACCGCGTCGCACGCCGGAAGGGCACCGAGCCGGCGTACTCGGGTGAGTACCGGGCCCAAGAGGACAGAGGCGTTTACCGCTGCGTGTGCTGCGGGACGCCACTGTTCAGCTCGGAGGCTAAGTTCGATTCTGGGTCGGGCTGGCCCAGCTTCTGGGCACCGATCGAACCGGAGCACGTTGCGACGGCACTGGACACGAGCCACGGCAAGCGCCGCACGGAGGTGCTCTGCGCCGCGTGCGATGCCCACCTCGGCCATGTGTTCGACGACGGCCCCGAGCCGACCGGCCAGCGATACTGAATCAACTCCTTGTCGCTCGAGTTCGAGCCACAAACCGGAGAATAATCTGCCCCAGTGATGCGCCGCCCGGACCCATGCTACCTGGCGACGAACGGGTCCGGAGTGCTGGCTGACAGGGCGGAGCGAGCCCGGCACGAGTCGGCCCCGCGGTACGTTGACTGCCCCGGACCTGCGTGCTAAACTGCCTCCGGCCGAGCGCGATTTCATTCCCGCAATGAGATAGCTTGCCCTCGCGAACATGGAGGACATCGTGAGCGAACAGAACGATCTCGGAAGACGAGACTTCTTGGGGCTGGCCACGTGGGCGATAGGGGGTCTGATAGGCGTCGGGATGGGCATTCCGGCCGTGGCCTACATCATCGGCCCTGCGCTGAAGCGCCGAGAAGAGGCCTCATGGATCCGTCTTGGTTCCACTTCGAAGGTCGAGCTCGGTGCCCCGACGCTGTTCAAGGCCAAGATCGTGCGCCAAACCGGCTGGATTACCGACGAGGAAGAGTTGGCCGTTTTTGTCTTGACGGACGACGGCCGTGATTTCATCGCCATGTCGAACGTCTGCACTCATCTGGGTTGCCGCGTGAGGTGGATCACCGAGCAAGAGCAGTTCTTTTGCCCGTGTCACAATGCGGTCTTCGACAAAGACGGGCAGGTTGTCAGCGGACCACCTCCCGCACCGCTCAGCCGCTACGATGTCAAGATCGAAGAGGATCAGCTCTTCGTTAGGGGAGGCTGAGATGGCTGCTGTGCTGGGCTACTGGCTTGACGAACGTCTGGGGTGGCGCAAAGTCTGGGAAGCGATCTTCCTGCGCAAGCTGCCCAAGATCAACTGGTGGTACACGCTGGGCAGCGCGACGCTGTTCACCGCTGTCTCCCAGGCTGTGACGGGTATCCTGCTCACGATGTACTACGTCCCAACGCCAGATCATGCCTACGATAGCGTCATGTACATCACGACTCAGGTGCCCGCAGGCTGGTTCATTCGCGGCGTCCATCATTGGGGTGCCAGCATCATGGTCGTCTTGACCGTCCTGCACATGGTGCGCGTCATTCTCTACGGGGCCTACAAATACCCGCGTGAGGTGACCTGGGTCACGGGGGTGGTCCTGCTGTTGGTGGTCGTAGGCTTCGGGTTCTCCGGTTATCTGCTGCCGTGGGATCAGCGGGCCTATTGGGCGACGACGGTGGGGACCCAGATCATCGCCACGGCGCCGGCTATTGGCGATTGGCTGCTGCGCATCGTGCGTGGCGGGGAGGAGTTGTCGGCGGTGACGCTTGTTCGCTTCTACGGCGTGCACGTCTGGTTCCTGCCCGTCGCGCTCTTCGCCATGATCGCTACCCACCTCTACCTGATCATCAAGATCGGGATCAGCGCCGTGCCGCAGCGGGAGGAGTAGCCGATGAAGGACTACGAGAAGCAGGAATATCTGGCCAAGTACAGGTCGCAGAAGAAAACGGGCGTTCCATTCTTCCCGGACATCCTGTTCAAAGATGCGGTGATCTCCCTCGCGGTGTTCCTGTTACTGGCCGCCCTGGCGTACTTCGCCGGTGCACCTTTGGAGGAGCGCGCCAACCCGGCCGACGCGACCTACAACCCGCGGCCGGAGTGGTATTTCCTGTTTCTGTTCCAGCTCCTGAAGTATTTTCCCGGGAAGATCGAGTTCGTTGGCGTCATTCTCATCCCCACCGTGTCGATGGCGCTCTTGTTCTTACTGCCGTTCCTGGATCGGAGTGCCCGCAGGCATTTCCTGAATCGACCCGTTGTCACGGCCGCAGTCGTTCTGTCGGCGATCAGTTTCATCGGCCTCTCGTATGTTTCCGTTAAGGAGATCCCACCTCCTGCCGAGGCGGCGCAGGGTGATCAGACAGCGCTGTTGTACGCCGAGAACTGCGCTCCCTGCCATGGGCCGACGGTTTCCATCCCAGCGGGTGCGAACCTGCACGCTATCATCACTGAAGGCAAGCACGAGGGGATGCCGTCCTGGAGCTCTGATCTGACTACCGACGAGATCGATGCCCTTGCCGGGTTCATCCTGTCACCTGGGGGCAGCAACCTCTTCACCGAGAATTGCGGCGATTGCCATGAGGTCTCCGAGCTGGTCGCCATCGACCCGCTCGAGTTGAAGGAAGCCCTGGATAAGGGCTCTGACTACGAGGGTCACAGCAGCGTGGAAGTGCCGGCGTGGACCGACGTGCTGGATAGGGCAAGCCGGACTACCCTCGTGAACTTCCTGGTAGCTCCTGATGGCCAGCGGCTGTTCGCAACAAACTGCTCATCGTGTCACGGACGCGCCGTTGGCTACAGCGGCGATGAAGCCGGCTTGAGGACCCTGATCGGCCGGGGGGGCCTGCACCTCGAAATGCCCCCCTGGCGAGCAGAACTGAGCGATGACGAACTGGACAGGCTGGCCGAGTACGTGGTGGACCCGCAAGCAGGGTCTGCGGGTGAGAGTCTGTTCGCCAGATACTGCTCCGCTTGCCACGGGGATCGCGTCCCTGCCGCCGAGGACGTGGCCCGGGCGCACGAGATCATCGCCAGCGGTGGGTCGCACGAGACCATGCCGGTCTGGGGCGATGTCTTGACCTCCGAGCAGTTGGATGCCCTTGTGAGATACACTCTGGAGGCGGCGAGGGGTGCTCCCACCGAAATCGGGCGACAGCTGTTCGCCGAGAACTGTGCGCCATGCCACGGTGACTTCGGGGAAGGTGGGCACAATCCGGCCCGTCCGGATGACATCATTGCCCCGATCAGCACGGCTGAGTACTTGGCGACGCGTGACGACTTCACATTGAGGGCGATCATCGCCCGGGGCCAGCCGAATTTCGGCATGTCGCCGTTTGGCAGTGTAAACGGCGGTCCGTTGGACGACGACGATATCGATGCTGTCGTCGCCTTCATACGTGCGTGGGAGGCGGACCCACCTGTTGAAGTGCCGCCCGAGATCACTGAGGGATCTGAGGGCCCGGTTGCACTCAGCGGACCCAAGGTTTACGATGACCTCTGCGCCCAATGCCACGGACCAGACGGCATGGGAGGGGTTGGGCCAGCACTCGACACGGCCGAGTTCCAATCCGGCTATACCGATGAGGAGATAGCCGACACCGTCAGTGATGGCCACAGTGCCTCGTCCATGATCGCGTGGGGCGAGGTGCTCTCGTCCGATCAGATCCAAGAGCTGGTGAAGGTCATCCGCGGATTTGCGGCCGGAGAAACGGCGGCTGAGATTCCCAGTGGCCCGCCATCCTTCACCGCCGACATTCTCCCGATCTTTGATGCCCAATGCAAGGCATGTCACGGCACTCTCGGCGGATGGGACGGCACGAGCTATGAATCAGTCACGACCAGCGGGGACCATGCCCCGGTGGTTATTCCAGGGGATGTTGACGGCAGCCTGCTCGCCCAGAAGATCCGTGGTACGCAAACCGAGGGTGCGATGATGCCTCCTGCCGGCAAGATGGCGGACGAGTTGGTCCAGATCATCCTGGATTGGATCAGCGACGGTGCGCCGGCGGATTGATCTTCGCATTACGCCGCGGCCATCAGCTGCCGCTTCGCCGGGAGGTTGCCGGCGGGTGTACTCCTGGAGGGAGGCGGTCTGGCCGAGGATCGTGAGTCGTTCGGTATTGCTGTTCAGCGTCGCTTGGGTCGTTGGCGGCTGTGTCACGGAGCCGACGGCATCGACGAAAGAACCCCAGGCTGTCGGCGCTGGCGGGTGCGGGGCCGACCTTTCGTCCGACCCGCGAAACTGCGGGGCGTGCGGCCACGACTGCCTTGGTGCGACGTGCACCGACGGATACTGCGAGCCCGAAGTAATCGCGCCGGACCAGGAGTCGCCGCAGTATATCGCCGTCAATGCAGACACGGTCTACTGGTCCACCATGAGTGGCGAGATCCGCTTCTGCCCCAAACAGGATTGCAGCGGGTCAGGTGCCGTCTTCGCCTCGAGCCCGCACCCGCAAGGGTTGGCGGCGACCGACAGCACGCTGTACTGGGCCGACTTCGACTCGGGCAAGATTCTATCGTGTGCGGCAGACGGTTGCACCGGTCAGCCGCTGGAGCTCGCATCCGGGCAGGAAGGTGCGGTCGGACTCACGGTTGACGGAGAGAGCGTGTACTGGGCCACCAAGTCAGGGTCCGTCGCCACGTGCCCCCGGTCGGGCTGTGTCGGCCAGCCCACGGTGCTCTTGTCCGGACTAGTGGAGCCGCTCAACCTCGCGGTCGGCAACGGGAACGTGTATGTCACCGACCGAGCTGGTGGGAAGGTGGTGTCGTGCGCGACCACCGGCTGTGACGACCAGCCCACCGTGATCGCAGACGAGCAGGCTGGCCCGTTGGGCATCGCCGTGAACGCTCGTTCGGTTTACTGGACCAACCAGCAGGGCAACGCGCTTGTGTCTTGCCCCGTGTCGGGCTGTGTAGGCGATCCAGACGTGCTTGTGGCGGACCAGTTAGCCGCGTCGGGCCTCGTTGTCGACAGCAACTTCGCCTATTTCACCGACTTCGGGCCGTACGTGGGCGCATACGGTGACGTGGCGCGCTACCCGCTCGAAGGCGGTGACTGGTTGCGATTGGCCCGTGGGCAAGGGCACCCGCTGGGGATCGCGATCGATGGCGAATATGCCTACTGGGTGAATACCGGCTTGCCTGAGCAGGATGGGTCCGGCAGCGTCATGAGGGTGGCTAAGTAGCGAGCGTGCCGGTTGCCCGCGCCTGTGCGACCATCTTTCCCAGACCGGATCTCAGGTTCACCGCCGGCTCCCAGTCGAGCACCTCCCGGGCGGCTGTAATACTTGCGCACATGCGCGCCACCCCGCCGCTCTGGTCCGAGGCCAGCACCCGTGCCGTCTTGCCGGTGACTCCCTCCAACTCGGTTACCACGTCACGGACCGCCGTCTCGGAGCCGCTACCGATATTCAGCGTGGTGCCCGACAGGCCGCCCACCGTCCCCGCCCGAACCATGGCCTCCACGACGTCATCCACATAAACGAAGTCGCGTGTCTGGGCGCCCGGCGGGCTGCCGTGAAGGGCGAGGCTCGCACCCGAGAGGATCTGGTGCGTGAAGTGGGGAATGACGGGTGGATGAGCCGGTGGGTCTGCCTGGCCCGGGCCGTAGGCGTTGAAGATCCGCAGTATCACGGTCTCGATCCGGTACAGACTGCCGATGGCACGCACGTAACCCTCGGCCGCCAGCTTGCTCACCGCATAGGGGTTGGACGGGAGTGGCCAGGAATCCTCGGAGATCGGCTGCTGTGTCTGTTCGCCGTACACCGTGCCCGACGAGGTGAAGACGACTCTTCTCAGCCCCGCGTCCCGTGCCGCGGTCATGAGGCCCACCGTGCCCCCGGTGTTCACGGCGTTGTATTCGACCGGGTAGAGAATGGACTCCGACACGCTGACGTTGGCGGCCAGGTGGTAGACCACGTCCACGCCGGCCAGCAACGTCCACAGCCGCGGCACGTCGCGGACGTCGCCGCGGGAGAAGATTGCCCGCTCATCGAGATTATCCCGATCTCCCGTCGACAGATCGTCGAGCACGTATACCGTGTCGCCCTCCGCCACCAGGCGGTTGGTGAGGGCCGATCCCAGGAATCCGGCCCCACCCGTGACCAGGACCCTCACGACACGGCCGCCCGTTCCGCAAGGACTTTCCGCAGTCCGTCGTCCAGCCTGGTCCGCGCCTCCCATCCGAGGATCGTCTTCGCCTTCGTCACGTCGGGCACTCGCCGGCGCGTATCGGCGAAGCCCCGACCGAAGACCTCCTCATACGGCACGTGCTGAATGGGCGAGTCGGATCCGGTAACCTCGAGGATCTTGGCCGCCAGCTCGTTGACCGTCAGCTCGAAGCGACTGCCGACGTTGAACACCTGCCCGCGTGCCACCTCCAGAGTGCCGGCCAGCACGGTGGCGGACACCGCCTCGTCGACGTAGGTGAAGCAACGGCTCTGCTCGCCGTCGCCGTGAACCGTCAGGGGCTGGCCGGCCAGCGCCTGGGTCAGGAAACGCGCGATCACGCTGCCGTAGCCGGCCGGGTCCATCCGCGGCCCAAAAATGTTGAAGTAGCGCACGATGCTCATCGGCAGGCCCTTGTCCGCATACGCGAAGCACAAATGCTCGTCGAGGGCCTTCGAGGTGGAGTAGCACCAGCGGTGGATCCATGTCGGGCCCAGCACCCGCTGCCCGGCTTCCTGGAAAGGGGCGTCAGTGCTCTGGCCATACACCTCCGACGTGGAGGCGAAGACGACGCGCACCCCGTGCTCGGCCGCGTGTTTGAGCACCGTCTCGGTGCCCTGGGTATTCGTCACGATGGTCCATACGGGATCGGCCACGACGTGGCCCACCCCGACAGCGGCGGCCAGATGGAAGACCAGGTCCGCGTTGCCCATCACTTGGGCGACCAGCGTGTCGTTCAGCACGCTATCTTGCACAGACTCCAGGGCCGGTTCATCGGCCAGGTGTGCGAGGTTCTCCTCGCGCCCCGTGCTCAGGTCGTCGATGACCACTACCTCGTGACCGTCGCCGAGGAGCCGATCGACCAAATGGGAACCGATGAACCCGGCCCCGCCTGTCACCACCACCTTCATGCACTCACCTCTCCGTAGATGCGCTCGACGTGCTCGATCATCTGTGCCGCGGTGAAGTTGCGGCGCACGCGTTCCCGAGCTGCCTCACCCATTGCCTGGCGCGTGGGCTCGTCGTCGACGAGGGCGCGGATCGCGTTCGCCAACGCCGCCGGATCCCGGGGCGGCACGACGCGCCCGGTGACCCCAGCCTGGTTCACCCACGACGTGCCGGTGCCCAGCTCCGTGGACACCACCGGCAGGCCGGCGGCCATTCCCTCGAGGACTGCTATCCCCAGGGCCTCGCTGCGGGCCGTTGCGGGCAGGACGTAGATGTCACCCGCGGCGAGCACGTCTTGCAGGTGATCGTCCGATACATGGCCCAACCACGTGATCTGTTGGTCCACCCCTTGTCGGATCGCCCGGGCATACCAGGTGCCGGCCATGGGGCCGACGCCCACGACCAGCAGATTGACACCTGGTAGGTCCACAAGGGCGTCGATCAAGACATCCAGGCCCTTGTAATAGCGCAGCCGCCCGACGAAGACCAGGTTCGGACCCGGACCGTACCGCGCCCGCGCTGTGTCGCGATCGGTCGACTCGAAGCGGTTGGGGTCGATCCCGAGTGGAACGACGGTGACTCGGTCCCGGGCCTCTCGCAGGAACGGCGAGGACTCGACGTAGGGTGGGCTAGTGGCCAGTATGCGATCGGCACGGGCGAGCACCCGCCGCAGACCGGGGGCCCACAGTGCCCCGAGGAGGCGCTGCCGGACGACATCACTGTGGTAGGTGAGCACCATGGGCGAACGTCCGACTGACAGCCAGGCCGCCTCGCCGACCGGATAGGGTGAGTGTAGGTGGGTAATGTCGGGCCGCAGGCGGCGCAAGGCCGCCACTAGCGCGATGCTGATCGGTGCCGAGGCGACGGTCAGCAGGCGTCCGGCACGCACGATCCGCACGCCGTGCTCGACCCGCTCCTCTGTCCGCTGATCGGGACCCGTGACGAGCACCGTCACCTCGTGCCCCTGGGCGCTGTGGCTCTCGGCCAGCGTCCGGATGTGGTTCTCGATACCGCCGACCACCGGCGCGTAGTCCTTGTAGACGTGCAGGATGCGCATCAGCGGTTGCACACATTCATGGCGCGGGCGATGCCCTCGCGGACCGTCGTCTCGACCACGTCCGCCGCCAGTGCCATGCTGTGAGCTGCAATAGCGCGTTCCTCCGTTCGAAACGGCGCCAGCACGTAGTCAGCCGGATCCCATTTCGGAGGGGGCCGCCCGATGCCCAGGCGCAGCCGCGGGAAGTCACGCGTGCCCAGAGCCGTGATGACGCTTGCCATGCCACGGTGTCCGCCGGAGCCACCGCCCGCTCGCAGGCGGAGCGCCCCCAGCGGCAGGTCCAGGTCGTCGTGGATGACAAGCAGTCGCTCGGGCGGCACGCGATAAAAACGCGCCACCGGGGCTACAGCGCGCCCCGCCTCGTTCATGAACGTGATCGGCACCGCCAGGCACAACCGCTGCCCATCCCTGCGGATTGTTCCAAAGCGTGCATTGAAGCGAGTCTCGTCGAGCTGCGCGTCCCAGCGGGCGGCAAGTTCCTCTAGAGCGCGGCGACCGATGTTGTGCCGCGTGCCGCGGTAGCGTGGCCCGGGGTTCCCCAGCCCCACGATCAGCCAGGCAACGGGCTGTGAGGTCCTGAGCCGGGTGAGCAGGCGCTCGGGCAGCCTCATCGCCGCCGCAGGGCACGTAGGGCCAGGACTAACAGTGCCAATACCCAGGTGACGGCAAAACCCTGCACGAAGCCTGGTGCCCACTCGCCCACGCGCACGGCCGACAACCAGGTCGCGGGGCTCAGCATGTCCTCGACGGTTGACGGCGTCGACCGGGGGATATTGGGAACTAGCGAGGCGTTTGGCGCCGGGGTGTCGGCCCCGGGTGCTTCCTCCCCATCGGTCGTGAGGCGCGGCACGGCCGTCGCCCGTGTGACCTCGGTCGGAGGCGGAGTGGGCGTCGGCGCCCTGTGGTTGGCGATCGTCAGGTCCGAGACGGTGACCCGGCACACCTCCTGATGAAGGGAGTCGACGACGGTCAGCTTCAGCCGGTATTCTCCGTCGTCGTGGTGCGTGGTGTCCCACTCGTCGAGCAGGCCATTGACCACGAAGTCCGGTTTGGTGTTGCTGACGGCCGACCAGTTCTCTGGATCCGCGGCCGGCGCCCACTCCAGCTTGTAGAAGTTGAAGTCGTCGATGCGCGCACTGCCCAGCACCGGTACCCTGCCCTGGAGTGTATCGCCGCGGAACGGGGACCTGATCGCCGCGTTGCGGCACGGCGATTGGGCCGCCAGCAGCGATGGCTGGGCCGAGAGCAGCAGGCCCGCGGCGGAAAGTGCCAGGAGGCAGGAGCGCAACGGTCGGCTACCCACTCGCCTGCTCGCGCACCGCCTTGGTGAGCACCGGGAGGACCTCGAACACGTCGCCGACGATCCCGTAGTCCGCAACAGAGAATATGGGGGCCTCGGGGTCCTTGTTGATGGCGACGATGGTCTTCGAAGTCTTCATTCCAGCCAGGTGTTGGACCGCCCCGGAGATCCCGCAGGCGATGTACAGCGACGGAGAGACCGTCTTTCCGGTTTGCCCTACTTGATCGCCGTGGGGCCGCCACCCGGCGTCCACGACCGCTCGGCTGGCCGCCACACCGGCGCCGAGCTCATCGGCCAGCTCCTCGATCAGGCCGAAATGCTCCGGGCCACCCATTCCGCGCCCGCCGCCGACGATGACGTCTGCCTCGGCCACGTCCGGCCGTGACGATTCGATGGCCTCGATGCCTGTGGCAATCGCTCCGGCGCCGAAATCACCCAAGGTGACGGCAACCACTTCGCCGGCACCGGCCGTTCCGGACGGTGGGTAGCTACCGGGGCGGATCGTGGCTACCTGGGGGTCGCTGTTCACCTGGACGTGGGCGATCGCCTTGCCCGCGAAGATGGGCCGGACCGCATGGATGCGGCCGTCGACTAGGGAGAGCTCTACGGCGTCAGCGGCCAGACCGACGCCGAGGTGGGCCGCCAAGCGGGGTGTGAGCTCCCGTCCGCGCGTGGTCGCTGCGCCAACGATGATGGCCGGCTGTCGGTCGGCTGCTAGCCGGGCGATTGCGGCGGCCCAGCCGTCGGGCGAGTACTGTGCCAACCGTGGGTCATCTACCACGAGGATCTTATCGGCGCCATGTGCGCCGACCTCAGCGGCCGAGTTTGTCACTTCATGGCCAACGAGTACGGCGGTGACAAGGTCGCCTGCGGCGAGCTCCCGGGCAACGCTCAGCAGCTCGAACGTGACCGGCTTGATCGTCGTGTCACGGGTCTCGGCGAGAATCCAAACCTCGGCCATCAAATCACCTTCGCTTCCTCGTGTAGCAGGAGGACGAGTTCCCGTACGGTCTCCTCGACCGTGCCCTCCAGGATGCGGCCCGATGGTCGCTCTAGTGGGCGCTCGATCGTCAGAGTCTCCACGGCGCGGGACGGCAAGGTTGCCGGATCGAGCTCCAGGACCTCGGCGTCCCAAACGGGGATCTCCTTACGTTTGACGGCCATGATTCCCTTGAGGCTGGCATAACGTACCTCGTTCAGGCCCTTCTGGGCGCCGAAGGCCGCCGGCAGATCGACCTCCAGGGTCTCCTTGCCTCCCTCGACGTCGCGCCGGACCGTGGCCCGATTGCCGTCAAACTCGAAGCCCGACACCACGGACACATACGGCAGGCCGAGCTCCTGGGCCAGGTAGGTGGGCACCAGCCCTTCGTCCAGGTCCACGCCCTTCCAACCAGTCCAAATCATGTCGTACGGCACGCGGCGAACCGCCGCAGCGAGCACGCTGGCCACCCCACGCGCTCCAAGTCCGGTGAAACCCTCATCCCAGATGTGAATTGCCTCATCTGCGCCGAGGGCCAGCATGTCCTTGATGGCACCGTCAATTCGCTCCGGCCCCAGAGCGATGAGCGTCACGGTGCCGCCGTGTGTTTCCGTGAGCTGGAGGGCTTCCTCGACAGCATACTCGTCGTAAGGGTTCGTGACCCAAGTGACACCGTCAAGGTCCACTTCCCCGTCCCTGACGCGGTCCTGGATCCGCGCGGCAGTATCGGGAACCTGCTTGACCAAAACAATGATGTTCACGTGTCATCCTTGGTGTGTGGTTGGGTGCGAGCGAGCCGTCTTCGGCGATTGGCCGCGGGAGCCTCGCAGTGGGCAATCTGGCTTGGTTCACGATGCGGGCGACCGGCTCGCTCCCCCTGAAGCCCGATGCATGTCCGGCCGACGGAGGAGGGTACCACAGGGTAAGCCAGCCGGGCAAGCGCGCGTGCTGCCCACGCTCCTCGAGTTGCGTTGTTATGCAAAGTAGGCTACACTTGCATGCTCGGACGGCCGGTGTTGGGATTGAGGAAAGGAGCCGTCATGCGTGCGCGGATTGAGGAGTTCCTCGGCTACATCAACGTTGAGCGCGGATACTCGGCCAACACGCTTGCCGCCTATCGGAACGATTTGGGCCAGTACGTGGAGTATCTGGAGTCGCGGCCGGAGATCACGGCGTGGTCCGACGTGCGCAAGGGCGATATGGTCGAGTACGTGCTTTGCCTGAAGGAGCGCGAGTACTCTTCGGCGACGGTGGCACGAAAGGTGGCCTCGGTCAAGAGCTTCTTCCACTTCCTGGTTGCCGAGTCGGTGGTGACCGATGATCCAACTGCAACGCTGGATGCTCCACGGGTGAAAAAGCGTCTTCCCCGTGCGCTTTCGCGCGAGGAGGTGGACCGCTTGCTGGCCATGCCCTTGGAGGGCCAGGCGCCGAAGTCTCTGCGGGACGCGGCGCTACTTGAAGTGCTCTATGCCACGGGCATGCGCGTCAGCGAGTTGGTTGCGCTCAACTTGGATGACGTCAATCTGGCTTCGGGCACGGTTCGCTGTTTTGGCAAGGGTGCCAAGGAGCGGATTATCCCGATGTACGAGCGGGCGAGCGAGGCGCTGCGGACCTATGTCCAGGAGGGCCGGATATCCTATTTGCGGAATCCCGAAGAGAAGGCGCTCTTCTTGAACCCTCGCGGCACTCGCCTGACGCGCCAGGGCCTCTGGCTGAT
Organism: uncultured Anaerolineales bacterium; assembly: GCA_964475075.1. Classification (GTDB taxonomy): domain Bacteria; phylum Chloroflexota; class Anaerolineae; order Epilineales; family Epilineaceae; genus CAYYVH01. Next base: position 5,441 of record CAYYVH010000013.1, on the reverse strand, counting down.
CATCAAGGACTACGTGAAGCGTTCTGGCATCCGGTCCGAGGTAACGCCGCACACACTGCGGCACAGCTTCGCGACGCATCTGCTGGATGGCGGCGCAGGCCTACGTGAGGTCCAGAAGCTGCTTGGTCACTCGAACGTCTCCACGACGCAGATCTACACACACGTATCAGGCGAACGCCTGCGCGACGCATACGATGAGGCGCACCCGCGAGCGTGACGCTCGGTTCGTGCCTCCTCGCTGATATCCTCTGTCAATGGTTGCCCAGCCCGGGCGAGACATTCATCATGTAAGGAGGCCCCGGGGCCGTAACCTACGGGCAACCGCATTTGAACACAACGCCGTTGTACAAAGGGTGGTATGGTTTGCTCGACTGCCATAGCGACAGGTACCGCCGATAGGTGTTGTACGGGCTCTCGGGCCGATTCGGGTAGCAGAGCTGCCCGTAGCCTTGGATGCGGCCCGGGTTGGCCACCGCGTAGAATATGACCACGGGCGGCACCCGGTTCTCGAGAAACTCGCAGATTGCCGGATCATCGGGCTCCACGCCCGGCGCCGTGGGCGTGTCCGTTGCCGTTGGGTCCGGAGTCATCGTGTGTGTCGCCGTGGGGGGCAGGGGAGTCGGCTCGACGGTGGCCGTAGGTTGCGACGTCGTCGTCGGTGTCTTGGTTGGCACGGGGGTCGACGTGTAGGTCTCCGTCGGGGAGGCCGGCGTGGTCGTGTCGGTCGCCGTTGGGAGCGACGTCGACGTTACCGTCACCGTCGGAACCAGCGTCGACGTATCGGTGGCCGTCGGGACCAGCGTCGACGTGTCCGTCGTGGTTGGGACCGGTGTCCACGTGTCGGTCGCCGTCGGGACCGACGTCGACGTGTCTGTCGGAGTCGGTGCTGGTGTCGACGTATCGGTGGCTGTCGACGCGATCGTCGACGTGTCGGTCGCCGTCGGTGCTGGCGTTGAGGTGTCGGCGGCGGTCGGAACCAGAGTCGACGTATCCGTCGCCGTCGGCAACGGCGTCGAAGTATCGGTCGCCGTCGGGACGGGCGTCGAGGTGTCGGTCGCAGTCGGCAACGGCGTCGCAGTGTCGGTCGCCGTCAGGACGGGCGTCGAAGTATCGGTCGCCGTCGGGACGGGCGTCGAGGTGTCGGTCGCAGTCGGCAGCTGCGTCGAGGTGGATGTAGGAGAGCCGGTTGGCGTCGGGGTCCCGGTGTACGAGGGCGTGGCCGACTGCGTGCCGAAGGGCGTGGGCGGGCTGAGGCTGTTACCCACGGTCGCCGCCCACCAGTTGTCGTATGTGGTCGATGCGTCGTAGATATACCCCACCCCGATGTCGCGGAACGTGCCCATCAGGATTGGCCAGTGGTCGGGTGACTGCTTCCACCCGTCACACCGGTTGTCTATGCAGGCCGTGATATAACATTCGTTGTCGTTGATGCATGGATAACCCAACACCACTAGCTCGGGCGTGGTGTGCCCCGCCGCGAGCGTCTCCCCCCAGCTCGAGGGGGTGTAGCCGGCCCCTACGGCACGGTCGCCGGCATCATACAGCGGGTTGCTCGGGGGGGGCTCGTAATGTGAAAGCGTGTCGTTGTCGGCCATCCATCGGGCGTGGCCCTCTGCCGCATTGAACAGGCGCTCCTCGGCTATCAAGGTCGGCTTGCCCGCTGCCGTGCGCTCCTGGTTGACCAGCGTCACTACCTGGAGCTCGAAGCTGCCCTGAGCGCGCGCCATTTCGCGCCAGCCAGCAGCGAGAATGAGTGCGACCGCGATAGCCGCAGCCGCATAGCGGCCAGGACCGATCTGCCGCGCTGGCCTCAACCCTAGAGCCTGTGTGGAAACCCATATCCGGCTGCGCCCGGTCCGCGCACGTGCTGGCTGCGTCCATGCGGCTCGCCTTGACGCAGAGGCCACGCCTGCGCCGCCCGTCCTTGCCAGCCCGCACGCGTCCGCGGGCTCGCCAAGAACCTGGGTTCCCACACAGGCTCTCAGGCTGTGCGACATATCGCGTGTGCCGGCACGGTCCCTGTCTCCGTGCGGGTTGTGCTGCTCGGGGCCTTGGTCATCTTGGCCCTCCCATACATCACCGCCCAGGGATCCGATTGGCTCGATCCAACCTGTCATGCACCCCGGGGATACCAGCCCGGTCAGTATACTGTTTAGGTGGGAGGGCTGGTCGACCGGTCCTTTCACGGGAAGTTAACACGCCCGCGTCGTGTGATAATCGACCACGGGCACTGCGTTTCCACCGGCGCGACGTGATGCGCGGCGGCGTGTTATGGGATCGGGGACCAGCGGGTCGGGCCCACGCGGCCGTAGTTGTTGCCGACGAAGAGGAGGTCCGCCTCGGTGACACAGCCGTCGTCATTGACGTCGGTCCACGACTGAAACGCAGGATCGCCGATGCAGCGGCCCATGGCAGCGTTCACGATTAGCCAGTCCACCAAGTCGATCCGGTCGTTGGCGTAGACGTCCCCGAGCAGCAGCAGTGTCTCGCCAACATCGTTGACCCGTCCGGCCTTGATTTCGAAGAGCCCACGGCTGGTCAGTGCTCCGTCTCGCCGTGCCTCCACAATCCGTGTCCCCGGCTCGACTCCCAGCACGACGAACCAACCATCGTCGCCCGTGATCGCACGCCGTATTCCGTCAACGTAGATCGTCGTGTCACCCCACACTGGCTTCGTCTGCACCCGAACGTGGCCCATGAGCAGCGCTCCTCCGCGTGGCGTTGGGCTTGTTGTCGGTAGTACGGTGGCCGTCACTGTCGCCTGGACAGTGGCCGAGGCCGGGATGGCGGTCGCCGTGCGCGTGGTGGTCGGTAGCGGAGTCGGCGTCTTGGTTCCCGTGGGTATTGGCGTTGACGTTGCTGTGGGTGCGACGACGGGCGTGTAGCTGGCCGTGGGCGGTGCCGGTGTCGAGGTGGGCGTGTCGGAGGGCGACGAAGACGCGGTGCTGGTGGGAGCCGTGGAGGGTGCGGGCGATGAGGTCGGTGACGGTGACGGCGACGGCGACGGCGTGGAAGTCGACGTGTCGGTGGGTGCCGGCGTCGGCGTACCGGTTGGTGCCGGCGTCGAGGTGAAGGTGCTGGTTGCCGGCACCTGCGTGAACGTTGCCGACGGCGCAGGTATCGTGGTCGCTGAAGGTGACGGCGCGTGCGTCGCCGTGTTGGTGGGTGCCTGCGTGTAGGTGGCGGTTGCGGTCGGCGGCAGCTGGGTGGACGTCGGTGTTGCCGTCGCCGTGTCGGTCGGCGCTGGTGCGTCGGTGGGCGTCGCACTTGGGGACTCCGTGCCAACCGGTGTCGGTGGGTTCATGCTGTTGCCCACGGTTACGGACCACCAGTGCCGGTACGGGTCGGAGGGCGACGTGTCCTCAACGTACCCCACGCCGATGTCGCGGTACGTCGAGGCCATGAGGAGGGTCCAGTGCCCGGGGGATTGCTTCCAGCCATCACAGCGCCCCGACTGGCAGGGGGTAATGCACCAGCTGTCACAGGTTCGGCCTATGACAGCCTCCTCGGCCGTGGTCTGGCCCGCCGCCAGCGTTTCCCCCCAGGTCGTCCAGTTGTAACCTGCTGCGTCTGCCCGGTCGCCACCGTCCGATCCGCCCTGGCCGATGTGGGAGAACGTGTCCGTGTCGGCCATCCACTGCGCGTGGCCTTCCGCGGCACTGAAGAGACGAACGTCAGTGCCCAGCACTGTCCGCCCGATGGCGGACCTTTCTTGGTTGATCAGCGTCACGACCTGCATTTCCGGACTTGCGTCCGCTCGTGCTTTCCGGTCTGCGTCAAGGCCGATTGCCAGCGCGGACGCGACCGTCAGGCCGAGGAGCCACCGCGTTGTGGTCGTCCAGGATTCCGTCACCCTCAGATCTCCAGCGGCTGTGCCGATTCCAGTGCCCTCGAACGGTCCTGCAACGTCGAGGGCTGGGGGTCTTGCCATCCTGGCGTTGGCCATCACCTTTGGCCAATCAGTCGCAGGCAGTATAACGCGCCGGGATGGACACCGTTCGCCGTCTTGGTTCACGGCGCTTTAACGAGCTGCCCGAGGAGTTTATTACGGTGGAGTGTGTGGCACAGCCTGGCGCGGGTGTGCCGACGCTGCCTCAGCGGATCAGGTACGCCGATATCGCGGCGGGAAGGCAGCCGGCCGGCCGGGTCGGCTCCTGCGGCACCGGTTCCTCGGCGTCGAATGGAGTTCCCGGTGCGGAGATGAAGGTGTTGTAGCTGTCACCCACCCCGGCGCCCTGGGTGTTGGCGTCAACCTCGGCCAGGTGCCGTGCACCGCGCACCATCCGCGACTTCATCTCGGCCGGACTCAGGCGTGGATTGGCCTGCAGGAGGAGCACTGCCGTTCCACTGGCCATGGGTGTGGCCTGGCTTGTGCCGCTGACGCCCGTGTACGCGTCGCTCACGGGTGAGCCGAGGGACGTATCGGCGGATCTGGGCCCGACGATGCCAACACCCGGGAACACGAGGTCGGGCTTGGCGCGGCCATCCCCCGTGGGGCCCCGCGATGAGAACGTGGCCACGCGCGGAACGGATGGGGCACCGTTAGCCTCCGCCGCGCCAACGGTAATGACGCCTTCCGCGGCTCCGGGCGAACCGATGGTCTGCTTGGCAGGCCCGAGGTTGCCGGCGGCCACGCAGACGACCACTCCTTGCGCCACCGCGGCGTTGCACAGGACGGAGAGGGCATCGGTGCCGTCGCCGGGGAATGGTGCACCGCCCAGGCTGATGTTGATCACCTGCGCTCCTTCCCCGACGGCCCACTCGATCGACGCCATGACCTGGCTCGTGCGGCCGCGTCCGGGCACGGCGAGGGCCCCCGCGAGGAGGAGGTCCGCCTCACGAAGGAGAACCTCCGTTGGCCCGAGGAGCCTTTCTTCGTCCCCGCCGAGGTTCGGGATTTCTTCGCCCGCCGCCGCATCGAGCTCGAGGCGGCGGAGGAGGGGTGGCGGAACCGTCTCGCCCGCGCCGCGAAGAAGGCCCCCAGGCTCGCCGAAAAATGGAAAGCCTGGTTGAGCGGGGAGGTCGTTCTGGATCCGAAAGCCCTTCCGGTTGATTTCGGAGAGGGCCCGATCGCCACGCGGGCCGCATCGGGCCGGATGATCCAGGCGCTCGTTCCCTTCGTCGAAAACCTCGTGGGCGGCTCGGCGGATCTTGCTCCCTCGAACAAGACCGAGATTTCAAAGGCCGCCGACATCGAACCGGGAGATTTCTCGGGCCGGAACATCCACTTCGGGGTGCGCGAGCACGCCATGGGAGGGATTCTCAACGGCATGGCTCTCCACGGAGGCCTGATCCCCTACGGGGGAACGTTCCTGGTCTTCTCCGACTACATGCGTCCCGCCATCCGCATGGCCGCCCTGAGTGGGATACGGGTCATCTATGTTTTTACCCACGACAGCATTTTCGTGGGAGAGGACGGACCGACCCACCAACCCGTGGAG
>CAYYVH010000012.1:0-26241 GCA_964475075.1 uncultured Anaerolineales bacterium | reverse complement strand
GGGAGAATTCTCGTGAGACGTGGAGTGGGGTGTGTGAGTTGCGGCGGTCACCGCGGCGAGCCGTCACGTCGTGGCAGATACGGGGGGTGTTGGCAGGGAGGAGGCCGACATGTCGTGCTGTCGGCCGGAGATCGGTTCGGCACCGAAGTGGACGGTCTGTGGAAAGGGTAACCAGCGGCGAAAACCGACCCACGGGGCGGGGTGTCCAGATATCGTGGTGCTCTTCGGGAAGGTGGCGCATGTAGTGGTGAAGGCAGGGGCGCACCTGCGTCTTAGGGAGTAGGTTATCCCCAAATGAGGCAGGTTATCCCCATTAACGGGCGAGTTGTCCACAGTTACAGGGTTAGGAGACGTACAAACGTTCGCGGATCTGCATGGTGTCTCGCCGCAGCTTGGGGTCCTGGTCGAGCAGTCTACCGATCTTCTCACAGCCGTGAAGGACCGTCGTGTGGTCGCGCCCACCGATGGCCGCACCGATTGCCGGATAACTGGAGTCCGTCTCCTCGCGCATCAGGTGCATGGCTACTTGCCGGGGCTCGGCCACGCGGGCGGCTCTGCTGCGGCCCACGAGATCTTCCTTGGTCAGGTCGTAGTACTCAGCCACGACCTGGAGGATCTTAGGCAAGGGGGGGGGATCGCGGCGGATGATGAGGTCTGCTAGAGCTCGACGCGCCGTCTCGATCGTGAGCGGCTCACGGTTGCACTGCGCGTGGGCGATGACGCGGTTCAGGGCACCCTCGAGCTCGCGGATGTTCTGCTGTACGGCCTGGGCTATCAGCTCGATCACGCTGTTGTTGATGGCGTAGCCTTGCCGTTCGGCCTTGGCCCGTAGGATGGCGATGCGCGTCTCGAGGTCGGGCGGCGCAACGTCCACCTGAAGGCCCCACTGGAACCGCGACTGGAGCCGGTCCTCGAGGGTGGCGATTGCCTGGGGGGGGCGGTCGCTGGTGAGCACGATCTGGCCTTCGCTGCCGTGAATGGTATTGAAGGTGTGGAAGAACTCTTCCTGGGTGCTCTCCTTGCCCGCTATGAAGTGGATGTCGTCGATGAGCAGCATGTCCGTGTCGCGATAGATGGACCGGAATTCCTCGTTGCTGTTCGTGCGGATGGCGTTGATGAGATCGTTGGTGAACTTCTCTGACGAGATGAGGATGATCTCCGCCCCGCGAGCCAGGGCGCCGCGGCCGATAGCGTGAAGGAGGTGTGTCTTGCCCAGGCCGACGCCGCCGTAGATGAACAGGGGGTTGTATTGACTGGTGGCGCGTTCGGCCACCGCCTGTGCTGCGGCGTGGGCAAGCCGATTCCCGCTACCGACCACGAACTGCTCGAACGTGTAGCGGGGGTTGAGCTGGGGCGCACCGGTGCGCCTGTTCCCTCGTTCTGGGCCCGGCAGGCGGGCCTGCTCGAAAAGAGGAGCGCCGTCGATTCGCTGTGGCGCCGTCTGCTGGACGACGAAGGAGCACTCGAGCGGCGAGCCCGCGACCTGTTCGAGGATGCGCCGGATGGTGGACAGAAGCCTCTTCTCCAGCCAGTCCTTGGCGTACGGGTTCGGTACGGCAATGACGAGGGTATCGCCGTCGATGGTCAGTGCCTGCGTGGTGCGGAGCCAGGTGTTGTAGGTGGGGCGCGTCATCTGTAGCTGCAACTCGCCGAGGGCCGTCTGCCACAGATCGTGAGGGCTCATCCATTTTCTCCTTGTGTGGTCGGCAGAGCCGGCGCCCACCTTCAGCGAGAAGGCGCACGCAACCATCACCCGGGCCGCGGCGGTCTCAAAGCTGGCTACCGACGTGCGGCCAGGCGAGAAACTCTTGAATTGGCTAGTCAGGCTTGGTTCCGCGATCGAGGACGAGGGTCGGGTGCCTCTGACAACCCCGGGGGGAGCCGGAGATCGCCCGCAGTTGGCGACCTATATACGGCGGCTCACTCAGGGCACCGCTGTGGAGCACATTGGTACCGTCTTCTTGGGTCGAGCGGTGTGCCACACAGACCAGCGCTGCTCCCGGATGCGCTCTCGAACGATCGTACCCGCATTCTACCCGATCAGCCTCCCGCCCCGCAAATCGGCAACACTTGCGCGCACAGCCGCACAACCGTTCTACACAACCTGTCGGGGCACAAGAACCGTTGTCGGCCCCATATATAGCGGTGACCGCGTTCCGTACGACATTTATCAAAGTAGCTACAAACTTTAAGGAATCCCATCGGCGCAACCTAACTGGTCGTGGAGCGCGCCGACTTGCCGGGACGGGTCCTACGGACTAGAATCAGCACCCGCAAGAGGGAATACCGCCCACGCCCCTGAGGCCTCCACGGTGATAGGGGTGTCTTCCTTATGGTTTTTGACTAGTGACCTTCACAACATGGCAAGCGGCAGAGGAGGTAAGCGGTATGAATGCACCACCCGGCGGCACCAGTAATGGCGCCGCCGCAATGATCGAGGTCGAGAACCTCACGCGTTACTACGGACCGTTGCCGGCGCTGCGTGATGTCTCGTTCCATGCCCGCCGCGGCGAGATCCTCGGCTTTCTGGGCCCCAACGGCGCGGGCAAGACGACCGCCATGCGGATCCTCACTGGCTACATGCCCCCCACGGCCGGCCGGGTGCGCGTTGCCGGCCACGACGTCGTGGAGGAGTCGATGGCGGCACGGAAGACCGTCGGCTACCTTCCGGAGACCGCGCCACTGTACCGGGAGATGACCGTCAAGGGGTTCCTGAAGTTCATGGCGCGCCTCCGCGGAGTATCGGACGCGGACGGCGCCGCGGGACGCGTCATGGCGCGGGTGGCGGTGGAGGACCACGCCGACCAACCGATCAGCCAACTGTCCAAGGGCTACCGACAGCGGGTCGGGCTGGCGCAGGCCCTCATCCATGAGCCGGAAGTGATCATTCTCGACGAGCCGACCATTGGGCTGGACCCGCGCCAGATACGCGAGGTGAGGAACCTGATTCGCGAGCTCGGCGGGCAGCACACGATCATCCTCTCGACCCACATCCTGCCCGAGGCGCAGCAGGTCTGCGACCGGGTGCTGATCATCCACCGCGGCCGGATCGTGGCCGAGGATACACCGGCGGAGCTGACGGCGCGCCTGACCGGTGACGAGCAGGTTCGCTTGGCGGTGCCGGATGATGTCGGCACTGCCGCGGTCAGCTCCGCTCTGGGGTCAGTCGCGGGTGTGGAACGAGTCGAGGCGCTCGGTGAAGGGAAGTACCTGGTCACGGCCGGCGGGGGAGCGAGCCCGCGCGCTGCTTTGGCTGCGACGGTGGTGGGGCGCGGCTGGCCCCTGTTGGAGCTGACGCCGGTGAGCATGACCCTGGAGGACATCTTCCTCCAGCTCACGGGTGAGGAGGAGCAGGCCCCAGACACACGTGCGGCGGAATCTGCCGCCGAGGGAGATGCAGGGGAGGCGGAGCATGCGTAACTTGGTGACTATTGCCGGCAAGGAAGCCCAGACCCTCTTCTTGTCGCCCATCTTCTGGGTGCTGGCGTCCGCGTTCCTGGCCTTCTTTGGCTTCGTGTTCGCCATATACGCCTCACAGGGACAGGCTATGGGTGTCCCGCCGCCGCAGGCGGAGATGCGACCGCTGCTCGGCCTGGTCGGGACGATCCTACTCTTCGTTACACCACTGTTGGCCATGCGGTTGCTCGCGGAGGAGCAGCGTTCGGGCACCCTGGAGCTCCTGATGACCTCCCCGGTGCACGACTGGCAGGTGGTGCTCGGCAAGTGGTTGGCCGCGAGCCTGGTCCTGGTGGTCATGATCGGCTTGACGTTGTTCCACGTGCTGATCATGCAACGCCTGGCCACCAACGGCATCGATCCCGGTCCGATGGCTGCCAGCTACTTGGGTATTCTGCTCCTGGGGGGGGCCCTGCTGGCTTTGGGAATCCTGACCTCCTCGCTCTCTCAGAACCAAGTCGTGGCGGGTTTCCTGGGAATCATGCTGGTGATGATGCTGTGGTTTCTGCCGCTGTTGGGCGAGATCGTCGGCGGCGACTCGGTGCCGGGCCAGGTCCTATCCTACCTGGGGCTGTCGGATCACTACCTGAGGTTCGGGCAGGGGGTGGTGGATTCGCGTGACGTGCTCTACTTCGTATCGATGTCCGTCGGCGCGCTCTACTTAGCCACGCGCGTCCTAGAAAGCCGGAGGTGGCGCTGATGCGGGAACGTCTGAAGGAGTACGCGCCGTACATCTCGATCTTCGGTTTGTTCCTGTTGATCGCGAGCCCCGTGGTGGACAGGCTAGCCAGCCGCGAGGCCCAGAACATCCCGCCGCAGCTGGCTTGGGCTCTGGCCGTGGCCGGGGTCGTCTTGCTCCTTGCCTGGCCGATCCTGTGGCCGAAGGAGGTGCGTGCGCTAGTCAGGGCGCGCCAGACACGCTATGGCGGCAACGCGCTGCTCTTGGTAATCTCGGTGCTCGGAATCCTGGTGGCGGCGAACTTCCTGGGCACGCGGCGCTTCCGAATCTGGGACCTGACGGCCAACAAGCAGTATTCGATCTCCAATCAGACGAAACAGATCCTGGACGCGCTGGCGCAGCCGGTGGAGCTGACGGCAGTCTTCCCCCGGACCGAAGGGCGGGAGACGATCGAGGACCTGGAGCAGCTCATTGACAAGTACCGCTCGTACAAACCGGACCATGTCAACCTGACGACCATCGTGCGAGACTACCAGCTACTCGAGTGGCAGACGCTCGACCAGCGGATCGGTGGTGCCCCGGGCAGGGGCTTGGTGGCCGAGACGGCAGGCCGGCACGCGGTCGTCTACTCGTTTGACGAGCAAGCCGTGACAGAGGCCATCGTGAAGGCGACGCGCACGGAGGACAAAAAGGTCTACTTCACTACCGGTCATGGCGAGCAGGATCCGCAAGGCGGTGGGACCGAAGGGCGTGGCTACTCGGTGGTCCGTGAGGGCATGGAGCGCGAGGGCTACGAGATCGAGACCTTGGCCATCACCGCCACCCTCCCGGCGGCCGACCTCATCATTGTGGCGGGTCCCCAGCGGCCCTTCGCGGAAGAGGAGGCCAGGAAGCTGGCCGGGTACGTCGAGGGAGGGGGCTCCCTGATGGTGCTGGTCGATCCGTTGGTGGAGCACGGTCTCGAAACGGTCCTGCTCCCTTGGGAGATCCGGCCGCACGACGATCTGGTCTTCGACCCGCAGAACGCCCTCTTTATCAACAGGCCGTCGTGGATCAGAGTCGTGGACACCGGCTACGGCTTCCACACCATCACCAAGGACTTGGAGCAGTTGGCCTCCCTGATGCCCAACGTACGCTCGATCGGCCTCGGCACACCGGTGACGGACACCTTGAAGACCACAGCGCTGCTCAAGACATCCGACGGCGCCTGGGGTGAGGTGGACCTGGAGAACCTCCAGGGGGAGGGCGCCCGTGCCGAACGTGGTGAGAACGACGAGCAGGGCCCCCTCACACTGGCCGTGGCAGCCGAGGGTGGTGAGGACTACGGCCGGCTCGTGGTCTTCGGCACCAGCGCCCTCGTGGTCGATCCGTTCCTGAGGGACGTCCGGGGGATTGCCAACCTCGACCTCTTCCTGAACGCGGTCAACTGGCTCACGCAAGAGGAGGAGCTCATCTCGATCCGCCCCACCGAGCCAGACGACCGGCCGCTCACTCCGCCGGAGAACCCGCTGCGCCTGATGCTCGTCACGGCCGTCTTGGCGCCGCTGGCGGTCCTTGGCGTGGGTGGATGGATCATGTTGCGCAGACGTTCAGGGGGTAGAGTGGGATGAACCGCCGCTATACACTTGTTGTGTTTCTGATCTTCGTGGCGCTGGCTGCCGTCGCCTACACCCAGCGCGAGACGGAGCCGCTGGACGTGGGGGAGGGCACCGCCACGCCGACACCGGCGCCGCTCTTCGAGCTGGAACCCGCCGACGTGCAGGCGGTGGCCGTGGTCGGGGCGACCGGCAGCTACACCCTGACCCGCGTGGCGGGCGGCTGGGAGGTTGACGGCGAGGCCGCAAGCGACTTGGTGGACGGGGTGGTCGAACGCATGGCCAACCCCAACGTCCTGGCCGAGGTCCCGGGAGGGGTGGATCCGGATAACTACGGCTTCGCCACGGCGTCCCTGACCGTCACGCTAAAGACGGCCGGCGGAGACACCCGCACTCTGCAGGTGGGCGAGGACGCCCCGGTCAGCGCCGACAAGTACGTCCGCCTAGAGGGAGATGAGCGGATCGTTCTCTTGAGCAGCGGCGATATCGGCCAGCTCGAGCGGTGGATCGACTCGCCGCCGCTTGCGCCGACGCCGACGCCGGAGGTCACCGAAACCCCTGAGGGCGAGGGGACGGTCGAAGCGATCGAAGGGGCTGGCGAAGGCGAAGCGGCAGGCGAGGAGGTCGAGGCGTCACCGGAGTCGGAGGTGACTCCCGAGCCGGAGGCAACGCCTGAAGCGGAGGAGGCCCCCGAGGCTACCGAGGAGAATCAGGGGTAACGAACAGACGAAGGCCCCCGCTTCGAAAAAGCCGAGAAGCCGAGGCCTCCGTCGGAAGCGTGCCGGGGCGGGAGCAATGCCCCGGCACTGGATCCGGGCCGGGCACCGGCGCACGCCCGACCCGAGATCCTCGCTTCTACGCCACAAAGCACGCGACGCCTATTGACACCCGTTCAACCAACACTCACGATCTCTCGAGCGCCCGAAGCGCACCGGGAGGGAGCGGCACCCCTGGTGTTCGGATCCGGGCCGGGCACCGGCGCATGCCCGACCCGAAATCCTCGCTTCTTGCCCTCATTAACACGCGACAAGACGTTTTTGGACACCTCAGTTCGGCTGCGCCCCAGCACTGCCGGTGGCCTGGCCGAGAACCTGTCTGACTGACACTTGCGCGGCCCGATGGGACGTCCTATCTTTGGTCCGCCGAGGGAGGAGGAGCCGTGAAGAGAACCCTATCTGCCGCCCTTGTCCTGCCGCTGTTGGCAGCCTGCAGCGCTTCACCGCCGACCATCACTCCGGGCCCGGCTGGCGAGTCGCGGGCCGGGCCCACGCAGGACGTCGCGGCCGAGACGTTGACGGTGGTCGTGACCAATTCGGAACTGGCGCTCGGCGAGGAGAGGCTCGCGTTCCGCATTTTCGATGCCGTCGGCTCGGAGCTGGTGGGCAACAGCGGGTACAACGTCGAGATCCACGTCTATCGCACCCAGCCGGAGGCCGACAAGGTGCTGGAGGTGGCCAGCGGTGGGGCGCTCTACTTCGGGTTGCCGGTAGAGGACGGCGGGGCGTGGGTCGCCTACAGCGATTTCGACTCGTCGGGACCGTGGGCTATCGAGGTCGTCGCCTCACGCCCCGACGGCTGGGTGGGGCGCACGCGCAAGGAGATTCAGGTCGCCGGGCGCACGGTGACCCCGCGGGTGGGCGATCGGGTGCCCGAGGTGCTCAACCCGACGCTGGCCGACGGCGACATCACGAGCCTGACCAGCGATCCGGACCCCGATGCCGATTTTTTCGGCATGACCATTGTGGAGGCGGCCGCCAGCGGCCGACCGACGGTAGTCCACTTCGGCTCGTACGAGCACTGCGGTACGCCCATCTGCCCGGCGACGCTGGGCACTATCAAGGCCGCAAAGGCCACCTACGGCAGCCGGGTCAACTTCATTATGGTCGAGACGCGGGACCTGGCAGACCCCTCGCAGCTCTCCCCGACCGCGAAAGCCTGGGGGCTGCCGTCCGAGCCGTGGACCTTCTTGCTGGACCGGCGCGGCCGCGTGGCCAACCGGATTGAGGGTCCCTTGGATCAGACGGAGCTGGGGCTGCTCCTGGACCGGATCCTTGGCAGCGGATAGGTACGTTCCCGCGCCGGCCCCGCGGGATCGACGGTTCTCGGCGGTGGTCAACGGGCGAGACAGGGCCTATCGGCGGGGCGGAACTGCGCCCAGCGAGAGGAACATCGGCGTCGGGGCTGGGCAGTAGGCGGCGGCCACATGCGAATTGTTGCGCCCGCCACCTTGGCTGCGATAAAATGGGGTCACATCGATTCGCGGCGGGCCTCCCCGGAGTAGGGGTGCGGATCACCTGCCGGTCGCCGCCGTGGCGCTCGGCAGGCAAAAGGCAAAGCTCGCCCTCAGGACCGTGGGTTCGGGGGCGTTTTTGTTTGCCCTCGCCTCCGGTACGGGAGGTGAAAACGTGTTCTCCAACGGGAATCCTCACACTGCGGTGGCGGGCCTCCAGTGGGGCGATGAGGGCAAGGGCAAGATCGTCGACCTCTTGGCCGACTCGTTCGACCTCATCGTCCGCTTCAACGGCGGCGCCAACGCCGGCCACACCGTCGTCATCGGCGATGAGCGCTACGCGCTCCACCTCGTGCCGTGCGGCGTGCTCCACCCCGGCAAGACGGCAGTCATCGGCAACGGTGTCGTGGTCGACCCCGAGGTGCTCCTGGGGGAGATCAAGGGGTTGCGGGCGCGGGGCGTGGAGGTGGGCGACAACCTGCGCATCTCCGACCGCGCTCACCTCGTTCTGCCATACCACAAGCTGGCCGACGGTCTTCTGGAGGCCGCCATGACCGCCTCGCTGGGCGGCGCGCGGAAGATTGGCACGACCGGCCGCGGCATCGGCCCGTGCTACGCCGACAAGGCTACCCGCTCCACTGCCCTCCGCGTGGGGGACCTGCTGGACGGGGAACGGCTCGCCGAGCGGCTCCACCACATCGCGCGGGTGAAGAACGCGACCCTCGGGGGGCTGGCCCGCCAGGCCGACGTGCTGTTCGAGCCCATCGACCCCGCGGAGCTGGCCGAGCGGTGCGCGGCCTACGCCGAGGCGCTGCGGGGGCACGTGAGCGACACGTCGCGCCTGCTGCACGAGGCGATGCGCTCCGGGAGCCGCCTGCTCTTCGAGGGCGCGAACGGCTTCCTGCTGGACATCGACCACGGGACATTTCCCTACGTCACGTCGAGCAACAGCTCGGCGCTGGGGCTATATGCGGGTGCCGGCGTACCGGGCCGGGCCGTGGGCGAGATCGTCGGGGTGGTCAAGGCATACACCTCGCGCGTGGGCGGTGGCCCGTTCCCCACCGAGCAGGATAACCCCACGGGTGCGCGCATGCGTGACCGGGGTCACGAGTACGGCACGACCACCGGCCGGCGGCGGCGCTGCGGCTGGCTGGACCTGGTGGCCCTCCGCTACGCGGCGTGGACGTGCGGGGTTACGGCGCTCGCCGTCACCCTGCTGGACGTCCTGGCCGGCTTCGATGAGCTCTCGCTGTGCGTAGCATACGCGCTCGACGGGCGGCAAAGTGGAGACTTCCCAGCCGGCGCCGCCGAGCTCGATGCGGTCACGCCGGTGTACGAGACGCTGCCCGGCTTCGCCGCCGAGATCGACGGCTGCCGCCGCCTGGAGGATCTTCCGGCGGCGGCCCAGGGCTACCTCGATTTCATAGAGGAGTTCGTCGGCCTTCCGGTACGCATCGTGAGCATCGGTCCGGAGCGCACGCAGACGTTGTTCGGGGACGGCTGACGCCTCGCTCGCGACGGGCCAGGCAAGGGGAACGCACCTGACTACCGCAGGGACGCGGTGCTCAAAACCGCGGAATTGTGTCTGATATCCGGCAACCCCGGCCGTCCTGGATGCGTCGGCGGTTGGGGTATCCCACGTTTCTTGCTCTGGAGGAGACAAAATGTAACCTTCCCTACCCCACACAACTCATCCCTACTCGGCGCCGGAGGGAGCCACTGGGGCGCGCGGTTCGCTTCGACTCGGCCGGTACGCGACCGTCCTTCTCGCGCTCCTGCTCAGCTTCGGATTCACGGCTTCGGGCGCGAGCCCCGCGTTGGGCTTCCCCGTCGGCGACCCGGAGTTCGCCGATGGTTACGTAGTGGCCGGCACCGAACCGGTGGAGGAGACCGAGGGCGTCTCAGCGACGAACCGCTACTTTGTCGTGCTGGATGAGCCGCCGTTGGCCCAGTACCGGGGCGGCATCCCAGGCCTGGCGCCGATGGCCTGGGTCTTCCACTATTACAACATGGATGGCACCCCCGGCATGGTCAAGGCCTACGAGGTCATGATCGAGGACAAGATCGATGCGGTCAACCTCTCGCGCGGCCACGTCGGCTGGTTGATCGACCGCCCGGAGACACATCCGATCACGTAGGCACAGTCGGCGGCGGCCGAGGCGGTGGTGCTCTCGCGCGGCAGCGACGGAGTCGAGGTCGGCGTGCGCTTCTCCGAGGCTTCCGATGTGCCGGTCATCGCACGTACCGAAATCGACTGGGGCGATGGCTTCGTCGAGCAGCTGCCCGCTGGTGCGCGCGTGACGGTCGACGCGCTGAGGTGGCGGCACCAGTACGACGGCGCCGGCGCCTTCCCGGTGTCGATCAAGCTCGTGCCGGCCGACGGTGAGCACGCGGCGCCGATCTATGTCGAGACGGAGCTGGACCTCACCGCCCCGTCCGCGGCCGTGAGGCGTGGCGCCATGAAATCACGTCTCGCCGAGTGTTCGGCTAACCGAGGCCCGGGCTCGCCCCGGGCCTCGTTCTCTGGCTCGCCGGTCGTGGTCGGGTCTGTTGAGACCGGTGGCGCTGGTGCCGGCTGTCACGTGGATGCATCGTAGAACCCCACGATCTGCGCAGCGAAGTCGACCACGCTGTCCCGCAGTGCCTGGGGTTTGAGCACCTCGCCCGCCCGGCCGAAGCTGAGGATGCGGGCGCGTGCCGCCTCCGGCGTCTCGAAGGGCATGATCAGGGTGATCCAGCCGTCGGTGTCGGGCGGCCTTCAGCTCCCGGCTGACGCCCAGCTTGGCCAGCGGTGCCGGGATGCTGAGCATGAACAGCACCCTCAGTTCGTCCTCCCTCATTCGGAAGTTGGTGCCTCGCGCGGCTCAGTGAGCAATCGCAGTCCATCCAGAATCTCGCGCACGCGCGTCGCCGAGAGGGTGCCGATCTTGTCGCCCAGCTGTCCTTTGTCAACGGTGAACACCTGGGACACATTGACGACGCTCTGTTTGGGCAGGTTGGCCTCCCCTATTCCGAGCTGCACGTTCCCGGGTGCGCCGGCCCTTTTCAGGTTCGAGGTCAGCGCGCAAACGACGACCGTGCTAATTCGACTGCAGTTGAAGACGTTGTTCTGGATGACGACGTGGGGGTGGCGGTATCCGGGCTCTGAGCCCGCGGGTTCGTCCAATTCGACCCACAAGACATCGCCCTGGTCGATTACCACTCGCCCTCCACGATCTGCCGATGCTGGTGGCGCATGCGACGGCGGAGGACCTGTTCCGCAGGATCCGGTGCGTCTTCATAGGCCCGGTCGAGCTGGTCCAGCAACTGACGGCTGCGGTGGCGGCGGATGAATTCCTCCACAGCTAACGCAAAGAGGCGACTACGTGAAACCCGCATCTCCTCGGCTAGGGCCTCGACCTGCTCGAAGAGCGATTCCCGAAGAGAGATCGCAGTCTTGATGCTCGCCATGTGTGTTTTACCCTGGGTAATTTCTCTACTCCGATATCCAGTATAACCACCGGTGGTATTGCTGTCAAGCAGTGCGCAGCGGTGTCTCGCCCTCCGCGATCTTGAACATCGTTTCAAGGTGGACGAGGTTGAAGCTCCGCCGCCTCACCGCCCGGCCGGGCCGACAGGAGCGCTGCCAGAGCATCGCGCTCGACCTGGTAGGTGACTATGCGGCGGTACTCGCGCCAGCCCAGCCGCTCGTTGATGGCCAGCATGGCGCCGTTGGTGGTGGAGTTGCCGGTGCGCACCCACTTAAGGCCTTCGTAACGCTGGCCGACGTAACGCAGCATGGCCGCCTTCAGCGCTTTGCCCAGGCCGCGCCCGCGGTAATCGGGGAGCACCCCGGTGAACCACTGCTCCAGCTCGTCCGGGTGATCCGGTGACCACGAAACGTCGGTAATGCCGGAGATGGGCCCGTCGGGCTCACGGGTCAGATAGGTGTGGTGGTCCGACCGCGAGATATCGAGCCGGCGGTACACCTCGCGGAAGTCGTCCGGGGTGACGACGATGTCACCGTGCTCGGCGTCATCCCACGGCATGAGGTTTAAGAGCTCCGTGCGAGCGAGACAGTATTCCTCCAGGAACTCCTCCGGCAGGCGGTCCGCAAACAGCTCCAGGCGTGTGCCCGGGGCCCGGGTCTCAAGCGCACCAACCCAGCGGTCGACACGGTCCCAGTCGATGGTGGTGAAGTCGAGCCGGCTCAGGCGCTCGGTCTGCTTGGCCGCGGCGCCGCACCACTCGGCGAAGGCCTGCCCATCCGGCTCGCTCGAATGGCCGGTCAGGACCCGTGCGCCGCGCGTTTCCAGTTCCTCTAGGGCCAAGCGCAACATACTGGTTCCAATGCCGCGGCGCCGGTAGGGCCCGATGACCCCAGACGAGAAGTAGACCAGATGGCGGTTGGACGGGTACTCCGGGGTATCCGGCTTCGGGCCGGCCAGGGCGCAGAAGCCGACCATCCGCCCCTTCGCCTCGACGTAGAAGCGGCGGCTGGGCCAGGTCGCACTCTCGATCTTCATGTTTTCCTCGACGACCTCGTCGAAGGCCAGCGGCTCGTCGGCCGCGCGCTCGGCGTGCCGTTCGCGGCGGTAGGCATGAAAGGCGGCCCACAGCTCGCGCGAGGTCCCCTGCGGCTCGAACGGCACGGGGGACCAGGTCTCGGTCTCGATTTCCGCCATATACGGGTCTCCTCTGTCGCGGCTCGGGCGGCGTTTGACGGCGCCCCGGCTTCAACTGTACCATCTCCTCAACAACGAAGCGAGGGTGCCTCTGACATGATTCAACGCCAGCGGACGTGTGTCGTGATCGGTCTAATCCTATTGACACCCCTGCTCGTCGCGGCTTGTGGTCGACCGGACGACGCCAACCAGGCGGCCGACCGCTACGCCTTCGATCAACAGACGACGCACGTCGACGTATTGCCGTTGCCGCCGGACCCTACCGCCACCCCTCAGCCGCCGCCGACACCCACGCTCCCGAGTTCGCCGGCCGAGATTGCCCTGCTCCTGGCACAGTTGGGGTACCCCCTGCCGACGAGGGCCCCCGCCGGGTCCTCGGCCGCCGCAGCATCCGGGGCGTCCGGATCGGCGCCCCGCTCCGCGCCGGAGGAGGTGGAGGCCGATCGTTCCTCCCGGACGGACGAGGAGGAGAGGGACGAGGAAAATAGGAAGGATGAAGAGAAGGAGAAGCGCGAGAGCTCGGAGGACAGCCCCGCGCAGCAGCCCGACGCCCCGGCAGACACGCCGGTCCCGCCGCCCCCGGCGCCCACCAACCCCCCTGCCCCCACCGAGGACACGAGCTTGCTGGAGGCTCTGCGGCGGGGCGGCCATGTCATCTACCTGCGCCACACCGGCACCGACTGGTCCCAGAGCGACCGGGAGGAGGAGTGGGTGAAGGAAGTGATGGCGGACCCGGGGCTGTTCAAGCGATGTGACCGGCAGCGGTTGCTCACCGACGCCGGCCGAGACGAGGCCCGCCGGATCGGTGAGTCAGTTCGCCGGCTGGGTATCCCCGTGGGGCGCGTGCTCTCGAGCGCGTGGTGCCGGACGCGCGAGACGGCCGAGCTGGCCTTCGGCGGCGCCAACGTGGCGCGAGACAAGATCTGGGACACAGGCTACCTGGACTCGGACTCGTCGGAGCGGAAGCACTACCGGGATGCGCTGCGGAAGCTGTTGTCCGAGTCGCCGGGAGGGGGGAGCAACACCGTGATCGTCGGCCACATGCCGCAACTGCTCGACGCGGCCGGGGTCGCGCTCGAAGAGGGAGAGGCGGCCGTGGTGCGGCCCGAGGGCGGTGGCTTCATGGTGCTCGAGCGGGTGAGAGCCGACGGCTGGGACCGCCTGGGCGGGGGCTGAGCCCGACCCAACCACAACTGAGGGAGGTCGATGCGACCCGACTGGGACACGTATTTCATCGACATCGCTACCGCCGTGGCGACTCGCAGCACCTGCGACCGGGCGAGCGTGGGGGCCGTCATCGCGCGCGATAAGCGCATCCTGACGACGGGTTTCAACGGCTCGCCGACTGGCCAAGGGCACTGCGACGAGGCGGGCCACCTCATGGTCGGCGATCACTGCGTCAGGACGATCCACGCCGAGTTGAACGCGATCATCCAGGCTGCGCTGCACGGCATCTCGCTGCGTGGCGCGACCTGCTACGTGACCCACTTCCCCTGCCTCGGCTGCGTCAAGGCGTTCGCCAACGCCGGCCTGCACCGCCTGGTGTACAAGGACGCATACCGGATCGATCCTCACGCCGTCGAGGTGCTCGAGAACGCCGGCATCGTTATCGATCGCTGGGTGCCGTCGGCGGAAGGCGAACCCGGGACAGACATCGGCTAGGGCGATTCGTGACGGACGACACTGAGGCAGGCGGCTTGTCTGCCGAACGGATGGTTGCCCCTTCGAGAAGCCACGGAATCCTGTCGGATGTTAGGTTCTTCTTTCTGCACAAGCCGGAGACCGGGACGTTAGTCGATTTCGCCTCCGACGCTGACCGGGAGAACTACCGGCAGCGGATCATCCAACGCCTGGGGATAAGTGTTGCCGAGTACGCGGTGTTGAACATCCACCGGATTGGGATTTGCGCGCCGGCAAGGTACGTCTTCGAGGAGTTGCTGCGGTGGGATGGGGACTCGACGTGCTGGCCGAACAATATTGCCCGGATTGAGCGCATCGACGGCCGCCTCGAGCACATCCGAGTTCTTCTGTTCGGGCTTTCGCGGTATCCCCTTGGCCTCAAGAACGGGTTGTTCGGGCTGAGGTGGATCCCCCTGTTCAGCCTGAACGCGGTGAAGATACAGGACGTGCCGGACCCGTACTTCGACAATGCCCGGTACCTGTTGTACCGGAGCAGTGGCGGCTATCCCGTGGGGGTTTTCGCCATCTATGTCCGGTCGGCCATAGCAGAGCAGCGCGAGACCGAACAGACCCAGATGTTCGCCGTCGTGGGCTTCAACTTCTATGGACGGGATCAGTGGCGAACCCCCCGTTTGATCAACGGGATCTGGGAGGCGATCCACAACCGGGTCACGGCGAACGTCATGAACAGGTTCAAGCAGCTTTGCGAGTGGCGTTTTCGGGAGGTCCAGGAGGGGGACTACATCCGCTCGTCGTAACGTTGGTGTCAGCTCCGCCGTGAGCTGGGCGGGTCGGCTACGAGGTGCCTCAAGAGCCTGGCGTGGAGGTCGGGGCGAGAAGCCAACAACAGCAGCCTCCAGTAGGGTCGTGTTCCGGTGAACATGCCCCACAGAAGCCGGCTGTGCAGGCGCTCGGCCGGCGGCAGTGCCTGCTCGGCGGCGATCGCCCGCATGTGCGGCAGGGTGAGCCGGCCGTACCGCTGGAAGACGCGCGTGAAGGTGAACAGGAGGCGGCCCGCCCAGTTGTCCAGCGTGATTTCCCTGCAGAGCGGCGCGTAGTGCCTCTTGAAATCCGCGGTGCTCACGCCGTGGCAAACGGCAGTGAAGGCTGCCTGCCGAGCGCATCGCAGGGCCGCGCCGATGCCGTTCTTGTAGAGGCGGGTCACGCTGGCGTCACCCACGGCCACGAATCGGTCCGCGTAGAGCGGACGTGCCGCGCCCACTGAGATATGCGGACGGCAGCCACACGCCCGGCCACCGACATCCGGCAGCAGCTCGGCCACCTCGGGCTGGGTGAGGAAGTGCTCCAAAATGCCCGGCGGCAGGTGTCGGCCCAACAGTGACGCGTTGACGCAAGGTCCCTTCGGCACCAGCGTCCCGAAGGTGAAAGTCCCGTCGCGCGGTAGGAAGATGTGCACGCTGTCCCCCAGCGTCGCCCGGACCGCCTCGCTCCCCGGGCAGAACTCCGTCTGGGCCATCTGCTCCCGGGGTGGGGGCCGATAGTCCATATCGGAAATGGGGACGGCGTGCTGGTTGACTCCGGATGCCAGCACCACCAAGTCGGCACTGACGGTCCGTTGGGCGGTGGTCACCGTGGGGTGGGGGCGTAGGCCAATGGCGGAAACCCGCTCATTGATCACATTTGCGCCCTGCGCTTGAGCTGCTTCCAGCAGGAAGTCATCGAAACTGACTCGGTCCGGCCATAGCGGGGCGACGCGGGGGCCATGTCCGCGGTAGACGCTGCACACGTCGCCATCGGGCTCGGGTTGGGGAACGAGGATCTTGCCTGCGCTCGTGTGGAGCGTGTAGTGGTGAATGTGGTTTTGAATGACCCGCTCGGGTACATCGAGCCCGATCCCGTCGAGCACGCGGAGTGCTCGCACCGGGATGAGCCCGGCGCACATATTGCAGCCCCATGGACCCGGGCGGTTGAAGTTCCGCGGCTCGAAAACGGTGATGTCGAGCTCGATTCCTGCCTGGCGGGCGAAGTGCAGCGCGAACAGGGCGAAGGCGCTCCCGGCCGGCCCCCCGCCGACGACGACGATGTGCCCGCTGGAGCGCAGTGTGGCGCGAGCACCTGGCGAGAAAAGAGTGGGCCTGGGAATGACCCCGCCATCAGGAGTCAAGCGGCGCCATCCGGGATGGTGACGCAGCGGTGGTCTGTGAGCAGGGTGGAGTGAGAGAACGGAAAAACCACGAGCCTCCTTCCGCAATGCGGGGGGGATCGGAATATCGTTTGTCCCGGTTGAGGATAGTCAAGTCTCGCCACCGATGCAAGGGCGCTATCGGCCCGCCGGGAAGAACCGCCGCCTGGCCCATAGCGCCACATAAACGAGCCCGATCAGCACCGGCACCTCGATCAGCGGCCCGACGACTGTGGCAAACGCCTCCTGCGACGCGATCCCGAACGTCGCCACTGCCACGGCGATGGCCAGCTCGAAGTTGTTGCTCGCCGCCGTGAACGACTGCGTCGTCGCCAGCTCGTAGCGGTAGCGCCGCCAGAGCGACAACGCCATCGAGATCGCGAACATCAGCACGAAGTAGACGACCAGCGGGATGGCGATCCGCACGACGTCCCACGGCTGCGACAGGATCCGGTCGCCCTGCATCGAGAACATGACGACAATCGTGAACAGCAGGCCGATCATCGCGGTTGGCCCTAGTTTGGGGGCGAACTCACCGTCGTACCACTCAACGCCGCGCCGGCGAACCAGCGTGATGCGCGTGATGATCCCCGCGGCCAGAGGGATGCCAAGGAAGATCAGGACGCTTTTGGCGATCTCCGCCATTCCCACATCTACCACGGTGCCCTCGGCGCCCAGCAAGCCAGGGATGACGAACAGGTAGATATACGCCAGCGGGCTGTACATCACGATCTGAAAGACGCTGTTCATCGCGACGAGGACGGCGCAGAACTCACTGTCGCCGCCCGCGAGCACATTCCAGATGAGCACCATCGCGATGCACCGCGCGAGACCGGTGATGATGAGACCGGTACGGTATTCCGGCAGGTCGGGTAGGAGGGTCCATGCCAACACGAACATCAGCGCCGGCCCGATCAGCCAGTTGAGCGTGAGCGACACGCCGAACTGCTCCCGCGCCTCGCCGATCTTGCCGAGCTCTTCGTACTTCACCTTGGCCAGCACCGGATACATCATCCAGAGCAGGCCGATGGCGATCGGCAAGGACACAGCACCGATGCTGAGGGCGTTGAAGACGTCCTTGATGCCCGGAACAACTGCGCCGAGCGCGACACCGAGCGCCATGGCGAGGAATATCCAGAGCGGTAGGAACCGGTCCAGGAGAGACAGTTGAGCGGCAACGCTGCTTGTTCCCTTGCCCGATACGGCCAGCGGCATCTCGGTCACAGCCCACCCTCCATGTGTTCGAGCGAACACGTGTCCAGTTGCCTGACTGCTAACATCACTCCCGCTCCTTGCGGTAATCGTATTTGTCTGTCGGCTCAGAAACGAAACGCGGCCCGCAGGTCGGCAAACGAGCCTGGATGCGCGCCGGGTCCAGGAACGTCACGATCGCGGTCCGCAGCTCCTCCAGGGCCCCGGCGTCCACGGAGTAATATACCCAGCGGGCATCCAGAGGATCCCGCTCGGCCCGCACTAGCCCGGCCTGGCGCAGCTCTCTCAGGTGGTGTGAGATCAGGTTCATTGGCAAACCCAGTTGTTGGCCCAGATTGCAGTTGCACTGCACGCCCTGCATGAGGGCGTCGAAGATCGTCAGGCGGGTGGGGTCACCGAGTACTTTCAACGAGCCGGCCAGTGCTGTCGTGGCCCGAGCCGAACCTTCTATCATCACCGTCCCCTTCACGCGGCGCGCATTCGTTTCAATGGATATTGAACTATACTCCATGCAGTGCCGGACGGCAACGCAGTCGGACTCTGTGCCCTGCTCACCCGCCGCGTCTGTGGGTCCCGGAAAATATGGTCGCCACTTTTCAGGAAATCCTGGCCGGTTGGAGGAGGGCGACGAGCACGGCATGCCCGAGCCGGTGATACACTCGGCCGGCGAGTGTCTCGGGCTCGATGTGGTCGACTTCGATCGCGCGATGGCCTTCATGAGTGGGCAGCTCCGGCCGTCGACGAAGCCACTCGGGCTCTCGCTGGGCGATCGTGCATGCATCGTCCTGGGGCTTCAGCTTGACGTGCGGGTGCTGACGGCGGAGCACCTCTGGTCCCGGCTGGACGTGGGGATTGACATTCAGGTCATTCGTTTAGGCTGGTTTCACTACCGGACACTTTCTGCCTGGGCCCAGGTTGGTGCAGGCACCTGGAAGGCCACAGGGATAGTCAGACGTTCATTGAAGAGATGTTCGAGCAGGTTGAGCCCGAGCTGGAAGAGGCTCAGGTCACAGCGATCCGTGCTGGAGATGTGGCTCTACGAAGTCTCTGCAGGACAAGAACACGTATCAACGGACGAGTTGAGAGAGCATGCCGGTCAGGCGCAAGACGGGAGCGGGCAGGATGCCGAGGAAGAAAGTGCCAAGCATGGTTAGGCCCAAGACGACGGTGTAGCCCAGGTTACCCGGAAGGGCGTCCTCAGACGCCGGTTCCTTCATGTACATCTCAGCGACGACCGCCACGTAGTAGTAGAGGGCAACGACCATGTTGACGGCTGCGATCACTGCCAGCCAGACCAACCCGCCGTCGAGCGCTGAGCGGAGCAGAAAGACCTTCCCGGCAAACCCGGCCAGGGGGGGGATGCCGGCCAGAGAGAGTAACGCTATGGCCAGGGCCACGGCCAGGACCGGCGCCCGCCTTCCCAATCCTCGGGTGGCACTGATCTCGTCGCTGCCAACAGCACGCTCGATCTGAGCCACCACGGCAAAAGCGCCCAGGTTCATGAAGAGGTAGGCGGCCAGGTAAAATCCGACGGCGCTCAGCGCCCCGTCCACCTGCTCGGTCACCACCACGGCTATGAGAATATAGCCGGCTTGGGCGATGCTGGAATAAGCCAACAGTCGCTTCAGACGGATCTGGCGCAGGGCCAGAAAATTGCCCAGACTCATGGTCGCCATCGCCAACAGGGCGATCATCAGGGGCCAGCGGGCCATGCCGCCAGGCAGGGCCAGGAGGGCAAAGCGTAGAAATCCCGCAAACCCGGCCACCTTGGGCACGACGGAGAGAAAGCCCGCGACCGGCGCTGTTGCACCCTCATAGACATCAGGCGCCCAGAAATGGAAAGGTACGACCGTCATCTCGAACGCGTAGCCGGCAAAGATCACCCACGCCATCACCGTCACCCACAGCGGGTCCGCTCCCTGGAGCGCCGTGCCGATCGTACGCAGATCCAGGCTGCCGCTCATGCCAAAGAAGAACGTCAGGCCGTAGGCCATGACGGCGAGGGCAACGGCAGCATAAATGAAGTATTTGATCAGGGCCTCGTTGCCGCGGGCATCGGTGCGCACCAACCCCACCAGCAAGTAGGAGGCCAGGCTCAGCATCTGCAGGAAGAGGACAATCAGCACCAGATCGAGGGCTGCAGCCAGCCCCACACCACCCAATGTGGCGAAGACGACGGCTACCGGAGCATGGCCAACCTGGGGGGAGCGATGGAAATAGGCGGCGATCAATAAAAGGCCAATGAGTCCTCCAGCTTCGATGATCAGCTTGAAAACGGTCCCAAAACCATCCACAGCGTAGGTGTTGCAGAAGACAGCCGTTGATTGCCACGGCAACATGCGCGCCGTGAACACCAGAGCGGCGCCGATCCCCAGTATCCCCAGGAAGGTAGTCGTTTGGCGCCAGCGATTGCGTGTCAGGCCGGCTATCGGCACCAGGATCAACCCCAGCCCGGCCAGGATCAGCTCGGGGACGATAGCCCACAGGTCCATGCAATTGGACAGAGCATTCACGTCAGCCTCCCCGGAACAGCAGCCGAGTTGCAGCGTCGATCACCGGCAGAATGGTGCCAGGCACAATCCCGATCACCAGTGAGGCTACCGCCAGGGGTACAAGCGCCGTCAACTGCCGCCAGTCGAGATCGGTGACTGCCGGCATGTCTGAGGGTGGTTCGCCCAAGATCACGTTGATCAACACCCGCAGGAAAAGCCCAGTGGTGATGATGACGCCGAGCACGGCCAGAATTGCCGCCCAGGGGCTGAGCGACAAGGTGGCGCCGAACACCTGAAATTCAGCGACAAAGCCGGAAAGGCCGGGCAACCCCAGGGAGCCGAAGGCCAGTAGCCCGAAGAGGCCGCTGAAGACCGGGATCCGCCCCAGCAGGCCGCCGAAGCGCGCCATTTGCCGGGTTCCCGTCGCGCTCTGAAGGATCCCAACCATAAAGAACAGGCCGCCGGTGAGCAAACCATGGCTGATCATCTGCAGCGTGGCCCCGTTCAGGGCCAGTTGGCGAATATCTGCTTTCGTCGTCAAAGCGGCCACCGCCACCCCCAGCATCACGTAACCCATATGGTTCACCGACGTGTAGGCCACCATGCGCTTGAGATCACTCTGGGCCAGGGCCGCCAGCGCTCCGTAGATAATGGAAACGAGGGCGATGAGGAGCAGGACCCAGCCGTACTTGCGGGCAGTATGGGGCAGAAGGGGCAACATCAATGCCACCAGACCGTAGGCGCCCATCTTCAATTGGACGCCCGCCAGCATCACACTCCCCTCCGTCGGCGCTTCCACGTGGGCGTCGGGGAGCCAGTTGTGCAGGGGCACCATCGGCAGCTTCACGCCGAACCCCACCAACAGCCCCAATAGCACCAACCCCGCGGTCAGGGGTTGATCGGCCAGAGGTTGGGCAGCAATGATGGCAGGCAAGGAGAAGGTATGGGGCTCCATGGCCAGATACAGGCCCAGGAAGGCCAACAGCATGGCCAGGCTGCCGACGCGTGTGTAGAGGAAGAACTTGATGGCTGCGTAGAGACGGTGCTCATGTCCCCAGATGCCGATGATGAAGTACATGGGCACCAGGGCGATTTCAAAGAAGAGGTAAAAGAGCAGCAGGTCCTGAGAGGAGAAGATGCCGAACAACCCCATTTCCATGAGCAAAAAGAGGAAGGCGTGCTCCTTGACTCGTTTGCGCTCCGGCAGCACATAGACCATCACCAGCGTAGCCAGCAGGGAGGTCAACGCGATCAGCGGCAGGGAGATGCCGTTCACGGCCACGTCGTAGCTGGCGCCGATGGTGGGGATCCAGGGCGCGGTCATGCGCCATTGTAGCGCCACACCCCCCGGGTCGAAACCGACCCACAGGACAATGGCGATCAGCAGGGTGAGGAAGGCGCCGCCCAGCGCCGTCCAGCGGATGGCCGCGGGCCGGGAGCGTGGTAGCGCCAGCACAATCAACCCTGTCAGAAGTGGCACAAAAATTTCAATTGTAAGCAACGTCGTATCCTCCAGTGGAGTAGATGATCAGCGCCACGCCAGAATCCCGAGCACGCTGATGGCCGCCACCCAGACAAAAATTCCCAGAGTGTAAAGGTAGAGCTTGCCGCTCTGGAGCGGCTGTAACCGTCCGCCGATCTGGTTGAACAGTCGTGCAAAACTGTCCAAAAGATCCGAAAATCCACGCAGCTCCATGCGGTCGGTGACACCGGCCAGGGCGAATGTCGCCCTGGCCAGGGCATACGTTCCCTGATCGAGACCGACTTCCATCCGCTCGTCGACGCCAGCGGCGGCGAAGACTGCCTGGCCCGTACGCTGGGTAAGGCGATCCAGAGCCTGTTCCACCTGCTCCAAAGCTGCAGCCATGGCAAAGGCAGACCGACCGGGCGCGGCCGTGGCCACGAGCAGCCAGCGTTCTAGATGCTGCGGAAACGTACCCAGGGCCGGGACTGGCCCCCGTGTGTGCACGCGCCAACTCCCGAATGCCAGCCCGGCCAGGCTTGCCGTTATGGCTGCTCCACGCCAGATCGGGCTCAGCCCGGGTTCTTCGCCGAAGGACAGCAGGCCGGCGATACGTCCCGCGAACAGCCATCCAAAACCGGCAGCGATCAGGCCCAGCACCAGCATCGTCATCATCATCGACCGGCCGGGATCCTTGGCCTCCGGGGCCGGCATTTCCGGCCAGCGGGCGAAGACGGCGACACCGGCTCGGCTGATGTAGATTCCGGCCAGAAAGATGAGCAGGATCAGCAGCAGAGCGGCGCCGGGGCCGCGCGCCGCAAGTCTAGCCAGGATGGCGTCTTCGCTCCAGAAACCGGAAAAGGGCGGCACGCCGGCCAGGGCCAGCGCCGCCACGCCGAAGACCAGCGCCGTGAGGGGCATACGGCGGGCCAACCCTCCCAGTGTCCCAAGATCCCGGCTTCCCGCCTTATGATCGATAGCGCCAGCGGTCAGAAAGAGGGTGGACTTGAAGCTAGCGTGGGCGGCCAGGTGGAAAGCCGCCGCCAGCGGACCACCAACACCCAGGGCCAGTATCATCTCCCCCAACTGGGAGACGGTGGACCAGGCCAGAATCCGCTTGAGATCCATCTGGACTGTGGCCAAAAGAGCGGCGAAGACCGCTGTCAGACCGCTCACCCAAAAGACGACAGTCAGGGCGGCCGGGGCAACAGCGAAGAGCGGAAAGAGCCGCAACAGCAGGTAAACGCCGGCGGCCACCATGGTGGCAGAATGGATCAGCGCCGAAACCGGCGTGGGGCCGGCCATAGCCGCCGGCAGCCAGGCTGTCAGCGGCAATTGGGCGCTTTTGCCGACCGCACCGGCAAAGAAGAGCAGCGCCAAGATCGTCAGCACGCCGCCGGCGATGGCGCCGGTAGATGCGGCGTCCAGGAAGGTGGCGATATCGGTCGTCCGCATGAGGAGCAGCGCCCCTAGCCAGCCGAGTAACAGCCCCAGATCGCCCAGGCGGGTGAGCAGAAAGGCCTCGAGCGCGGCTTGCCGGGCGTCATCCTGCCTGTACCAGAAACCGATGAGCAGGAATGACGCCAGGCCAACTCCCTCCCAGGCGGCGAAGAGCAACAGAAAGGAATTGCTCAATACCAGGACGAGCATAGAAGCGATGAAGAAAGAGAGCGAGGCAAAGAAGCGGGGTTGCCCCTCTTCCTCGGCCATGTATGTCACGGCGTAGAGGCTGACCAGTAAGGAGATGCCGGCAACCAGCACCGCCATAAACTGGCTGAGCACGTCCAGTTGCAGGCCCACGGTCAGGGTGAAGGGGCCGGTTTGCATCCAGACGCCCTGCACACGCAGTTGCTGCCCCATGAGCGGCAGCAGCCCTAGCAAAGAGAGGGCGCTGCCCGCAACCGCCACGTAGCCGCCGCCAGACCATTTGCGCCCCCAAAGGAGGATCAACAAGGCCGCCAGCAGGGGCCACACCGGGACCGAAAGGAGGAGAAATGCGTTCATCCTTTCAACTCCTGGTATTTGTCCACCTGCACCGTGTGGCGGTTACGGTAGATCAGCATCATAATCGCCAGGCCGACCGCCATTTCCACCGCCCCGATGGTAATGATGAGAATTGTGAAGATCTGCGCTGAATAGTCGCCGGGGGCAACGTTGCGCCAGAATGCCACCAGATTCAGGCCGATGGCGTTCAGAAGCACCTCGATGCCCATCAGGATCATCACGGCCGTGCGCTGGGCCACGACGGCGTAGATGCCAATAGCGAAGAGCACAGCGGCCACGAGCAGATATGCGGTGAGGGGAATCGCCATTGTCAGCTCCTCGTATGCCCGTGCTGGTGAACCTCGTCAGGGCCGACCGCTTTCATGTCATCCTGGCCATCGGCAATGAGCGGTGCCAGTTGATCGTTCTCCAGAGTGGAGGGCTTGATGTCCACTCCGGCCGGCGTACCTCGTTCCCCGGCGCGTGGATGGTGATCCGGGCGGCCGAGCCAAACAGCGCCAAAGATGCCGAGCAGGATCAAAAGGCCGGCGCCCTCGAATGCCATCATGTACTTTTCCAGGAGAAGGGTCCCCACCTGCCGCGCCGAATTGGGGTCAGGGGTGGCGGCGATCGTGGGCCAGGCAGGACGGAGCAGGAGCAACGCAACCAGAATCGCACCGATCACGACACCGAGGGCAACGGCTTGCCGCTTGACCGGCGTGGTCATAGACATGTCCATGCCTTCGTCGTGAGAATGTGCTGGTTCAGCCTGCGCATCACGCCGCACCAGGGTCATACCACACTTAGGACAAGAGCCCGGCTCACTCTGCACAACCTCCGGGTGCATGGGACAGGTATACTCGACCTCTGCACCGTGATCCATGTGGTGCTGTTCTTGCTCGTGCTGCATGCCGGCCATGTCCATGCCCGCCATTTCTTCGTGCGCCCCGTGACCGTTCCCGCGGCCTTTGGGTATCAGGCCGAGGCTAAACAGTTTTTCAATTGGAGACATCTCCATCCCGGCCATCATGTCGCCGCCGGGATCGTGGGCGAAGAGCACCATAAAGAGGATCATCACCAACATGCCGCCGATGTACATCATGATCTGGAGCAGGGCCAACAGATCGGCGGTGAGCAGGATAAAGAGGGCGGCGACACCGATGAATGAAGCCATCAGGAAGATGCCGCTGCGGAACATGCTCATGGTGGTGGCCATGCCCAGCGCACCCACAAGGGCGATCAGGGCGAAGAGAACGAAAGCCGTCCATTGTGCAAGGATACCGAGTGTCATGGCGGACCTACCCCCAATAGAATCATGGCCCCGACGATCAGCACGTTGATCATGCCGATCGGGATCAGGATCTTCCACGATAGGGCCAACATTTCAGCCACGCTCAGGGGCCGCACCCGCCCGCCCAGCCAGATCAGAAAGATCATCAAGGCAAAGGTCTTGATCACCATCCACAGGGGACCGGGTAAGAGCGGTCCCTGCCAGCCGCCCAGGTAAAGCACGGCGCCCATGGCTGCGACGATGAAGAGAACGCCGGCGAGGGCAATACGCCAGAGCAGCGCCTTGCCTCCACCGTATACGGAGAGGACGCCGTGGTCGATGCTGCGGGCGAACGGCTCCAGGAAGGGCGCTCGATAGGCTTGCATCAATGCGGTGGCGACGTACAGGCCAAAGCCGACGGGCTGTAACACGATAAACCAGAGGTCGGACTGGGCTTTCACGATATCCACGGTGGAGAGGGAGCGGGCCATCATGATGGCGCCGATGTAGGCCAATCCCAGCGGCACGACGTAGGCGACGAGCTGAGCGGTGATACGATAGTATACCTCCACGGCGTGGGGGGTGTTGGCGCCCCATCCCCCCAGAGCTAACCCCAACACGACGAAGTCCACGACGACGATAATATAGAAGGCGCCGATGCCCAGATCGGCGCCGATCATCTTGGGGCCGAAAGGAATGACAACGCTGGCCAGAGCCACACCCAGCAAAGCTACAATGGGGGCAACGGGGTACAGCCAGCGATCGGAGTTGGGCGGGACCACGTCCTGCCGTGGCGAGACCGATGCCGCCGGCCCCCGTTCCCGCTCCTTCCCATACAGCCGCGGCTCCAAAAGTGCCGTCAAGGCCGTGCCCGCCACGATGATAGCCAGAGTAAACACGCTGGCAATGGCTACTCCCACTCTAGCCCTCCCATAGTCCAGGCGTACACGATGCCGCCGGCGAGGATCGCCAGGAAGACGAACATATCCAAGAACGCCGTCAGCCCCAGGTCGGCAAAGACGACCGCCCATGGATACATGAAGATCATCTCCATGTCGAAGGAGAGGAAGATCAGGGCGTAGACAGGATAGCCAAAATGGTACGGCTTCCAGGCAGCCGGCGCCTGGAGTTGTTCCGCGCCAGGATGGCGAAAGGCAACCACCAGCAGGGCCAGACCGAAGACGAGCAGAGTGACAAGCCCGACGACAGCGTAGGCAGAAAGAACCATAGAAGGTCCTTCGGGTCTTGGCGTGAGGTGGAGATGGGTGACTTTGGGCGAGATGAGGCGAGCCCGCCTGCCGTTTCGCCGCAATGATACACTAAGGGCGTGTCAACAAATAATCCCGGCAATTCGGCCACCGCTGCATCCGGCAGG
>CAYYVH010000011.1:0-27328 GCA_964475075.1 uncultured Anaerolineales bacterium | reverse complement strand
TGGAGGTCCCGCTCTCTCCGCCATGCGCGCCCACGCCGGGCTCGCCACGCGGGTCGCCATCCGGATCATTATCTGCCACTCGGCGTGTGTCGTAGTGCGCCGCCACCATGACCACCGGGCCCGCCCCCTGCCGCCCGATCACGTTTCGTAGCTCCGTCCGCCGGTAGAGGTACTCATCCACCTCCACAGTCCATCCCGCCCGTTCCAGCTCCCGGGAGATGTATTCACCGGTCTGACCGTGAGCCTCGCTGCCCGGCGGGCGCGGACCCAAATCGCATTGCGCCTGGGCGTGAGCCATGGCCCGCTCACCATCGAAGCCCGTGCCGGGCAGCAACAGCGGTGGGGGTGCCGTCGCCGGGCGGCCGTCTCGCAGGCCCAGCGGTAGGGCGAGATGGACCTCGAGCGGCGGCGGATCGGCCGCGATGCTCGGGGCACTCCCGCCCACACGCCCCATGTGCCCGAGGAGGAGAGTCACGAGCACGAGCGTGCCGGTCAGGCGCACTGTGCGCCACCCCGCCAGTGGGTTGGTCGAAGGGCGGCGATCTGCAGACTCAGGCATTGGTCAACGCTCCGCGCCTGCGGCAGCGACGGGCGCGCATTTCCACCCCGTCCGCTCCAGGAAGACCGACTGGTCAGCCAGGGCTCTCTCGGCGTACGCCCGATTACGCTCCCGCTTCTTCCTCACGGGTGGATCCAGGGGCGGCAGAATGCCGAAGTTCGCCTTCATCGGCTGGAAGTGCTCTGGGGCAGCGTGAGTAATGTAGTGGCACAGCGCACCGAGCACCGTCGTCCGGGGCAGCGTCAGTTGTTCGAGCCCGGCGAGTAGCCGGGCTGCATTCGTGCCGGCAGCCAGCCCGCTGGCGACGTTGCCCGCGTAGCCCTCGATGCCCGTGAGCTGGCCGGCAAAGAAGAGGTCTCCCCGCTCGCGGGACTGCAAGGTCGAGTGCAGGAGCAGCGGTGCATTCAGGTATGTATTGCGGTGCATCTGGCCCAGGCGCACGAACTCCGCTCGCTCGAGACCTGGGATCAGACGCAAGATCCGGCGTTGCTCCGGCCAGCGGATGTTCGTCTGGAAGCCAACGAGGTTGTACAGCGTGCCGGCGGCGTTGTCCTGCCGCAGCTGCACTGCGGCGTATGGTCTGCGTCCCGTGCGCGGATCGGTGAGCCCCACCGGGCGCATCGGCCCGAAGGACAGGACCTGGGGGCCTCGTTCCGCCGCGACCTCGATCGGCAGGCACCCCTCGAAGAACCGCTTGTCCTCACGCTCGAAGTCGTGCAGCTCGATGCGGCCGGCGCCAAGCAGCGCCGAGACGAACTCCTCGAATTCCGGCTTGGTCAACGGGCAATTGATGTAGTCCCCTGCCTCCATCTCCCCCCGCCCGTAGCGCGACTGGCGGAAGGCGACGGTCATGTCGATTGACTCCGCGGTAACAACGGGCGCCAGGGCGTCGTAGAAGTACAGGTGGTCCTCGCCCGTGAGGCGCACCAGGTCCAACGCGAACGCGTCGCTGGTCAACGGACCCGTGGCCACGATCGCCGGACCATCGGGTACGCGGCACACTTCCTGTCGCACGAGCCGAATGCGCGGATGGTGCCCTACGGCATCCGTCACGCCGGCGGCGAAGGCGTCACGGTCGACGGCCAGCGCGTGCCCGGCAGGCACGGCCGTCTCGCGCGCGACGGTGAGAATCAGCGACCCCAAGCGCGCCAGCTCCTCGAGGAGCAGCCCGCCGGCCCGATCCAGCCGCACCGACCCGAGTGAGTTCGAACACACGAGCTCGGCCAGCCGATCCGAGGTGTGGGCCGGGGTCTGGCGGACCGGCCGCATCTCGAAGAGGGTTACGTCGACCCCGCGCTCGGCGGCCTGCCATGCCGCCTCGCTACCGGCCAACCCGCCACCGACGACGGTCAGGTGGCCCATTGAGGAGGATGCCCGTTGCCCGAATTCAGCCTGCAGAATAGTGGTGGAATTATAGCACCGCTCGCGCCTTCACCCCCCTGGGGTCCGAAATCGGTTCCGGGCAGGCGATCGCCGTGCTCCACGCCAGGGACGAGGCGAGCGCCACCCGAGCGGGAGCGCTGGTCGGGGAAGCCTTCACCCTCACCGACGCGCCGGTCGAATCGCCCGAACTGATCCTGGACCTGATCCTCGGGGAGCTGCGGACAACTGCAAACGGCGGGTGATCCGAAGACCGCCCGCCGCCTGCAGTAACGTGGATGCGCCGGTTGTTAGTTCCCCGACACCGACAAGCCAGGTATGAGGCCGGGGCGCCGCAGGACCGGGTTACCCAATGACCCCTCGCTGTTCCACTCGAGCTGGGCCCTGCGGCGCATCGTTGTTCCCTGATCTGGGTTCTCGTGACTCTGCGTGCTCATGCTTAAGAGCATACCGCACCAACACCCGCTTTGCTTGACGCCCCTTGGTCGGGTGCCTATCCGATCGCTTCCGGGAACCTGACTGCAACCTGACGATCAGCCCGGCGGCAGAAGCTGGAACGAGAGAGGGGTTGGGGGATTGCGAGGTCGACTTCCGAAGCCTGACGGGCTAATCGCTTCCGCACCCCCCCGTGCGGTAAGTCGCCACGTTCGCCAGGTGCTCGTCCCAAGTCGTGGCGAAGACATGGGTGCCGTCGCACGCCAGATCGTTGGCGACGAAG
Organism: uncultured Anaerolineales bacterium; assembly: GCA_964475075.1. GTDB lineage: Bacteria > Chloroflexota > Anaerolineae > Epilineales > Epilineaceae > CAYYVH01. The sequence goes on along the minus strand of CAYYVH010000011.1, from coordinate 24,671 downwards.
TAGAGCCAGTCCCCATCCTCGGCCTCGAGCACGGCGAGGATGGCCGCGAGGCCCGGGTTGGCAATAGGTCCCGGCGGCAGACCGGCATACTTGTAGGTGTTGAATGCCGAGTCGATCGCCAAGTCTTCCTCGGTGAGCCACCGTTTCCACCAGCCGTCTTCCTCCGGCTGGAAACCAAGGGCGTACTGCACCGTCGGATCGGCGTTCAGGATGAAAGGCGGCTCAGCGAGGCGGTTGAGGTATACCCGTGCGATTCGTCCGCGCTCGGCTGCCACCATGGCCTCGCGCTCGACGATCGAGGCCAAGGTCACAACCTCGTACAGCGTCCTTCCGCTGCCGACCACGAGCGCTCGAACCTCAGGCGGGCTCACTCGCGCCTCGAACGTGTCCAACATCCGTGTGACAACAGCTTCGGCTCCAGCGTCGGGCGCGAACTCGTACGTGTCCGGAAACAAGTAGCCCTCGAGCCCCGCCCCCACCGGACGGTCCGCCAACGTCGAGTGATCGGAACGCCCGAGCCCCACCAGCCGCAGGAACTCGGACTGGTCCACGAGGCCCCGCGTGGCGAGCAGTTTGGCAATCTCCTCGGCCCGCAGGCCTTCGGGCACCGTGACGCGCACGGCCGGACCGCGGGCCGTGAGCAGTTCCTCGAGAATCTCACCAGCCACCATGTTCCCCCGGAGGACGTGCTCGCCGGCCTGAACCTGGCGATCCAGGCCTCGCACCCGCGCGAGCAGGCGGAAGGCATCAGCGCTGCGTACGAGCCCGTTGGCCTCGAGCCGCTTCGCCACCGCCGGTAGGGTCTCCCCGGGTGCCACCTCGAAGGCCACCGGGGTGTCGGAATCCGAGGGTGCGAGCAACTGGTCTGATTGCCGATCGAGCCACCACGCCATGATACCATCGCCGACGGCTGTAACGGACAGGTCGGTAGTAGTCGACGAGGACAAGGCGCGCCACACGAGCCCTGCTGTAATCGCCGGCACCAAGACGAGTAGGACGGTCAACCACCGCCGGGGTGGGCGAGGGCCATCGTCCCGGCGGCGCCCCGCGAGCTGTTGCAGGTGCTCGTCACTCGATGGCACCGTCGCCTCCGGACGATGTACCGGTCCCGCTGGGCGAGATGCCGCCGTCGGGCGCAAGCGGAGAGGAATCGCCGGCGTGTTCGCGCATCCACTCCTCGAGTATCACTGCCGCCGCCTCGGAATCGATGTGGGCCTTGGCGGCACGAGCGTCGAGGCCCCTGGACCGGAGCCGTGTGGCGGCCGCTTCAGTTGTATAGGACTCGTCCCACAGGTCTATCGGCACGTCCACGTGGGCACGCAGGCGCCCGACGAACGCCTCCACAGACCGCGCCTGGTCGCCCCGGTCACCCGAGGGAAGTAGGGGATGGCCAACGATGATCCGCACTACGTCCCACTCTGCAACGAGGTCCGCCACAGCCCGAACGCCCTCGATCGCGCGTTGTCGCTGGATCGTCGTGAGAGGACGCGCCAAGACGCGCAGCGGGTCCGTGACCGCCACCCCGATACGTCGATCACCGACGTCGAGAGCCAGCAGCCGCCCGGTCATGGACACACCATGCGTTCAAAGTGCATCGGGCTGAACAACCTGCTCTACGAGCACCGGCACGCCAGCCAGCGCCGCGTCAAGGGCGGTCCCGTCGCGGCCGCCCGCCTCGGCGAGGTGAGGCCGACCGCCACCACCACCTCCGACGGCCTTCGCGACTTCCTGCACCAAGTCTCCGGCGTGCATCCCGCGGGCGACCAGGTCATCCGTCACCGCCGCCACCAACCGCGGCGATCCGTCGATCACCGCGCCGAGAACAATGACAGCACTGCCAAGCCGGTCCCGCAACGCATCCACCTGGCCGCGGAGGGCTTCAACGTCCGGGGCCTCGACTCGAACCGCCAGCACCCGGACGCCGGAGACCTCCACCACTGCCGCGGTCAGCCCAGCGGCCTGTTGACCGGCGAGCTTCGCCTGGGCATGCTCGAGTTCGCGCGCCAACCGCCGAACGCGCTTCTGCAACTCGGCCACCCGCTCCGCCGCACCCTCCACCGTCGGTGTCCCGAGGCGTTCGGCCAGCTGATCCAGGAGTTGCAGCCGCTCCCGCACGAAGCGCTCCGCGCCGCGTCCGGTGAGCCCCTCGATACGCCGCAGCCCGGCGCCCACGGACGTCTCCTGGGTGATCACGAACAACCCTATCTTCCCGGTTCGGTCAAGGTGCGTCCCCCCGCATAGCTCCCGACTGACTCCCTCGACGGACACCACGCGCACGGTGTCGGTGTACTTCTCACCGAACAGCATCATGGCCCCATCCCGCCGGGCGTCCTCGAGCGGCATAATCTGCCAGGACACCGGCGCGTCCTGCCGGACCCAACGGTTGACCGCCTGCTCGACGGCGTCCAGCTCCTCGTTCGCGAGCGCCCTCAGGTGGGCGAAGTCGAAGCGCATCCGGTCCGGCGCCACCAGGGAGCCTCGCTGTTGCGCGTGCTCCCCAAGCACGTCCTGCAGTGCCCGGTGAAGGAGATGCGTCACCGTGTGGTTGCGCATGATGTCCAGCCGTCGGTCCTGGTCCACGGAGGCAAGCACGGTCTCGCCGACGGCGAGCGCGCCTTCTTCCACCACGCCGCGGTGCACGATCACGCCCGCAACCGGCGCCACCGTGTTGGTGATCCGGACACTTCCGGCCGGCCCCCTGAGAAGGCCCGTATCCCCCACCTGCCCTCCGGCCTCGGCGTAAAAAGGCGTGCGATCCAGCACGATCTCGACCTCACCGCCGCCTCCGGCCCGCTCGGCCGCGACCGCGTCCACTTTCTCGCCGTCCGCTCGGAGTGCGCACACGCATCCTTCGGCCTCCACCGTCTCGTAGCCCAGGAACTCCATGTTCGGCAGCACCATTCGACGATAGGCTCGGGAGACCGTCTCCGTCACGAACGTTCCGCCCGCACGCGCCCGTTCCCGCTGCTTGGCCATGGCCAGCTCGAAGCCCGGCCGATCGATTGTCAGCTCGTGCTCCTGGGCCACCATCTGCGTCAGATCGGGTGGGAAGCCGTACGTGTCATAGAGTCGGAACACCTCCCCGCCCGGGATCACCGCCGCTCCATCGCCCTTGACGTCGGCAATCGTCTCGGCCAGGATTGCCAGGCCGCTTTCCAGCGTGCGCTCGAAGCGCGCCTCCTCCTCGGCGATCACCTCGCGGATCCAGTCAGCCTGCTTGACCAGCTCCGGGTATGCACTGCCCATCGTATCGATCGCGCGGTCGGCCACCTGGACCATAAAGGGCTCCTGGAAACCAAGTAGGCGGCCGAAGCGCATGGCTCGGCGCATTATCAGCCGCAGGACGTAGTTCCGCCCGTCGTTGCCGGGCAGTACCCCGTCGGCGATCAGAAAGGCCATGGCCCGGCCGTGATCCGCCAGCACGCGGTAGCCCGTGACCTGTTCCCGTCGCTGGGTCTCCGAGTGCCCCAGCAGACGCTGTACCTCGTCCAGCATCGGCCCGAAGACGTCGATCTCGTACGTACCGTACACGTCCTGCATGATGGCGCTCATGCGCTCCAGGCCCATGCCCGTATCTACGCCCGTGCGTGGCAAGGGCGCGCGCGTGCCGTCGTCCGCCTGGTCATACTGCATGAACACGATGTTCCAGACCTCCAGCCATCGTCCGCAGTCGTTGTCCAGGGCCACCGAGCAGTCGGGTCGGCCACACGTACAGTGCCCCGGGCCGAAGTCGTAGTGGATCTCGGTCGTCGGCCCGCACGGTCCCACATCGGCCATCATCCAGAAGTTGGTCTTCTCGCCCATCCGCAGCACGCGCTCTGGACCGAAGCCGATGTCTTTCGTCCAGGCACGGTAAGCTTCCTCGTCATCCTTGAACACGGTCACGATCAGGCGAGCGGCCGGCACACCCATTTCCTCGGTCATGAAGGTCCAGCCGTACGCGATCGCCTCCTGCTTGAAGTAATCACCGAACGAGAAGTTGCCGAGCATTTCGAAGAACGTGTGGTGGCGCGGGCTTGGCCCCACATTTTCGAGGTCATTGTGCTTGCCGCTCACGCGCATGCACTTCTGAGCCGAGGTCGCGCATCGGTAGGCCCGATCCTCCAGCCCCAAAAAGGTGTCCTTGAACTGGACCATGCCGGCGTTGGTGAACAGGAGGGTCGGATCATCGGGCACCAGCGGCGAGCTGGCAACTACGGTGTGCCCGCGCGAAGCGAAGAAGTCGAGGAACCGCTGCCTGACCTCAGCTGTCTTCATTACCCTTGCCTCCCCCGGCCGAATTGGGCCAACCCGCTAATTGTACATCTACGCGTCGGCACGTGGAACCATGAGTGCCCCGTTCGGCGGTGCCGGATTGCTTGACAGCCCGCCGGTGCTGCCGTAGCATTCACGCTCTCATGGGCAAGAAGACGACTGATCAGCGCGAGGCGGCGCGCACCGAGCTGCCTCCAGTCGATGAGCAGCTGACCATTCTGCTGCGCGGAGTCGACTACGGGGACCCACGGCTCCTGGAAGCGATGACCGCCGAGCTGCGAGGTCGCCTCGAGGTGTCCCGCCGCACCGGCAAGCCGCTCACGGCGTACGTGGGCATCGATCCCACGGGCCGCGACCTGACGCTCGGTCACACTGTGCCGCTGCGAAAGCTCCGGCAGCTCCAGGAGCTGGGCCATCACGCCATCTTCCTCATCGGCGACATGACGGCCACGATCGGCGACGCCAGCGACAAGTCGGCGGCACGCCAGCGCCTGACTGGCGAGGAGGTCGAGGCTCACGCCGAGACGTACGTGGAGCAGGCCTTCAAGGTGCTCGACCCCGAGCGGACCGAGATCCGGCGCAACAGCGAGTGGTTGACTGGTTTGACCTTCACCGATGTCCTCGAGCTGGCTTCACGTTTCACCGTGCAGCAGTTCTTGCAGCGCGAGAACTTCGCCCTGCGCTTCAAGCAGGGTGACGCCATCTGGCTGCATGAATTCTTCTATGCCCTCATGCAGGCCTGTGACGCGGTGAACCTGCGGGCGGATATCCAGATCGGCGGGACCGAGCAGCTGTTCAACCTCATGGCCGGCCGCAAGCTCCAGCAAGCCGTGGGGCAGGAGCCGCAGATCCCGCTGACACTCCCCATCCTGGTCGGCACGGACGGCCACATGCGGATGTCCAAGTCCACCGGGAATTACGTCGGCGTGGTCGAGCCGCCCGAGGAGCAGTACGGCAAGACAATGAGTCTCCCGGATGAGGCCATGGCCAACTGGTTCAACCTGGTGACGTCGCTGCACCCCGCCGAGATCGAGGACGTCCTGAGCACCGTCGCAAGCGGCGAGCGACATCCCATGGATGCCAAGAAACTCCTCGCCCGCGAGATCGTCACCCTGTTCCATGGGCGCCAGGCCGCCGCCGCCGCCGAGGACTACTTCGAGCGCACGATCCAGTCAGGAGAGCAACCGGATGCCGAGGAGATGCCCGGCTTCCACGTGACTGAGCCCGTGGGACTGCTGGTGCTCATGCAGGGAGCGGGGCTCACCACGTCCAAGAATGAGGGCCGGCGCCTGGTCGCCCAACGAGGCGTGCGCCTCGAGGGGGAAGTCCTCAGCGATCCGATGCTGGTGATCGAGCCGGGTCCTCCGCGCGTGCTACAGGTTGGCAAACGACGCTTTCTGCGCCTCGAGTGACGCGGCCGGGGCGCTCGGCGCGGCGGAACACATAGGCCCCATCCCCCTCGTAGATCTGCTCCAGCAGGCGGCTCTGTTGCAGGCGCTCAGCGGTGAGAGTACCCCCCACGCCGCTGCTATGCGGGCCCACGTACACGTAATCGGCACCCGTCTGCGCCATCAACGCCTCCAGCTCATCGTCGGTCAGGGCGTCCCCACGGGCGACCGTCTCGGCGAGGGCCAGCACAGCGCGCGCGTATTCCACCCCGCCGTAGTTGTAGAATGCGGCCGGCATCGTCGTCGGCCGAGCAGCGAGAATGGGCAGCCAGTACCCGCCATCCAGCCCCCGATAGGTGTTCAAGTGCCAATGCCCGGCACTCACCAGGAAGCAAGCCTCGGGCGGCGTGTGCTCGCGCACCCAATCGGCGGCCACGATGTCGGCTGGTTCCACGATGATCGTCACCGGGTTGACAATAGAACGCGTCCGCCAGGCCCCGTGGACCGTGACGACGAGGATCGCCACCAGCAGAACGCGTGATGCGATGGCCGGATCGGCACGCTGCCCCACGGCGAGGTCGTACAGGATCTCACCGAGGAGAGCCAGGCCGAGCGCCACCGGAATGAAGGCACTGATTGCCAACGCGAAGGGCGGCAACACCCACGAGGCCGGGAGCCCTAGCCGCGCGGAGCTCACCACCAAGATGGCGACGGAAACGTATGCCACCAGGCCCAGTGCCGCCCTTCTTCCGCGCAGGAGACCGAAGAGGATACCAACGGCAGCGAGAGACAGCCACACGTCGTTCGCACCCTCCACGAAGAGCCATTCCGGAACGTCATTCACGTTGAGTGGCGCGCGGTACCAGAATGGCGAGTTGGCGGCCATTCCCTGCACCCCGGGCCACAGATTGCGGACCAGCCAGGGTGCGGCCAGGACGCTGCCGGTCACGGCCGTGACAGAGATTCGCGCGTGCCGCACTCCCGTCCTGCTCCCGTCCGCAGTGTAGTGAAGGGTCAGGAGTAGAGCGCCGATTAGGAAGAAAACGAACACGCGGTAATGGACCAGCAGCAGCCCCGCGGCCGTCGCGGCGGCAAGGAGCTGTCCCCGTATTGGGCGGGCCGAGGCACTTGCATCGGCCAGGAGAACCCAAGTCGCCGGAAGAGCCACCAGTCCTGCAAGCTGCGTGTAGCGCCCCCAGGTCAGGTAGTAGGCAGGAAACAGGAACAAAGTGGCCGGCACTGCCGCCGCGGCGACGGCGGCAGCCGGGGTCCGCGTCAACCGTAGTGCCAGCGCGAAGACCGGCAACACAATCAAGGCGCTCAGCGCCTGGCCCGTCCACAGCACGGCCTGCGGCGCCGGTATGCCTGATACCCACACCACGGCTGCCGCGACGGCGTGGAACCCGAAGTGGTAGAAGAACTGGTCGACCGGCAAGTAGGGTCGCCAGCTGGACGGCACGGCGCCGGCATCCAACGTCAGTTGGGTAATCAATGTGTGATGGTACCCGTCCACCCACGGTGTCACGACCAAACCGCGCGCCTGAACCACGCGCATCGCAATGGCGACCAAGAGAATGGCAAGCACTGCCTGTGTGGGAGCGGAGGGACGGACCTGCCCCGACTCCGCCCGCACGACGGCGAGAAACAGCAGCCCGATTGCGAGGGCGGCGAGGCCGGCGACTGCGAGCCGCACAACCTCTGGCGACCAGGTGAGGCGTTGCTGGGTCGACCACAGCAGGGCCAGCGGCCACAAGGTCACGCTCACGCCCGGGGCCAGGGCCAGACGGGCCAAACCGCGAGACCGGTGCCCGGCCAGCTCCAGCGCGACGGCTCCCGGAAGGATGAGGACGGCGGCCAGGCACAGCGTGAGCCAGGCAACCGCAGCCTGGCTCACACCCGGCATCATGATGGTGCGAAGGCCGATCAGGCCTCCGCGGTGAGGCGGCGGCCGCGGCCGATCATGCCATGGCGCGCTAGGAGCCATAAGGAGGCCATGATCATCGACACGACGGCCAGGACCTGCGCCATCGGCACGCCTGACACCAGCCAAGCGTCAGGGCGCTGAAACTCAACTAGGTATCGCCCCAGCGGGTAGAGGATCAGATACAGTAGGGCAATATCGCCGGTGCGGAGCTTGTCCGTCCAGTTGTGGGCAACGTACATCAGGATGAAGAAAATCAGAAGATTCGCCAACGACTGGTAGAGGAAGGTCGGGTGGAACAGGGCGTCGGCCGGTTCGCCCGCGAACTCGGGCAAGCGATTGGCCGGGACGATGGGCACGCCCCATGGCAATGTGGTCGGATGACCGTAGAGTTCCTGGTTGAAGTAGTTGCCCCAACGCCCGATGGCCTGACCGAAGGGAATTCCGAGGGCGGCGATGTCAGCCCATTCGGCCAGGCTGAGCTTGGCCCACTTCACGTAGAGCCAAAGACCCAGGGCTCCGCCGACCATGGCTCCGATGATGCCCAGCCCACGGAGACCGCCATCCCAAAACGAGATGATCTTGATCGGGTTATCCAAATAGTATTGGAGATTCGTCGGGCTGCCGGCTGGTGCGGACACCACGTGGTAGAGTCGTGCCCCGAGCAGGCCAAGGACCATGACCAGGATCAGGGCGTTCCAGACGTGGTCCGGATTATGGCCACGTTTCCGCGACTCGCGGTCGGCGACGACTGCGCCGGCCAGCGTGCCCAACGTGACGAGCAGACCATACCAGAAGACGGGCCGTTCTATGATCGGGATCGTGAACGCGATGGCATCGGGTGGGGCAGGCATGAATCCTCCGTTAGCGCGCAAATCAGGTACCCGAAAGGGTCACTGGCTCAACGACGTGGCCGGCCATTATACGGCGCCCCGCGCGCCCCGTCAATCGGCCGTGCGTGTCACCCGGTATCCGGCCGCAGCTATGGGGCACCGGAGCGACTTTGCCGCGACTATGCACCGAGTCGCTTCAGCCGCCCGGCGTGCGCCATCGCCTGCGACATCAGGGTCGTGGCGTGGAAGACGCCGAGGTGGCCACTGGCACATTCTCGCTCGCCGAATCGCTTGACCTGATCGGGGATCGCGCGGGGGCCCCAGATGAGCGTCGGTACCGGGTGCCAGCTGTGCTGGCGCAACTTGGCCGGCGTACTGTGATCACCGGTCACGATGACCACACCCGGACCCATTTCTAGAATGCGCGGTACTACCTCGTCCACGGCCTCGATCGCCTCTACCTTCGCGGAGAAGTTGCCGTCTTCCCCGAAGCTATCCGGCTTCTTTGCGTGCACGAAGAAGAAGTCATAGTGCTCCCACGCCCGATCGAGAGCGTGGACCTCGTCCGCCGGACGGTCGCCCGTGAACTCGACCACTTCCATGCCGACCAGCCTGGCGACGCCGCGGTACATCGGATAGACAGCGATTGCGGCGGCTCGGAGGCCGTAGACCTCCGGGATCTTCGGCAGGCCGACGTCCATGGAGAACCCACGCAGGTTCAGGCTGTTGGCGCGGGTCTCGTCCGAAAGCGCTGCTCGCGCCAGGTCCACCCATCGGTTGACCAACTCCGCGGTCCGGGCACCCGCTGCCGTGCCGCCCGTATCCCGCACGGGATGGGGCCTGCGGCCCGTCTGGAGTGGGTCCGTCTCGGTCAGCTTCCCGCCCAAGCCCTCGCCGCGGATAACCAGCGCGAACCGGTGCTCCTTCACTGGTCGCACAAACACCTGGTTCCCGGGCAGCATCTCCTCTGTGGCCTCCTGCAGCTTCCGAGTCAGGCGCTCGCACTCCTCGGTGGGGATGCGCCCCGCTCGGCGATCGGTGATCGTGCCGTCCGGGCTCGCCGTGGCGAAGTTCCCGCGGGCCGCAAGGTCAGTCGGTTCGAGCGGGAAGCCGATCCCCAGGGCTTCCAGAACTCCCCTCCCGACTTCGAAGCGCAGGGGATCGTAGCCAAACAGGCTCAGGTGAGCCGGCCCACTGCCTGGTTCGACGCCCGGGCGGATGGGCACGCTGAGTCCGGTCGTCCCATCGGCCGCCATACGGTCCAGGTTTGGAGTCCTCGCCGCCTCCAACTCCGTCGGTCCGCCGCTCTCGAGGGGCAGCCCCCCCAGCCCATCCAGGACAAGCAGGACGATCTTGTCTCCATCCTGGTGAAGCTCCCGCATCAGGTCGAACTCAGTGAAGACGTGCATTATGTGGACCGCTCCTTGCTCACCCGGGTGAAGCGTGTTTCTGTGAGCAGGTTGGATTTCACAGAACTATGGCTCTTGCGTCAACGGTCTGCTTTCCTTGGAAGGTGTGGCTGGGAGATAGTGTACTGACTACACGAAGGCGGTGAGCTACCAGACTGTCATCAACGCAAGATACAGCTGGAGGATGAAGATGCGCCCGATCGCTCGGCTCCAGGGACGGCGATCAGCTGTCAGCGGGCACCCGGTAGCTGGCCAGGATGTCCCGGATCGCCCCCTCGTTCTCGGCCCAGCTGCTCCGCTCTACCGCCGCATTGAGCATCGAAAACGTGGTCCCGTCGATCTGGAACAGCAGTAAGCCACTCATCTTCGTGCCGCTTGCGCGTTCGTACTCCACCACAACGCGCATCGCCTCATCAGGCCGCTCGAGGACCGTTTCCCGCGCAAGCTCCCGGTAGCCCGGCTGCTCAGTGAAACCCGTCAGCTTGAGCACGCCATTGACCGTCGAGCCGAGCGCCTGCGGGCGCTGGCCATTGTCAAACTGGGTCACCGACAGCAGCGCCTTGCCGACGGCCGGCTGGAACACGGTGCCGACCTTCCTGTCGCTCGCACCCTCCGCGGGAGGTTGGCGCGACTCGGGCCAGCCAACCGGCAACAACAACTCGAATAGCCCCTCTGCGTCCTTGTACAACACCAGTTCGTCAATGATGACCGGTTCGCCTGAATCCAACGACCCGCCGCTCGGCGTCACCAGCGGAAACTCGACGACCGACGAGCCCTGGTCCGAGCTCGACGGTGGACCTGGCGTCTCAGTCGGCGGCTCGGACGGTGCGCAGGAGACGAGGGCCACGCTCAATAGGCACGCCATCCACCATGTTTGTCGCATACACCTGTGCATCACAACCTCCTCCGGCGTGTGGGCGCCGGGCGTGCTGGATTCCGATGGGGCGGTGGACGCGGATGAGCATAGCAGAGTCACGCGGAGCGGACAACACGCTGGCAGGGGCAGGGCAGCACCTCGCTTGCGCCCCACCCGCAGAAGCACGGGGCCGCGTGTCCGCGGCCCCGTCGTCAGGAAGGAGTGTAGCCTGATGTCGGCTATCTGTCCCGAGGACTCCGCTCCCCAGCTATCGACACTCGGGACCACTTCGGTTGTCAAACCAATTAACGCCGGTTTCTGACACGAGAAGTCTAGCACCCCACGACCTAAAATACTGGACGAATCACTGACCCCTAACTGACGATCTGCTGACGCAGCACCGTACCTATTCCATCCCGTCAAGGGCTTCCGCTGCCGGAGTGAAGTTGGGGTTCAGGCGCAACGCGGCGAGCCACGCAGACCGCGCACCATCCGTATCGCCGGCAGCCGCCATCGCCCGTCCGCGCCAGTACTGCGACTCCTCCAAGTTCGATGCGTTGAGCAGGTTGACGTCCGCGAGGGCCGCCACATCCTCCCAGCGACCTTCGGCTGCATAGGCCTCGAATGGTCCGAATTGGTACCAGAGCATCCGCCATGGCAGCCCCAGCGCCCGCGCGCGATCGTAGGCCGTCGCTGCGGCTTTTGCATCGCCCAATCCGAGCAGGCTCGAGCCCAGGTCGAACCATCCGAACGCATCCTCACCGCCCTGGATCTCGGCGTTCGCGCGCACGGCGGCGGCGGCGAACATGACGCGGTCGTCGAGGTGGTCGCCGAGTGCCGCCTGGACCGCAGCCGTCTGGTCCGGCCGGTATACGGGCACGTAGGTGCGGTTGAAGACCCGCCACAACCCGTCGAATTCCTCGTAGTCCAGAGTCACCTCGGGGCCGTTATAGGAATCGAAGGCCGTGAACCGCTGCTCTGCATCCGAATAACCCACGAGCACCCGATAGTGACCCATCTCGTCTCCCGGCTCGGGGATGAACCAGGTCTCCACGACCACCGGGACATCCGCCGCCAGGAGTGCTCGCAGGCGGTCCAGGTCACCACCAATGCGCACCACGGCCCCGAACCCACGCAGGCGCGCATATGTGGCCAGCTCATCAGGACCAACGTTCTTGTCGTCCGGATCCGGCTTCAGGAATCGCGCCGCTTGTGCCTGGCCGTCCATCACGCCGAAGTAGGACAGCGCCATGCTGATCGTCGCCGGAGCGCAGTTGTTCCACGTCTGGTACTCATGTCGCAGCCCCTCCAGGCGTGCGGCAGGCGGAATGGGCATCGGCACGACCGGGGGTGTGACCGTGGCAGGAAAGATCTGGGTCGCCGCGCGCAGTGCCTCGTCGGTCGTCGAGCTCGGCACCGCCGCACCAGCCTCGTCCAGCGGTCCGGTGGCTACCGTGTCGGTGGCTGCCGTAGGGCAAGGCGGCGACGGCGCGCCGGGAGCGTCCACCGCCGTCGGAAGGGCGATGGGCGTGGCCCGGCCCAGAGGGAGCATCTGCCACAGCAGGTAGGGCGCCGCTTGCGCGCGCCGTGGCAAGTAGGGGTAAACGGCCTGCCAGACGTTCCTCCGCCCAGGGAGTAGGAGGGCTATCGCCACTCCTACGATCACCACCGACAGCGCACACTCACGCCGTCGAATCACTCGTCGGCCTCTCTCGCCTGGCAGCGTCGCGACACGTCGTACACCCGGTGGGCGGCCGTCAGCCAAGCACCGACGGCTACGACCCACAGGGCCGGCTTCAGCCAACCCAGGAGCAGGCCCAACACCAGCGTCGCCATACGCTCCAACCGGCCGAAGAGCCCCGCCTTCGTGCCCCGGTCGAGCCCCTCCGATCGCGCCCGCGTGTAGCTCACCATGATCGAGCCGGCGAGGGCAACGAAGGCCAACCGGCCCTCGATCACCAGGCCGGACCGCTGCGCGTGGATGAGGAGTCCGAAGAACACCAGGATCTCGGACACACGGTCGAGCGTGCTGTCCAAAAAGGCACCGAACGTCGACTCGCGCCCAGTCAAACGAGCGAGCGTCCCATCCAGGCCGTCGATCGCGGCAGCCACGACCAATGCCATGCCGCCGGCGGCGAGGTGCCCCGCCGCCAGGAGCCAGGCTACTCCCAGGTGCAGCCCGCACCCGATGACCGTCAGCGCGTTCGGGCTGAGGCCCGTCCGCCCGACTGCCAGCGCCAAGGGCTCAACGAGCCCCCTCGAGAGTCGGCGCGCCGATTCTGTCAACATAGCCGTCCCCACCCACACGTGGCAACGCGGAATCGACTCGGTATCACGGACCTACACTGCCGGCGCGCCGATTTGGTGCCGCAGATACGCGTCGATGAACTCGTTCAGATCCCCATCCAGCACAGCCTGGACCTTGCCCGTCTCGAATTGGGTTCGGTGGTCCTTGACCATTTGGTAAGGCTGGAGCACATACGACCGGATCTGGTTGCCCCAGCCAGCCTCCACATGCTCCCCCTTCAAACGGGCCTGCTCCACTTCGCGTTTCTCCAGCTCGATCTCGAGCAGCCGAGCTCGGAGCAGCTTCATTGCTACCTGACGATTCTGCGCCTGGGAGCGCTCGTTCTGGCAGGTGACGACAATGCCGGTCGGAACGTGCGTTATCCGAACGGCGCTGGATGTCTTGTTCACATGCTGCCCACCCGCGCCGCTGGCCCGGAACACGTCGACGCGCAGGTCATCCTCCTGCACCTCGACCGACACGTCGTCGTCGATTACCGGCGAGACCTCGACCAGTGCGAAGCTCGTGTGGCGCCGGGCCGAGGCGTCGAACGGCGAAATGCGCACCAACCGATGCACGCCCCGCTCGCTCTTCAGAAGACCGTATGCATGCCGCCCCGCGACGGTCATGGTCACGCTCTTGATGCCGGCTTCCTCGCCCATCGTGCGATCCACGACCTCGGTCGGGTGGCCGTTGTTCTCGGTCCAGCGCCGATACATCCGGAGGAGCATCTCGGCCCAGTCTTGGCTCTCCGTACCGCCGGCCCCCGCGTGAATCGACAGCACAGCGTCGTGAGTGTCGTACTCGCCCGACAGGAGCAGCCGTCCCTCGGCTTGTTGGATCTCGGATGCCAGCTTCTCCGCCTCGGCCTCGATCTCAACCGTGAGCTCGGGATCAGACTCGGCGTCGGCGAGCTCGGCCAACTCTGATAGGTCCCGCGCCTGCTTTTCCAATCCCCTCCACAAGGCGATATCCTGCCGCAGCTCACTCAATCGCCGCATCGCCGCGCGCGCAGAATCCGGGTCAGCCCAGAAGTCTTGTGCGAGCGACGACTTTTCTAACACCGCCGCTTCGGACTCAAGCGCAACCAGGTCAAAGACGCACCAGCAGGCCATCCACCCGTCGGCGCATCTCGTTCAGTGTGGCAATCACATCTTCCACGGTCGACCTCCTGGCACTGGTTTCCGGCGCTACTCGGGCCGCGCCTCTGGATCCGGCTGGCGGTGACCCATCAGCCCGGCCACATAGGCCGCCGCGTCGAACGGGGCCAAGTCCTCGGGCCGCTCGCCTGTGCCGACGAATACAACGGGTACACCCAACTCCCGTACCACCGCGAATGCCACCCCGCCCTTGGCACTCGAATCCAGCTTGGCGAGAACGAGGTCCGTTACGGCCACCGCCTCGGTGAAGGCACGCGCCTGGAACAACCCGTTCTGGCCCGTCGTCGCATCGAGCACGAGGAGCGTCGCATGAGGGGCACCGGGCACGACCCGGCCCATCACCCGCTGCACCTTCTGCAGCTCGGCCATCAGGTTCTTCTGCGTATGCAACCGGCCCGCTGTATCCACAATCACGACGTCCGAGCCTCGCCCCCGCCGTGAGCTGAGCGCGTCAAACACCACCGCCCCCGGATCCCCACCCGACCGACCGGTGATCACGGGCACGTCGATCCGCTCACCCCAAGCCTGGAGCTGTTCCGCCGCCGCGGCGCGATACGTATCAGCCGCCACCATCAGGACCGACTTCCCCTGCCGCCGGTACCAATCGGCCAGTTTGGCGATGGTGGTAGTCTTGCCGCCACCGTTGACCCCGACCACCAGCACGACCCACGGACTGGTGGAAGGCCGCTCCGGTTCGCCAGGCGGCTCGTCCTTCCTCGATCCGACCGCACCGTTCAGCGCCCGCACCATCACCCGACTCAGCACCGCATGCAGCTCGTCAGCGCGGCGGACACCTTCGCTCCGCGCCTCCTTCCGCAGCTCCTCGATGATCTCGGCCGCAGTCAACGCGCCGACGTCGGACAGAATTAGCTGGGCCTCCAACTCCGCCCACGTCTCGTCGGTGATATCCACCGGGCCGAATACCCCCACCAGGCGCCCCAGGAGGCCCTGGCGAGTCTTGGTCAGGCCCTCCTCGATCTTGTCCTCGTCCCGGCGGCCGAAAAACCGCTTCAGCACAGCGCTCTTCCTCTAACGGGTACGTCTCAACGGACGCGTGTCGATTCCCACACGAAAAAACGGCGAAAGGCCAGCAGCCAGCAGACTAGCCAGACCGCCTCACGCACCCTCGCCTTGCCCCTAATCATACCACCCGCCGAACGATCGATCAACGTGCATCCGTCAGACGGTCACGGCTTGGGGTAACCGGCATTGCCTTGCCGCCACCTGGATGTAGGCCTATCCTGTGCCTTGAGGAGGGCCAGTATGTCCGACAGCACGGGATTGGTAAGGCTCAAGCCCGGGCGGGAAAAGCCCGTCCTACATGCCCATCCCTGGGTTTTCAGTGGTGCGATCGCTGACGCCGAGGCGGACTCCGGGGCCATCGTCGACGTGGTCGACGCCGAGGGCCGCTTCCTGGCGCGTGGTTATTTCAACGCGGCCTCGCAGATCCGCGTCCGCCTGCTCACGTGGGATGAAGACGAGTCCATTACGCCGGCTTTTTGGCGGCGACGGATCGAGGGCAGCATTGCCCGGCGTGACGACGTGGTGATTCCCCCGCGCACGAATGCCATGCGACTGGTGAACGCCGAGTCGGACGGACTGCCCGGTCTGATCGTGGATCGGTACGACCGCTGGGTCGTGGTCCAGGCGCTCACGCTGGGAATCGACGAGCACCTGCAACTAATCGTGGACCTGCTGGTCGAACACCTGGCGCCAGATGGAGTCTACGAGCGCAGCGACGAGGACGTACGAAAGCTCGAAGGGCTCAAGCGTCGAAGCGGCGTCCTGTGGGGAGGGATGCCACCGGTACCGCTCGAGATAGAGGAGCACGGGCTGCGGTACTTCGTCGACGTGCGTGACGGTCAGAAAACCGGCTTTTACATCGACCAACGAGATACCCGCGCGCTGATACACCGCTTGGCTCGCAGTCGACGGGTGCTCAACTGCTTCTCGTACACGGGCAGCTTCACGGTCGCCGCAGCGGCTGGCGGCGCCGGGGCCACGGTGAACGTCGAAAGGAACGCCGGGGCCGTCGATCTGGCAGTCGAGAACCTCAAGCTCAACGATCTCGACGGGCGCGCCGACGAGGACGCGTTCGTGGTAGACCACGTTGCCGACGCTCTGCGCCGTTTCCGCCAAGAGGGACGTGAGTTCGACCTCATCATCCTCGATCCACCCAAGTTCGCCTACACCAAGAAGCAGGTCCAGTCCGCCGCCCGTGGCTACAAGGACATCAACCGCATAGCCTTCCACCTGCTCGCACCGGATGGGTTGCTCGCCACCTTCTCGTGTTCAGGTCTCGTGTCGGCCGACTTGTTCCAGAAGATCGTCTTCGGTGCTGCGATCGACGCTCGGGTCAACGCGCAGATCCTGGGGTACCTCCACCAGGCACCGGACCACCCGATCTCCCTCACGTTTCCCGAGGGCGCGTATCTGAAAGGTCTGCTGTGCCGGGTCGGCCCGTCGATGTAGTCGCCGCAAGACCTTGGTGCACGTAATGCCGTCGGGTGGGCAAGCCCGCCCGGCGGGAACGAACGGACGTCAACACATCGACCCGCCCCCCGGACGTTCCGGGGAGCGGGTCGCCGCTCGAATCGGGCGCGGACAAACCGACCGGCAACTGCCGGTACAGCGTCCAGCTACGGCTCAGGCCTGGGCTCCGGTGGCTCCAGGCGCTTCGGTGTCGGGCACTCAAAACCATCCTCGCCGATCTTCGAGTTCTCGGCACGCTTGATGATCAACGCAGCGCACCTGTCCTTGGCGCCGCTCTCGACCAGCTCGGCCAGCCGGTCCTTCACACACTGTACGTACTTCTCGTGGCCGTTCTCGCCCCAACCCTCGCCAGTCGGTCCAGCGCACGGGCACGCCTTGATCACGGCGTGGGCCAGGCGGGCACAGCGCAACACGGGGCGCAGACGTGGCAGCCGGCGCGGGTGCCTGATCTTGGGGCACTCGAAGTCCGGATCGCCGATGGGCGAGTCCGCGGCGCGCGCCTTGATCTTCTCGCCACACTCCGCGAGCTCCTCGTGCTCGGCGACCAAGGGGTCGACCACGTCGTTCACACACGCCAGGTATTCGTCTTTTCCGTCCCAACCTTCGCCGTCCGGTCCCTGGCACGGACACTCTTTCAACACGTGCTTGGCCAGGCGTGCGCAGGGCGACAACTGGACGCGGCCGGGCTGGCGCGGGCCGGGCCCCTCCCGCTGCAGCTGCCCGTCCCCTTCCTCGACTCGTTGCACGGCCATGCCGACGGGCTCGTCGACGGCCGGTGCCGCGGAGACCGTGTTGGACCCGATCACCAGCGCCAGCACAAATGTGGCCGTGAGTCCTGCGACAATCAACAACTTGCGCATTTTGTAAAACTCCCTTCTGGTGGCTCCCCAATATTGGGGGCTCTGGGTATTGAGGGCCGAAGGTCAAACCGAACCCGCAGCCTCAATCACACAATCGCCCGAACGGCGACGAGGTTAGACTCGCCGGCGCACGGTTTTTCTGCCTCCCCCCCCTGTGCTACACTGCGCCCTCCGCGTAGCGAAACGAGTGCCCGTTCTGTCACCAGATGCCACCAAAGGGGGGCATGGGGAAATGGCCGCCAGAGAGGAAGCAGTGGTCACGCTTCCCGGCATCACCCTGAGCACGGAGGAGGTCCTCCGCGACTACCGGCTGGGGTGGCAGAGCCGACACGCCAGCCTGATCGGCCGCCGAGAGGTGATGAGCGGACGGGCGAAGTTCGGTATCTTCGGCGGGGGAAAGGAGGTCCCCCAACTCGCCCTCGCACGGGCATTCCGCCCAGGGGACTTCCGGTCCGGATACTACCGCGACCAGACGCTGATGTTCGCCCTGGGCGTTCACACGATCCAGGAGTTCTTCGCCCAGCTATATGCTCATGCGGACGTCGATGCCGAGCCGGCCACGGTAGGGCGCGCCATGAACGCCCACTTCGCCACCCGGTCCCTGGACAGCGACGGCAGCTGGCGAGACCTGACCGCCATGTTCAACTCTGCGGCTGACATCTCACCGACCGCAGCTCAGATGCCTCGCCTGGTGGGCCTGGCCTACGCCTCGAGGCTGTACCGTGAGCTGGAGGAGTTGGGGCAGCTGACGCAGTTCTCCCGGAACGGTGACGAGGTAGCATTCGGCACGATCGGCAACGCGACCTGCGCCGAGGGCATGTTCTGGGAAGCACTCAACGCCATCGGTGTTCTGCGTGGGCCCATGGTCGTTTCGATCTGGGACGATGGGTACGGAATCTCAGTCCCCAACGTATACCAAGTCACGAAGCAGGATTTCTACGAGTTGATGAGCGGCTTCCGGCGTCAGCCCGGATCGGACGAAGGGCTCGACGTCTACACCGTGAAGGGTTGGGACTATCCGGCCCTGCTGGAGACCTACTTCGAGGCCGCCGATATTGCTCGGCGGGAGCACGTGCCGGCGATCATCCACGTGGCGGAGTTGACACAACCTCAAGGTCACTCCACCTCGGGCAGCCACGAGCGGTATAAGATGCGTGACAGATTGCAGTGGGAGAGTGACTTCGACTGCCTGCGGAAAATGCGAGAGTGGCTGGTCGGCGAGGGTATCGCCACGGCCGGTGAACTGGAGGCGCTTGAGGGCGATGCACGGCAGGAGGTCGAGCGCATCCGCGAGCGGGCGTGGCAGGCCTACATCAGTCCGATCCGCGAGGAGCAGCGGACGGTCGTCGAGCTGATCGGCGCGCTGGCGACGGGCTCCGCCCACTCCTCCGCACTGGGGGCGATCAAGGACCGGCTGGACGAGACCCAGACCCCGTACCGCCGGGACATCTCGGCCGCCGTCGGCGGCGCGCTCCTTGCCGCTCGGGCCGAGGACACGGTGGCAAGGCAGGCGCTTGCCGACTGGCAGGAGGCGCAAGACACCATCAACGAGGACCGGTACAGCTCGCACCTCTACAGTCAGTCACCGAACTCAGCGCTCCACACGGCCGAGGTAAGACCCACGTACGGGGAGGACGCGCCCGCAGTGTTCGGGTTCGAGGTCCTGAACGCCTGCTTCGACGCAATTCTGGCGCGCGATCCGCGCGTCATCGCGTTCGGCCAGGACCTGGGTCGGCTGGGCGGCGTAAACCAGGGCTTCAGGGGCCTTCAGCAGAAGTACGGTGAGCTCAGGGTGTCGGACGCCGGCATCCGCGAGTGCACGATTCTGGGCCAGGCCATCGGCATGGCGTTGCGCGGCCTAAGGCCCATTGCCGAGATCCAATACCTGGACTACTTGGTGTATGCGCTCCAGATAATGTCCGATGACCTAGCCACACTCCTCTGGCGCACGAAGGGCGGCCAGAAGGCGCCCGTGATCGTCCGGACACGTGGCCATCGCCTGGAGGGCATCTGGCACTCCGGATCCCTTATGGCGGGGATTATCCACCTTGTGCGAGGCATGCACGTTCTCGTGCCCCGCGACATGACCCGGGCCGCCGGCTTCTACAACACGCTGCTGAAGTCGGACGAGCCGGGCCTCATCGTGGAGGTTCTGAACGGCTACCGTCTGCGGGAGCAGCTGCCGGGCAACATCGACGAGATCAGCGTGCCGGTTGGAGTCGCGGAGGTGATCCGGCCGGGGCAAGACGTGACGCTGGTGACGTACGGCGCGTGTTGCCGTATTGCTGTGGCGGCCGCGGACGTGCTGAGCGAGGCGGACATCGAGGTCGAGCTCATCGACGTACAGAGCCTGCTGCCATTCGATATTCATGGCACCATCGGCGAGTCGCTGGCGAAGACGGGCCGGATCCTCTTCGTGGATGAGGACGTGCCGGGCGGCACGACGGCCTACATGATGCAAGAGGTGATCGAGAAGCAGGGCGGCTACTATTGGCTCGACTCCGCGCCGCGCACCCTCCCCGGCAAGCCCCACCGGCCGGCTTACGGTTCGGACGGGGACTACTGGTCAAAGCCGAACGTCGAGACCATCATCGAAGCCGTCTTCGATCTCATGAACGAGGTGGATCCGGCTCGCTACCCGCTATTCTGGGAATCCCGCGACTTCCGCCAATAGCGGATGATCCCGTCGGCTGACATGGTCGCCGGGTTTATGCACTCGTAGCGAACCAGCTCGGCGCCCCCCACTCCTTGTGCAGCGGCACGTTCCCGGTTCCAGGCCGTGTACTGCTTGACGATCTCGTCCCGCTCCATGCCGGACTCCAACCGCTCCCCGACGAACTCGACTGTCTGATCGAGCAGGGCACGTGCGGCCTCGATGTGCGCCACGGGTGCATCCACCGGACCGAAGTGCGTCGGATAGATCGTCTCGAGCCTGGCCTCCAGCAGCCGGCCCATCGTCGCCCGCCAGACCGGCGGGTCCAGCTCCGGTGGTGGTGTGGGCAGGTGGATGAAGTCGCTGCCGGGCATTCGTATACCCGCCGCGTCGCCGGTGAAGGCGGCGCTGTCCAAAACGTAGACGAGGTGGTGACGGGCATGCCCGGGCGCGTCCAACGCCGTGAACGTCATTCCGCCGGCCTCGATTCGGTCGCCGTCCTGGAGCGCGGTTACCCGCGCCGCCGGCGCGGGGACGATTTTGCCCCAGAGGATGCCCAGCATGTCGCCGTAGACGCGGCTTGCGCTGGCCAGAAGCCGCGAGGGGTCGACCAGGTGCGGCGCACCGAAGTGGTGGACGTACACCTGGGCACCCTGGCGCGCCCACCAGCCGGCGGCGCCAGCGTGATCCAGATGGATATGCGTGACCAGGACGTGCCGGACGTCCTCGGGCGCGAATCCGCGCTCCGCCAGACGGGCCGTGAGCGTGTCCACAGTCGAGACCGGTCCGGTCTCCACCAGCACTGGGCCGCCCGACCCTACGACCAGGTAGGATGCGATAGCGTGCCGGAGATTGCAGAAGTTCAGATCGAGCGTGTGGATCTCCACGTGGGATCTCGTTTCCCTTCAGTTGGATGACTACTACGGGAATCGACCGGAGCCGCCGAAGCCACCAAGACGCGGGCCCAAATCGTAGACCGCGCTTGCCCTGGAAGTCAACCAAGCAGCGACGCACTTGGGGTCGCCGCCGATCCCGGCTATTCTTGATGACTTGGTCCGTCTTGCGTCACCAGGAGGGTTGGACACCGTGAGCAACTACTACACGCCTGAGAGCGCCATGGCTATCTTCGCACACCCAGATGACATCGAGTTCAGCTGCGCCGGGACGCTGGCCCGCTGGGCGGCGGCTGGCACGCGGATCGGTTATGTCATCTGCACTAGCGGCGACGTCGGCATCGCGGATCCGGCGTTGACCAGGGAGGACGCCGCCGCAATAAGGGAAGCCGAGGAACGGGCTGCGGCCGAGATCGTGGGCGCGCACGAGATCACCTTCCTGGGCGAGCCGGACGGCAACCTTCAGGCCACACTCGACCTCCGGAAGAGGCTGGTGGGCGAGATCCGGCGGTTCCGCCCCGAGGTCGTCGTCTGTGGTGATCCGACCATCGTCTGGGCCGGCGAGAGCTACATCAACCACCCGGACCACAGGGCTGCCGCCATGGTAGCGCTGGACGCCACCTTCCCGGCTGCTGGCCAGCCTCACCTGTTTCAGGAACTTGAGGCGGAGGGCCTTCACGCGCACAAACCACGCAAGGTGTACGTCTCATCCTGGGAAGACGCCAGTCATTATGTCAACATCGAGTCGACGATCGATGTGAAGCTCGCGGCGCTGCGGGCCCACAAGAGCCAGATGAAGGACTGGGACCCTGAGAAGATGATCAGGCAATGGGCGGCTGACTACGCGAAGGGCAAGGAGATGGCCTACGCCGAGGCATTCCGGGTAATCACCCTCGTGAGCGACGAGGATTGGGCCAAAACGAAAGGTCGCATCCTGCCTCCAGCCGACTCCGGCAGCGACCGCGATTCCGGAGAATGACCCGAGTCGAAGACCGGAATAGCGCAGAGGTCCGGTACACCTGAACCCCATGACCCCTGACCAGAGGCCCGGATCCACCAGACTGATAGCCGATAGCCCAAGCCAGACCACCCCAACAAGCTACAACTCACCTCTCCGCCGCCACCCAAATTGCAGCACCGCAGCTACCCCGCACCAAGCCCAGGTTAGCAGATTATTACGGCCGTCACGCCCTCGGCCGCCCGCGGCGGCGTATCCTCTGCATCTTGCGTTGCGCCCCCCGGTCGCGGCCTACGCGTCTTGACGAACGGGGGCTTCCGTGCTACCACACCGTCGACGCCGCGCCGTTCGTTCAGCCAAGGAGGAGGAGTCCGATGCCGCGCTTGTTCCGGGTTCTGGCCATCGCAGCTGTGTCGTGCACCGTGTTGTCTATCGAGGCATCTGCGAGTGGGCCTCCGCCGGACCCAGTCTCCGCACGGCCACGAGGTCTACCCCCGATCTGGGACGACTCGGCGGCGAGGACCCTCGACGTCGACCTGGAGCAAACCTCGTACGACTACCCCGGTGTACGGCTCGCCCTGCCACCAGGTATGTCCGCGGCTGATCTCGAGGAGCGCAGCGATGGGCGTGCCATCGCGCCGTCGCAGTACGAGGAGTGGCGGCTGGACGACGGCAAGCCCCTGCTGAACGCCCGGTTGGAACCGGGCCCAGACCATGGCCTCGCCAATCGCTTCGACCCGGTTGACTTCTGGGACGAGTACGAAATCCCACCGCGGCCCGTGCACATCCGCCGGATCCACTTCATCGTCCACCCGGATGAGCCCACCGGGCCGATGGAATGGCACATCTGGGAGGGGAACGGCGGGCACAAACCGGACCAGAGCCGCGACATCATCGATCCGTTCGTCGTAATGGCCGGGCCCGGCGAGAACATCATCGACCTAGGCTTGCAGGGCTCAGAGCCGATCATCGATCCACCCCGCATGTTCCAGGTTGGCGTGGCGAACAAGGAGAGCCACGAGACCTCCCCTGATATCATGCTGGACGACGGGCTGCCGTACGTCGGGGATTCCGGGGACTTCCACGCGTCATTCAAGTTTTACGACGAGTACTGCGCCCACCACACGTGGGGGTTGTTCTCAACCCGGCTACAGGGCGAGGAGCAGAAGCGCTCACCGGTGTGGTTGATCTGGCTCGAGGTGGAGTGGCTGCCGGGAGCGGAAACGCGCTATTTCGACCAGGTTGACGCCGGGGACTTCACCGGGGCCAACCGCGTCGCCTGGGGGGATTACGACGGCGATGGTCACGAGGACATCCTCGCCAGCGGAAGCCACATTCTCAGGAACAACGGCGACGGCACGTTCAGCGCGGTTACCGAGGCGGCCGGCATCACCGACACCGGTAACGGAGCCGTATGGGGCGACTACGACAACGACGGGGACCTCGATTTCTACCAATACACGCCGAACTGCGTGCCCTGCGGCCACGAGGACAACTACGACGACCTCTGGCGGAACAACGGCGACGGCACGTTTCTGAACGTCCGCAATGTGTACTACTGGGGCGACCCCAGCGCCCCGGTACCGCGAGATCCCCTTCCCACCGAGGCGGCAACCTGGGGGGACTTCAACGGCGATGGCTACCTGGACCTCTACGCCGCCAACCACGTCGACTGGGCCTCCGGCGCCTGCTTCGACGATTACCTGTGGCTCAACAACGGCCCGCCATACTACGACTTCCGCGACGCCTCCGTGGAATCCGGAATCCGCACGGTCACTCTGTGCGGCCGTGGAGTGAACGCGGCCGACTTCGATGACGACGGGGATCTGGATGTCTTCGTGTCGAACTACCGCCTGAAACCGGATCTGTTGTGGGTCAACACCGGCAACAACAGCAACGGTGTGCCGCAATTCGTCAACGACGCCCGCCGGCGCGGCGTGGAGGGACGCCGCACGATCGCCAGCCCGGAGGATGCCTTCGGGCATTCCATCAGCGCGGTGTGGGGCGACCTGGACCGGGACGATGACCTGGACATGGTCGCGGCCCGTTTGGCCCATTCGGCGTGGCTCTGCTTCTCGGACATTACCGGCGTATACGACTCCGGTGGCGCTGCCGGAAGTTACCTGTTCAGCAATCGGCGCGAGGAGGCGCACGTCGCGTACAACGAGGTGCACTCCGACGCCTCGCTTGCCGACTTCGACAACGACGGGCACCTGGACCTCCACATCACCCACGTCTACGACGGCTGGCGGTCGTCGACCTATCGGAACCTGGGGACCGTACCGTTCACCTTCGAGGATGTGACCCACGTCTCCGGCATCTGGCCCCGCCGCGGCTGGGGGTCGGGCTGGGCCGACTACGACGAGGACGGCGACCAGGATCTGGCCGCACGAGCGCTCTGGCGGAATCGCGCCACCGACGAGAACGACAACAACTGGTTGCAGGTGGCCGCCACCGGTTGCGGCCCATCGAACCGCGACGCCATCGGCGCGAAGGTCCGCGTCACACACGACGGCGTGACGCAACGGCGCGACGTTGTCGGCGCCCGCGGCACGGGTTCCCAGGACTCGCCGGTGCAGCACTTCGGTCTCGGGTCGAGCACCGACGTGGAACGCGTCGAGGTCGTCTTCCCCTCAGGCCACTTGCGCACTCTCGAGAATCTGCACGCCCACCCGCGAGTGTCCGTTCTCGAGCTCGGGCCTGGCT
>CAYYVH010000010.1:0-29025 GCA_964475075.1 uncultured Anaerolineales bacterium | reverse complement strand
GTTGACGCGCCTGCGCCCGGGGCGGTGCGGGCGTGGCACAGGGTGGGTGTGTGGTTGTGGGGGGCGTGCGGGGAGCCGATCGAAGGCGTGCGATTCTGCGGGCAGGTCGGCGACGAGCGGAAGCGCCGGGTGCTGGCCGGTGCGTCGGTGCTCGTGGCGCCGAATCTGTGCGGTGAGAGCTTCGGAATCGTGCTGCTCGAGGGCATGGCGGCCGGCTGTGCGATCGTGGCCTCGCAGCTGCCCGCGTTTTCCTCCGTTCTGCAAGGGGCGGGCATGCTCGTTCCACCGGGGGATTCCGATGCCCTGGCAAGCGCCGTGGCCGCCCTCCTTGACGACGACCAGTTGCGCTGGGAGTGCGCGCGGCGGGGAAGGCAGCGAGTATCGGAATTCCGCCGGGAGCGGGTCCTCGGCGACTACCTGGATGCGTACCGGGCCGCGCTAGCACAATGACCGCTCGCTAGTACCCCGATGAGGTCTGCATTTCTGGAACAACCAGGCGTGGATCGAGTGGGCACGGGTCTTGCCTCCATTTCCGGGGCGGGTCAATGTGTGCCCGGTACTTCAATGGTGACCAGTCCCTGGTTGCGGCCGGCGACGTAGAGCCGACCCTCCTTGACGGCGATGTCACCGATCGGTGCGGCGAACTCCACGAACTGGACCAGTTGCGGCGTCTCCGGGCTTCCAGAGTCGATCACGTGCACGCCGTAACGGCCCATCCACCTTCCGGCACGTCCGTTGTAGTAGGCCTCCTCGACCAGGAAGAGGCGGCCGCCCGCCACGTCCAGCCGTCGGGCGAGGCCCTCGCAAGGGTACGCGCCAACCTGGCGGATCCGTCCTGCGTCGCGCGCGTCGAACACCCGTAGGCCGAACCCCGGGTCGACCTGGTACACGTAGCCGGAACTGGTCGCCAGGTCCGCGGTGTTCCCGATATCGGCCAACGCCCCAATCTGCGTCGGCGCTGCCGCGTTGGATATGTCGAAGACCCACAGGCTGACTGGCCGGCCTTTGTGCACGGTCCGCTGGGCAACGTAGGCGTAGCGACCTTCGGCGGCCACCGCTTGACCATTTCCGGCCTTGAAGCTGTAGCCCACTTGCCTCGGATTGCGCGGCTGGCTGATGTCCACCACACGCAAGCCGTCGCCGGCGATGTATAAGTAGTCACCTGCCACCGCCATCGCGGTGGCGTCCGGCACGGCGAGGAGCCGCGTCACCTGCGGCATGTCCGGAATACGGGCGTCGACGGCCTGCATCGCCTGATAGAATGCCTGGTGGTAAAGGAGATAGGCAGTGCGTCCGGAAGCACCGATCCCGACTGCGTCCGCCCTCAAGCCCTCGATGTCCAGGCGGAGGAAGCCGGCCAGGCGCGTCGGAACGCCGGGAGAGGCGGTCACGACGGCCAGACCCATTTCCGGCTGGTCGACCACGACGTAGGCGTGTTCGTCGCCCACGGCGACGCTGGCGGTGCCGCTGGGAGGGGCATACCTGGCGAGCTCGCGCGGCGTGGTCGGATCGACTGCGTCATACGCGACCAGGTTGACTCGACCCGAGCCGGCGTAGATTCTACTACTAGCTGCAGTTACTGCACCGAGTCCGCCTTCCACTGCGTGCTCGCCCACGAGACGTGCGGCAGCCGGGTCCGTGATGTCTAGCACCTGCAGTCCGAGCTCAAGGTCAGCCAGGAAGGCGTGACCGCCAAGAATGGTTACCGCGCTGCTGGTTGAACCAACACTGACGTAGGCTGCCTCGGTGGGCAGTGTCGGGTCGCCGATGTCGATGATGCGAACACCTTCAGAATCGCCGATGACAAACGCGTGGCCTCCTGCTACGGCAATGTCCCGTGCTGTGCCGTCCGGCGTGCCGTCCGCCAGGTAGCCGATCTGGTGCGGGTCGGACGGGATGCCAACGTCGACGACACGCAGCGCGTTGGCGCCCTGCGCCAAAAAGACATGGCTTCCGACCGCGGCGAGTGCCCTGACGGCGCCGATGCCGCGGAGACGGCCCAGGGGCCGCAGCCGATCGAGGTCCATGACGTCGACGACTACCAGGCCGAACTCATCGGCGCCGACGCAGACGTGCCGTCCACAGAGAGCCACACCGTGAGCCGATCCCGGAAGGCCCAGAATAGCCCGCCGGCGGGGGCCCGACGGATCGGACACGTCGAAAACCTGCAGCCCGGCCGCGCCCGCGGCGACGAAGACTGTGTCGCCGTCGGCAGCCAGGTCGATGACGGTTGCGCCTAGCGCCACGGTCTCGCCCACCTTCAATACAGAATGCGTATCGGACACGTCGAAGACGACGAGTTGGTCGCCGATTCCGGCGTAGACCCGATCGCCGGTCACCGCCAGGGCGCGCGTAGTGCCTCCCATCCGCCCCACGATCTGGGCGGTCTCGGCCTCGCGGAGCTCAACGCGTGGTACGTAAGCGGCGAAGGTCTGGTCCGGTGGCGCCGTGGTGCCAAACGGCCAGTGGGCTCCGGCCCCGATGACGGTCGGCCAAGCCGCCAGGACCATTGAACCGAATACCACTTTCAGCCATCTCATGAAATGCCTCCTCACGGTTCGGCGATTGCCATCCGTGGAGCGCCTGGCCACCCAACGGAATGGCCAGACGGCCGATCTTGCCTGGACCGGCGGTGCGCGTCAAATCGTCCATCTGGTCTTCGAGGTGGCGACTGCCGGCAACATGGTGGATGCTGGAATGCGGTGGGTTGCGCCGGTAGGACCGCCAGGATAGAATGTGGCAGCGTGATCCCAGGACGTCTTTACAGAATCCAGACGGCCCAGCGCGCCGCGCGGTACGGTACGTTACCGGAGGATGGTGATATGTCAGATCATCTATTGTCGGGTCGCCGGAATCGGATCATCATTGCGTTCCTCTCGCTTGCCTTGTGCACCGTGCTCCAGCCTCTCGGCGCGCCGCTGGTCGAGGGCACGGCGCCGAAGCAGGTCCCGCGGCCGGAGGCGTGCCTGTCGGACAACCCCTATCTGGCTACATCGTGCTACGTCAGGGGCAAGACGTTCGACAACGAGCCGGCGATCGTCTCCTTCCGCGACTCCCCGGACGACGGCGACCACAGCGTTCTAGCTACGATCGGCGAGGTTGGCGCTACTTACGGGCTTGCCTACGATCCGGCGAAGGACGTGCTCTACGCAGGCGCCTTTCACAAGCGGAACTCCAAGTTCGGGCGCCTTGGGCCGGGCGGGATATACGAGGTCCACCTTGACGGAAGCGGTGTTACACCGCTCTTTAAAGTGCCCAACCCCGGGCGCAACCAGCACGATCCCGACAACAACTACCAGCCGGACGAGCGCGGCCGATCGGCTGCTGGCAGGACCAGCCTGGGCGACATCGACATAAGTGACGACGGAACCGAGCTGTTTGTCATGAACCTGTCCGACAGGTTG
Organism: uncultured Anaerolineales bacterium; assembly: GCA_964475075.1. Taxonomy (GTDB): domain Bacteria; phylum Chloroflexota; class Anaerolineae; order Epilineales; family Epilineaceae; genus CAYYVH01. The sequence continues at coordinate 25,621 of CAYYVH010000010.1, read as the reverse complement.
ATCTACCGCCTGGAGCTTCCGGACGGTGTCGTCGTCGGCAGCTTCGATCACGGGGCCAAGGCGGAGAGCTGGGCGCGCGATGCCCGCCCGTTCGGCTTGAAGGTGAAGGACGGCTGGGTATACCACGGAGTCGTCAACTCGGCCTTTGCGAGCCAGGATCCGGAAGATCTGGTGGCCCAAGTGTACGCTTCCAGGCCAGACGGGACCGACATGCGCCTCGTGGCGCAGTTGGCACTCGGTTACGACCGCGGCAAGCATGACAGATGGAAGCCGTGGCCCAGGCGGGACAAACTCGGTCGCCAGCGGAACCACTATCCCCACGCAATGCTGACCGACATCGAGTTTGACAAAGCCGGCAACCTTATCGTCGGTCTGCGCGACCGCTACGTCGATACCGGACCGTCGCTGACCGAGTTCTACCGTGTCGCGCCCGGTGATATCCTGCTGCTGCACAAAACGGGTGACATGAAATGGGAGTTCGACCCGAATGCGCCGGAGCACTACCGCCAGGACAACCTGCCGAACGTACACGACGAGATCGCGTTGGGTGGACTGGTTCAGCTGTTGACGCGCGATGTCGTCGTCTCGACCGTGATCGACCCCTATCGCACGCATCGGGAGGGGACGAACATCGGCGCGGTGTCCGCCGGGGCGATCTGGTTCGAAAACGCGAGTGGGGCGGATCTGGGGCGCGAGGAGATAATCTACAACGCACGCCGCCACGCCGGACCGCACGGGAAGTCCATCGGTCTCGGCGACCTCGAGCTGTTGTGTGGACCGACGCCGACAGCGACCCCGACGGAAACGGCGACGCCCGGACCGACGCCGACGCGGACGGCCACGCGGAGGGCAACGGCAACGTCGACCTCCATCCCGACGGTAACGCCAACAGCGGAGCCGCGGGTTTTCACCATCTACCTGCCGATGATCCACCGTGCCGAGCGGTGTATCCCGGATGCGTTTTACGCCGACGTCGTACTCGTTTTGGACCGTTCGACGTCGATGCTCCGGGCGGTGGAGGAGGGCGGCCGGCCAAAGAACGAGGCTGCGATCGAGGCAGCGAATAAGTTCGTGGGGCTGTTGGATTTCACGCCCGACGAGCTGGACCGCCATGATCAGGTGGCTATCGTGGGCTTCAACGACACGGCCTGGACGGAGCAGGGACTCGGCAACGATCGCGAGGCTGTCCTGAACGCCCTGGACCGGCTCAGCCGGAAGACCATCGAGGGTACTCGGCTGGACCTCGCCTTTCTGGAGGGCCAGAAGCCGCTGGATGGTCCGGCCCGCAAGCCCGAAAACCGCCCGGTCCTGGTCCTCCTCACGGACGGGCTCCCCAATCGCGTACCCATTCCTCCCGGCGGCCGCCAGGAGGACACGGTGCTGGCTGCCGCTCAGAAGGCCAAGGAACGCGGAACGCGAATCTACACCGTGGGTGTGGGCAAGCCAACTGACATTCACCCACGCCTGCTCATCGCTGCAGCGAGTGAGGACTGGATGTACTACTACGCCCCGCGGCCGGAGGATCTCGAGGGGATCTACGGTCAGATCGCCCAGTCTTTCGATGACTGCAAACCGCGGCCCAGACCGACGCCCGCACGCTGCATTCCGGAGGAGTTGCACACCGATGTCGTATTGGTGCTCGACATGTCGACCTCGATGTACCGGCTGACCCGTGCCGGGCGCACGAAGCACGAGGCGGCTCTCGAGGCGGCGCGGGTGTTCGTAAGCATGATGGACCTCGAGCGGGATGGTTGGGGCCGGCAGGACCAAGTGGCTATCGTTGGATTCAACGACATCGCGTGGATCCAGCTGGGGCTCGCCGATGACCGTGGGGTGATCGACATCGCACTGACGAGGCTTCTGGACCGCATCCAGGAAGGAACGCGCCTGGACCTCGCCTTCCGTGAGGGGCAGGGAGCTCTCGAGGACCTGAGGCACCTACCGGAGAACCGGCGTACGATGATCCTGTTGACAGACGGGCTGCCGAACAGGGTGCCGTTCCCGCCCGGGGGCCGGCAGGAGGACACGGTGCTCGCAGAGGCACAGCGGGCGAAGGATAGGGGCTCGCGGATCTTCACGGTTGGTCTGGGCCGCCCGGAGGACATAATGGGTTGGCTGCTGGAGGAAGCGGCCACCGATCCGTCGATGTACTACTACGCGCCGGACGGTGAGGACTTGGCTGGAATCTACCGCCAGATCGCCGGGCGAGTCAGCGAGTGCCCGACCCCCACTCCGCGTGCGGCCGGTGTGGGCAGGGCGCCGTCACGCCGAAAGGTCGCGCCAGCAGGGTCGGGCTCTGAGGAGTGGCGCACCGGTGATGATTCACTGCGAAATGCCCCAGAGTTGAACAGTGCTGCCGCCACCGACGGCCAGCCACCGGCCGTCGGCGGAGAACGCCAGCGTCGTAACGGCCGCCCGGTGGACGTCGATGGTCCGGAGTGCGTGCCCATCACGGACGCTCCACAAACGGACGGTGCCGTCGGCCGATCCCGTGGCGAGCACCCGCCCGTTGGCTGAGAACGCGACGGTCCAGACCCATCCACGGTGCCCGACCAAGGCGTGTGCGAGCTCGCCGTCCTCGGTGCGCCAGATCCGGGCGATGCCATCCCACGCGCCAGCGGCAACCAGCGCCCCGTCGGGCGAGAACGCCAGATCCGATGCATCGCAGCCGCTGCTCGGGGCTGGTATGTGAAGCCAGTCCGGCCGCTCCACATGCTTGAGCAGGACGCCGTTCTCCCAATAGGCGATCATGCCGAGCGGGGAGATCGCGGGCGTACCGCCGCCGGCGCCCAGCAAGGCGTGCTCACCCAATCCGTCTTCACGAAGCGCCCATTGCGTGATCCGCCGTGCGGCCGCAGTCACGAGCCACTCGCCATCGGGGCTGACGCCGAATACTACGCCCCACTGTGGAGGTGCGGCGACGGCCGACCAGACCTCCGTCCCGGCAGCCCAGTCCCAGGCCCTTATCCGACCGCCACCCTCGTCTACGCCACCGGATAACAGCAACCGGTCGGATGGCGTGAATTCGACGTGTTGGGTTTGCTTCCAGTGTCCTGGGAGGTTGCGGAGGATGCGACGCGCCTGAAGGTCGTACAGCGTGATACCCTCAAGTCCTCCCCACACGAAGACGGACGAGTCGTGCGAGAACGTGACCGACTCGATGAACCCATCGATCTGCCACCGCTCTGCTATCCCTAAGCGGTTGACGGTGCCGGGTCGGATCTCATTTTCGTACAGACGGTGGCTCCTGCCAACAAGCGGTAGGTGGAGGATCTCCGATTCGAATGGGGTCGCAGTTGGTGTTGGCTCCTGTTCGAGGCTGCCTAACCATGATGCTGCGCCTGCCGGCAGCTGGCTAGACGGCAACGGCGCCGCCCAAAGAAGCGCCGCGGCGAGAGCCGCTGTCGCTGTGTGCCTGAAAGCCGGCCAGGGCATACCAGTCTCCCTTCCCATTGCCGTACGGTTACGGAACGGCGGCGGTGGGCAAAACCAGGGTCAACGGGCGGATTTGTAGCTGTCCATCAGCTGCGTCATCAACGGATCGTATTCGATCCGGCCGTCCATGTCGACGCTCTGCCACGACTCGCCCACTAGCACCCCGTCGCCCAAGACGTTCGCCCTGAGCGTGCCAACCCGCCGACCCGAATGCTCTGGATACGCGTAGTCCGCCACCACGAGGATCGTGCCCGTGGTGGGCGCCCTGATGAGCGGCGTCGAGTCCTTTCCCGGCAGGGCGCCCACGACCAGGTCGATACCGGGCACGTTGATGGCGAGCCAGAGCGAGGTCTGGTAATCCACATTCGTCAACAGGATGACGGTGTCGGCCTGATCGGAGACCTCCGGCAAGTATTGCTCCAAGGCATCGGGAGGGTAGAGCACCTGAAAATCTGCCAGCGGTTCCTCGGGCAGACGCGTCAGTCCGATGACCCCGATGCGCCGATCACCTCGCTCCAGGATCACGTAGGGTGCGGCGAAGAGATCAGCCTCGCCACTGAGGACTACGTTGGCTGAAAGCATGGGGAAACTCGCCATCGCCATCCGCTCGCGCAGGAGATCCAACCCCAACGAGAGCTCCATCGGACCGAGTGCCATGGCGTCGTAGCCCATCAGGCTCATGCCTGCGACGATGAGGGCGCCTTGCGTGCGCTCGCCGAGCCGCCCGCCGCCAACCAGTGCATCGCCAGTGTCCAGCACGAGGACGTTTTGGCTCTGGGCACGCTGCTGGTTGATGAAAGTTGCACGCCGACGGAACCCGCCGAACGGATTGGCCGGTCAGCCGCAGGGCTCGGCTTCACCCCAGTTGTCATTCGTGTGGAGCAGCACCAGCTCTGTGCCTGCCGGCGTGGGCTTGGGGGTCGGCATTGCCGTGAGGGCAACCGTCGGCGTCGGCTCCGGCGTGCCGGTAGGTGTCGGGGTGGGTGCTGGTGTGGGCGTAGGGGTAGCCCCGCATCCGGCAGTGAAGATCAGGACCAAAGTACCGGCGGCGCAGAGGATCGGATTCAAGGAGATCCTGTTCGTGAGACTACCGATCGGGTGCATGCCGCCAGGCCTTTCTCAGCGCGTCGCTGAACCCCAACCGTTGCGCCGTTCCTACTGCTCGAATCGGTCCAATGCGGCCTTCATCTCGGGATCGTCCACGATGGACTTGTCCAGCGACCGCACGGTCCACGACTCCTCGGCCAACGAACCGTCGGATTCGAGCGTAACGGACAGGATGCCCACATGCCGACCCGAGTGGCCCCTCGTCGCCCGCTCGGCGGTGACGATGATCGCGTCGGTGCGAGCTGCGCGCTCCGGCTTTGGCGGTATTCGCTCCGGTAGTCCGGCGATCACCAAGTCGATTCCCGGCACGTCATCGGCCAGAGACAGGGCCGAGGCGTACTTGAGATTCGTGATGAGAACGATCGTATCCGCTTCTTGTGCCGCCTCGGGCACGTACTGCGCCAGAGCTGCCAGAGGGTCACCCACGTCAAACCCGGGAGCAGGCTGGTCCGACGCCCGTGTCAGGCCGACTATGCCGACCCGGTGGTCGGCGACCGCAAGGATCGCGTATGGCCGGGCGAGGAGGTCCTCGGTCCCGCTGCGCACGACGTTGGCCGACAACATGGGGAACTCAGCCTCGTCCATCCGCTGCTGAAGCACCTGCTCACCCAGCGAGAGCTCCTTCGGGCCGAGAGCCATGGCGTCATAACCCATGAGGTTCATTCCTGTGACGACGGCCTCGCCCTTAGTTCTGTCGCCCAGCTTTCCGCCGCCGATCAGGGCGTCGCCCGTGTCCAGCAGTAACACGTGCTCTGCCTCGTCCCTCTGCTGACCGACGTACGTGGCCCGCCGGCGGAACCCGCCGGTTGCATTCGAGCCTCAACCGCACGGCTCGGTTTCGCCCCAGTTGTCGTTGGTGTGCAGCACCACCAGATCTACCGGTCGTGGCGAAGGCACGGGGAATGCTGGACCGTACGATGTTTCCGGCGGCGAGTTGCTCCCGCAACCGGACACGACCGCGCAGAAGATGAGAATGGAGGCCACGCGAATACCCAAGTTGCTGGCTTTCATTGGTTTCAACCCCAACTGGTTTCAGGAAGAAATCGTCGATGACGGCCTCGATCAGGCTTGCGGTTGGCTCGGCTCGTCGATGGCCTGAGCCATCCCGCCGTTGCGGCAGCTATCACCTGTTCGCGACACGGTGAGTATACCAGGCTGACGCTCGTTCCGGCAACCACCGAACGGGCGTCACCGGCCCCAGTCGAATGCGCTTCATGGGCTTGCCTGCCCAACTGGCTGTCGCGACAGGCGCACAGCGCCCGCATTGCGCCCTTTTACCTCTGCCGTCAGCCGGAGCCCACGCTCTTCGAGTGCCGCAAGCAGGGCCTCCCGGTCACCGGCACGCTCGTGGGAGAACACAAGCCAGACATCAGGGTGCGTTTTCGACGCGCTGATGCGCTGGGCCTCGCCCGCGTGACCCCCCTCGGCCAAATTCCGACCCCACAGGACGGCCTTGTCGGAACCACGGTAGTAGTACCGGAATGCGGGTATTGCACCGAAGTAGACGTAAATGAGCTCCTCTGGTTCGCGGGCAGTGGTGACAGACTCAACCACGGGCCGCAGCTCCTCCCGCGGTACGGTCAACCACGGGTTGGGCCACAGCTCGTGGGGCGCGAAGGCAAGGAACACCACTGTTGTCGCCAACGTGGCCAAGATTCCGAGCGAACGAGCGTGTTGCCAGAGTCCTCCAACGCCGGCGGCCAGGGCGGCGAAGAGGGGCGGCGAGGCGAACAGCACGTAGCGGTGGCCCATCGGATAGAGGCCCAAGCCGTCGGCCGGATATGTAACGGCGAGGGCGCCGAAAAAGCAGATTCCCACCGTCCGCCGGCCGTTGGGACCCAGGCGCCACAAGCGTATCGCGCCCACGGCGGCGACGACGGCCAGCGCCGAAACGGCCCAAAGCGCCGGTCCGCCGCTGAATGGCAACAGGAAGAACACCAGGATTTCGCGCCAGCCGATGTCGGCGATGTAGCCGAGCTCCTTCGCGAGGTGCGTACCTCCGAAGCGGCGCTGGAGATGAGGCATGGCAATGCGCTCCGCCAGACCGAACCAGAAGAGCGCGACCACGATTATGGCGCACGCGCTGGCATACGCGGCTAGTAGCCTCCGGTCGTCCCGTGGTCGGAATCTGAAGACGTGATGTGCGAGGTAAAGGCCCATCGCCGCGAGGGGAAATGCGAGCCCGTAGTGGGTGGTTAGGCCCACAGCGCTGACCGCCGTGTACCGGGCCCAGTCCACCGGCCGACCCCGTGCGAGCAACCGCTCCCAGGCCAGGATTGCGACGAGGGTCAGGAACACCACGGCGGCGTACTGGTTCAGCTCCTGGGAGTAGTGAACGTGAACCGGCGCAAGGGCAATGAACAGCGCCGTCAGCAGGCCTACCGGCTGCCCGAATCGTCTGGCCGACCAGGAACCGGCGACGAAGACCGCGGCGGCGCCGAGCAGGACCGACGGCACGCGTAGCCAGAACTCGTCCGTGCCTTGTGTGAACCACAGGTGGTTGAACAGCGCCCAGAATGGGGGATCCTGATCCACCGGGCGGCCGAAGATCAATGTCTGAAGGGAGCCCGTCGCGCGCTCGTACTCCAACGCCTCGTCGTACCACAGGCTGGGCCGATCTACACCCAGGAGCCGCACGGCGAGACCCGCGCACGTAGCTCCGAGGAGCCCCCAAGTGGTGCGCATCCCGGGCGCTCGTGTTCACGCCGTCGGTGAATCCACGCCGCCGCGCTGCACTACGCCCCTGTCTGGCGCAGCATGTCGCGCAGCACCGTGTGGAGGATGCCCCCATTTCGGAAATAACGCACTTCAACAGGGCTGTCCAGCCTGCTGATCACCTCGAACTCGCGAACCTCCCCCTCGGCGGTGGTGGCCCGGACCGACATCACCTGTCCGGGCTCCAGTGCCTCCGGTAGGTCCAAGTCGATACGCTCGTGACCCGTCAACTCCAACTGGCGCCATCCGTCACCATCTTCGAACTGGAGCGGCAGCACGCCCATTCCGATCAAGTTGGCGCGATGGATCCGCTCATAGCTCTCGGCGATGACGGCCTTCACACCCAGCAGATACGTGCCCTTGGCCGCCCAGTCGCGGCTGGAACCCGTTCCGTACTCCTTTCCGGCTAGCACCACGAGCGGCGTTCCTTCCGCCTTGTAGCGCATGGCCGCCTCGTAGATCGTGGTGACCTCGCCGCTAGGCAGGTGTGTCGTGTAGCCGCCCTCGGTGCCCGGTGCCAGCAGATTGCGCAAGCGGATGTTCGCGAACGTGCCGCGCAGCATGACCTCGTGGTTGCCACGGCGCGAGCCGTACGAGTTGAAGTCGCGCTGCTCGACGCCGCGGGCGATCAAGTGCTGCCCCGCCGGCGTCCGGGGCGAGAACGCGCCGGCCGGGGATATGTGGTCCGTGGTGACCGTATCACCGAGCAGCGCCAGAACCCGTGCGCCGGCTATCGGGCTCACGGGCGGTAGCTCGGGCGTGAGTCCCTTGAAGAAGGGAGGCTCCTGGATGTAGGTGGATTTGGGGTCCCAACCGTACACCACACCGCCTCCCGCCGAGATCTGGCGCCATGTCTCGCTGCCCTTGAAGATGTGGGCATACTCCGACCGGAACATCTCCGGTGCGAGGCTGGTGGCCAGGGCATCGGCGATCTCCGACTGGCTGGGCCATATCTCCGCCAGGTACACCGGCGTGCCGTTGGGTCCGTGTCCAAGCGGCTCAGCGGCGAGGTCGATGTCCATCGTCCCGGCGATGGCGTAGGCCACGACGAGCGGTGGGCTGGCCAGGTAGTTGGCCCTGACCATGGGGCTTATGCGACCCTCGAAATTGCGGTTTCCCGACAGTACGGCGCACGCGACGAGGTCGTTCGCCTCGATCTCGATAGCGACCTCCTCCGGCAGCGGACCGCTATTCCCGATGCACGTCGTACACCCATAGCCGACGACGTGGAACCGTAGAGCCTCAAGGAAGGGCAGCAACCCCGACGCCTCGAGATAGCGCGTGACGACCCGCGACCCGGGAGCCATGCTCGTCTTGACCCACGGCTTCACGCTCAGTCCGCGGTCCACCGCCTTCTTGGCCAGTAGCCCGGCGCCGATCATCACCGACGGGTTCGACGTGTTCGTGCAGGACGTTATTGAGGCAATGACCACCGAGCCGTGTGAGATCCGGCTGGCCAGCGGTTGGGCCCCAATCCCGAAATCTTCTTTCAGTACGTCGCGGAAGCGTGCCTTGGATTCTCGGAGAGGCACGCGGTCTTGCGGTCGCTTCGGCCCGGCCAGGCTGGGCTCGACCGTGCTCATGTCCAGCTCAAGTGTGTCGCTGAACTGTGGCTCCGGGGAAACATCGGTCCGGAACAATCCCTGCTCCCGGCAGTAGCGCTCCACCAGGTCGACGAGGTTCGCGCTGCGGCCGGTGCGGCGCAGAAACCGCAGGGTCTCATCGTCCACCGGGAAGAAGCCCATGGTGGCACCGTACTCGGGCGACATGTTGGCGAGTGTGGCCCTATCGGGCAGGCTGAGCCGGCTCATCCCATCGCCGAAATATTCCACGAACTTGCCCACGACGCCGTGCTGGCGGAGCAGCTCCGTTACGATGAGCACGAGATCCGTGGCGGTTGCACCTTCCGGTAGGGCACCGGTCAATCTGACACCGACTACTTCCGGCATGAGCAGGTAGACGGGCTGGCCCAGTATGACGGCTTCGGCTTCGATTCCGCCGACTCCCCAACCCAGGACCCCCAGGCCGTTAACCATGGTCGTGTGCGAATCCGTGCCGACAAGCGTGTCGGGGTAGGCCAATGCGGCACCGTCCTCCTCGCGCTGCTGGACGACCGTCGCCAGATGCTCCAGGTTAACCTGGTGCACGATCCCGCTCGCGGGGGGCACGACGCGGAAGTCGTCGAACGCGCCCTGGCCCCAGCGCAGGAACTCGTAGCGCTCACGATTCCGCTCGAACTCGCGCTCGGAGTTGATGTTCAGGGCGGCAGCTGAACCGAACGCATCGATCTGGACGGAATGGTCGATTACGAGGTCTACCGGTACATGCGGGTTGATCCGATTCGGATCCCCCCCCAGTCGATCGATGGCCGAGCGTAGGGCCGCCAGGTCGACGACTGCTGGCACGCCGGTGAAATCCTGCATGAGGACCCGGGCCGGCATGAACGGGATTTCAAGATTGCTCTTAGTATCGGGCTTCCAGCCGGCCAGTGTGCGAACATGCTCCTCGGTAATGGCGAATCCGTCCACGTTGCGCAGAGCCGCCTCCAGGAGCACCTTGATCGAAAAGGGCAGGTGCGAGATGGATCCCAGCCCCGCCTTCTCCAACGCGTCGAGGCGGTAGATCGTGAATGCGCCGCTGGCAGCCTCCAGGGTGTCGCAGGCACCGAAAGCATTGTGCATTGTCTTCGCTCCTTTGAGATTCCGGCGATCGGGACGTTCGTTCCGGGCGCTCCGCGCACTGGCAGTACGACCCGCATGGCCGTGCACATTGTAGCAGGCTGGCTGTGCGTCGTCAGGCGTGCGTTCCCCCGACGCGGTGATCGACCGAGCGCTGGGCTGGCGCAGGCCATGGCTCGGCCTTTTCCTCAGGAACCGTTCGTGATACAGTGCGGTGCGGCCCGCTCGTGCGTCACCCGAGCGGCGCACCTCGTGAAAGGCTCGATGGGGAGGACTACCGGGCGATTCGGTTGCCTGGCGGCCGCCTCTCAAACGGTCAGATCGGAGGAGAGACGACGATGCGAAGAACACTCGCCCTGATGTGCCTGCTCGCGTTCTTGGCTGCCTTGCCGGCGGCGTGTGGGCAGGGTGCTCCGGACGTTACCGAGGAACCCACCGAGGAGGGCGCACCGCCCGGGGCGGTGGAGCCGACGCAGGCGCCACTCGTGGCAGAGACTGTGGCTGACGTGTTCGGCTTCGAACCGGTGGCCCAAGGTGGCGACCTGGTGATCGGGCAGGGCCAAGAGCCGGGCCAGCTCTACCTTTACGGTGGCTCCATGCTCGCTGCCTCCCACGTCCAGAACTCGCTCTGGGACGGTCCTATCGAAGGTCTGGACTACGACTTCCAGCCGGTAATCCTCGAGCGTTTGCCCAAGATCGAGATCGAGGGCTCGGGCGCGATGCTGGAGATGGTCGCGGTGGAGGCGGGCCAGCGATACGTGGACCCCGAGAGCCAGGAGGTCGTCACCGCCACCGAGATGGTGGCCGGTCTGCCACAGCTCACCGTGCGATACACGCTGAAGGAAGGCGTGACCTGGGAGGATGGAACGCCCGTCACGGCCGCCGACTCGGCTTTCAGCCGGGAGCTGGCCTGCGACCCGGACACTCCGGTCAGCAAGTTCGTTTGCGAGCGTACGGCGCAGTACGTCGAGATCGACGAGCGGACCGCGGAGTGGAAGGGGCTGCCGGGCTACACGGACCAGACGTACTTCAACAACTTCTACACTCCGCAGCCGCGGCACCAGGCGAACCTGGAAGGTACACGGATGGACGAGATGGCCGCCGCCGAAATCCTGACGGATGAGACTTTCACCCGACATCCGCTGTCCTATGGCCCCTTCAAGATCGTGGAGTGGGAGTCCGGCGACCACATCACGCTGACTCGGAACGAGTACTATTGGCGGGCTGGGGAGGGGCTGCCGATCCTGGACAACGTGATCCACAAGTTCATCCCCGACTCCAACTCGCTCCTGGCTGCGCTCAAGTCGGGTGACGTGGATGTAGCCACTCAGGATGGGTTGGACATCAGCCAGGTCGATGCGATGACCGAGGCCGAGGAGCTGGGTCAGCTCGTACCGTACTACGTGGTCGGCACGGTGTGGGAACACATCGACTTCGACGTGGATCCGGTGGATGAACGCGATCCGCTTGGTGCCTGCCTGGACGTTCGCAAGGCGATGACGTTGGGCACGGACCGGCAGACCATGGTGGAGGTGATACAGAAGGGCCTGACGCGCGTGCAACATACAATTGTGCCTCAGGAACACTGGGCCTTCCCGCCGGACGATTTGCTCGTAGCCTACGACTACGAGCCCGAGGCGGCGAAGCAGCTGCTGGAGGACTTGGGCTTCGTAGACCAGGATGGCGACGGCTACCGCGAGGCGGCGGAGGACATAACCTGCCCGATCACCATCGATATCGACGGGAACACGAAGGATCAGGTAATCCCCGCTGGCACGCCCGTCAAGCTGACGCTGAACACGACATCAGGGAACGCAATGCGTGGGGACACGACGCTCCTGTTCCAGCAGAACATGGCGGACATCGGCATCGACATCGTGCTCGAGTACATGGATGCTAACGTCTACTTCGAGGACGGCCCGGACGGGTTGCTGTTCGGGCGCCGCTTCGACCTCGGTGAGTTCGCCTGGTTGACGGGCGTCCAGCCTTCGGTGGCGCTCTATTTCTGCACGCAGATCCCCGCAGAGGTAAACGGCTGGGCAGGCCAGAACGAGACCGGCTGGTGCGATCCCGAATACGACCGTGCAGGCAAAGAGGCCATGAACACGCTTGCGCGGGGTGATGCACTGCCGCTCTATCACGCGGCGCAGAAGCTCTTCATGGAGAATCTGCCGGTCATGCCGTTGTTTGCCCGGGTGAAGGTCATGGGCATCAACCCTGCCGTGGTGAACTTCAGACCGAACCCGACAGTCAACAGCGAGACCTGGAACATCGAGACCTGGGGGTTTGCCGAGGAGGGCCCCTAGTCGCGACCCCAATGGCGGGGGCGAGGAGGCGCCTCAAGGGCGAGGCAAAGCCAGGGCGAGGTACCGCCTCGCCCCTACCTACCGACGACCTTCTCGACTGCCTCGAGGATCTCGCACGACTTGACCAGCGCCTTCATTTTGGTGTGGTCGGGATACAGCGGGCGGTCTTCGTCGAGGTGCGCCACGTGCTTGCGAATCACGTCCCTGGCGACGGCGACTCCCTTTCCAGGTTCGAACTCACGGAAGTCCAGCGCCTGCGCCGCACCCATGAACTCAATTCCCAGCACGCCGTAGGCGTTGTCCAGAATCTGGGCGTTCTTGACGGCGGTGTTCATGCCCATGGATACGAAGTCCTCCTGGTCAGCGGCGGCCGGAATCGACATTATGGAGGCCGGCATCGATAGGATCCGCTGCTCCACGATCAGTGTGTCCGCAGTGTACTGGCTGAGCATAAGCCCCGACATCATTCCGGCGCCCTGCGTCAAGAAGGCTGGCAGTCCCACGCTGAGCGCCGGGTTGTTCAAGCGGTTGAAGCGTCGCTCAGACATGACGCTTACGATCGTTACCGCTGCACCCACCATGTCCATGGGAAGCGAGACGGGCGTGCCCTGGAAGTTGGCGCCGGTGAGCGTGAGCTTGTATTCCGGTAGGAATACGGGATTGTCGCCGACACCGTTGAGCTCGATCTCGACCTGCTTCCTGGCGTGAGCCACCGCGTCGTGGGCGGCGCCGATCACCTGCGGTGAGGACCTCATCGAGTACGCATCCTGGACCTTGATCTTGATCTTGCCCGCGAAGAGATCGCTTCCCTCGATGCACTTCATGATGGACGTGGCGCTTCTGACGGCCCCCGGGAAACCCCGCAACTGGTGCAGACGGACATCGTAGGGCTTCATATTGGCCTGAAGCGCTTCCAGCGACATGGCACAGGCGATCTCAGCTTGCCTCAGCCAGCGGTCGACGTCGTATAGCTGAATGGCGCTCATGGCCGTGAGGAGATTGGAGCCGTTGATGGTCGCCAGGCCATCGCGGGCCTCGAGGCCCGGCACGGGAATCCCGGCTCGCTCCATGGCAACGCGCCCAGGCAACTCCTCGCCCTGGTAGTAGGCAGCTCCTTCGCCCAGCAGGACTAGTGCGATTTGCGACATCGGGGCCAGGTCGCCGGATGCGCCCACCGACCCCTTTTGGCACACGACCGGCGTGACCCCCTTGTTCAACATCTCGACCAAGGTCAGGGGGATCTCCGGCCGGCAGCCTGAGTGGCCCTTGGCCAGGACGTTGACCCGGCCAGCCATGGCACCGCGCACGTCCTCGACGGACGCCGGGTCGCCGATCCCGGCGGCATGGTTGTAGATCAGATAGCGCTGGAACTGCGCGACCTGCTCGTCGTTCAGCATCACCTCGGAAAACTCGCCGATACCCGTGTTGACGCCGTACATGATCTCGCGCGCCCGGATCTTCTCCTCCAACATCGCGCGGCATATCTTGATCCGATCAAGAGCCTCCGGATGAAGCTCGACCGGCTCGCGATGGCGGCCGATGCGTGCCACGTGTTCGATTGTCAGCCCGGAACCGTCCAGGACAATGGGCATGGCGAACCTCCAGTGCGGCACTCGCGAGGTGCGATTCAAATAATATACGAGGTCGTCACTCCGCTGACGATAGGAAAGCCACCTCGCGGCACCATCCTAGCAGACCAGCAGACGTCGTGTCAAACCTGCGCATCGCGTTCCGGCAGGTTAAGGCAGCGCGGTGTCTGCCGTGGGGGGAAGCTCCGAGACCTGCGCTCCTGCCTCGGCACCGACTCCCGTCTCTCCAAGCGGTGGGCCGATGGTGGTGACCGAACCGGTGGGCCGGTACTTGCTGTAGAAGTTCTCGCGGATTTCCTCACCGCCTTGGGTGATGATGCGCGTGACCGTCACCGAAGCACCGCTCCGGGCAAGCTCAAGTGTTTCCGAATCGCCGGGCGCCAGCGTGGGATCGATCTCGGTGCGTGGTTCCGGTGGTGGTTCTTCGTCGGTGATGACCGGCCCTTCCATCCGTACTTCGCGTGCCGGCTTGGCGCCGTAGAATCTGAATGTCACCGTGGCGGCGCGGGAGCTCGACTCGGTCTCGATGAGCAGCCAAGCGCCGGTATCGTTCTCGAACTTCAGGTCTACGATCGGCCCGTACACGGTCGCGTCCAGCCCGACGTCGGCGCCCTGTTCGTAGTACGCCACCCGGTAGCCGTGCGCCAGGCGCTCGACGACGGGCAGACCGGACCAGAACACGGCACGGAACAACGTGGTGGATACCTGGCACACTCCGCCGCCGACGCCGTCGGCCGTGGCGCCATCCATGATGATCTTCGTCTCCTGGAACCCCTCCTCCGCCGTAATCTCGCCCACGTGCTGATTGAACGAGAACACCGCACCCGGCGGAATGAGCAGACCGTCGAACCGCGCTGCGGCGAGGGCGATGTTCTGCTTGCGGGGCTCCGGCGACCCTACGAAACGGCTGGTTTCCTCGTGGACCAGCTCCCGGATGCCCAATTCCGAGGCGGAAGCACCGTCTCTGACGCTCGGCGGAATGGACTCGACGGCCAGCCGCACAAGGTGGTTAGGGCTATGTGCAGCGGCCAGTACGCGCCGTACCGTTTCCGCCATCATCAGGCGCTGGCCGGTCCGGCCAGGCTGAACGAGCCTCAACTGGCGCACTTCGGGATCGAAGTGGAACCGGGGGTTCTGGGCGGTGCGGGAGACCACCTCGGTCACGGTCGTCAGCCAGTTGGTAAAACTCTCACGGTCCAGGTCCAGCACGACCACGTTGCCGCTGACGGACGTCCTCAGCATCGCCCCGAGGGGCTGGGGCCTGAGGGACCATGTCTCGTGCCCGGCACGCAGCGTCAGCGGTGCGGCGAGCAATGCCTCCGCGTCCGCGATTGCCTGACTGGCATCGCCGACCTCCGGCGGTACTGACTCGACCGGCAGGACGATGTCCGGCAGCGGCCAGCTGCCGGCGTCGGCGAGCGGTCTCAGCGTTTCGAGCGCCGCCGCCTGGTCGATCCGGCGTCCCGCCCGTGGCTCTGTGGCCTTGACCGTCGTCCCATCGATGGCGAGTGAGGCGTCCTGTGCCGGGCGGTCGAACTGACGGGCGATCTCGGCAATGGCCAGGCGCGAGCGGTCCTCGTCAAGTAGCACGACGGGATGCACAGCCCTTCCGCCCAGGCGTGCAGCCAGCATCCGCGCCCAGGCCACCAGCCGAAACCCCTCGCGACCGGTGGCGTACGCGGATGCAACCGTGGCCCGAGCGTCGAACGTCATGCCGCTGGCGGCCGGCGCTAACTCGAAGGACTCGTCCGCGGCGTGGAAAATCACCCGCGCCTGCGGATCCAGACCCGCCTCCGCCAGCGCGGCGAGTGCTTCAGTCGGTTCCAGTCCGCCGAGGGGAACACCCGCGGCAGAGACACCCGGGAAGATCCTGCCTCTGTGGGTGCGCTCGAACACGGCTGGCACGATCAGGATCGCCAGCAGGAGCAGAGGGATTGCCAGGCGTGCTGGTGCCCGTTGGCCAGCATCGCCCTCGACGGCCGACGTGGGGTTCGCCGTTGGTTGCATGACGTTCTCGTGCTTTTCCGTGCGCGGGTTGATCTCGGCCACCGACGGCAATGCAAGATCCGTGCCGGGTGGTCCGTGTAGGATTCGATGTGCTGGCTGCGTTCGGCGGCTGCCGTTCGGCGGCTGCGTGTCCCGAGCGTGAAGTCTACTCCCCGGTCGTACCGGGGTCAAAGTCGTCGACGCCATCCGGGAACAGGTCGGGATGCGTGTCTCTGAAGGCGCTCGCCATCATGACGGAGGGCAGCCGGCGCAGTGCCCGTGGCCTCGATTACTCCACGTCCCCGTCGCCATCGACGATACGGCGCACGAGGGCTGCGACCTGCGAATCGGTAACCGTGGTCTGGCGCTCGCGCGCCAGATCGCGCACGGTGACGGTGCCCGCGGCTGTTTCGTCGGGACCGACGATCGCGACCGCCGGAATCCCGCGCTTCACGGCGTAGCGGATCTGATCCCCCAGGCGGTCCAACTCCACGTACGCCTCGGTTCTGATCCCCGCCGCCCGCAACCTCGCCGCCAGCCCGACGGCTGCGGCGGTGCTTCCTTCATCGAACCGTGTGACGAGCACTTCCGCCGCCGGTGCGTCAACGTTGGTTGCGAACAAGCCAACCTCGTCCATCACGTCCGCCAGCCGATCCAACCCGAAGCTGGTCCCCACTGCGGGTTCATCGCGACCGAACAGCCCGATCAGCCCGTCGTAACGACCGCCACCCGTGATCGAACCGATGGGCGGTCGCGTGACCACGGTCTCGAAAATCGTGCCGGTGTAGTATTCCAGACCGCGAACCATGGCGAAATCCAGGGCGAGACTAGCGTCCGGCACGCCAGTGGTAGCCAGAGCATCGAGCACGCGGCCCAACTCATCAACGCCCTCCTGGGCTTCGGCATCATCCAGGCGCCGCGCCACGTCCGACAGGAGGCTGCGGCTTTCACCCTCAAGCCCAAGCAAATCGAGCAACCGGTCAGTGGCCTCATCGGGGACGAGCCGGTCGCTGGGGTAGGCCGCCCGGAGCGCGTCGATGCTGGACGCCATCACCGTTAACCGCGCCTCGTGAATGGCCGCGTCGCTGGCTTCGCCGGCCGGAAAACTCGCCAGTGCGTCCAGGAAGGCTGGCAGAGCCGTCTCCGTCACCGACGGTGGCTCGCCGTCGCCAATCGCGGCCGATAGGTCGCGCTCCAGGCGGTCCCGATCGGCCTTGCCTCCCATCCAACGCTCGATTGCCTGGCGCTGACGGTTGAGCAGGTCCGCCGGCAGTCCGACGGCACGCAGCTCCAGCCGCAAACCGGCGGTGCCGAGTTTGTCCAGCTTGTCGATTGCCCGGTACAGGCCCGGGAGGAGCGGGGCAGGCACACCGGCGTAGCGGCCAATGCCGTTCAGCAGCTTCCGGTTGTTGATCTTCGTCTGGCCATCCTCGAAACCGAGGCGGTCCAGCACGTCCAGCGTGATGGTGATTATCTCGGCGTCGGCCAGCATGCTGGCGCTCCCGACGAGGTCAACGTCGGCCTGCACGAACTCGCGGTAGCGTCCGCGCTGGGGCCGCTCGCCACGCCAGACGCGCTCGATCTGATAACGGCGGAATGGCCGCGCCAGCTCGTCGTAGGTTGCGCACACTCGAGCCAGCGGGACCGACAGGTCATAGCGCAGGGCGAGGTTCGACCGCTCCTGGAGGCCGGCGCGGTAGATCAGGCGCTCGGCGTCGGGTCCGTATTTGCCCAGCAGCGTTTCGGCCTCTTCCAGGGCCGGCGTCTCGAGTGGTTCGTAGCCATACGACTCAAAGGTCTGGCGCAGGACATCAGCGACGTACTGCCGCCGACGCATGGATGCCGGAAGCAGGTCGCGCATGCCGCGCGGGACGCGGGCATCGGTAGCCCTCATGCTGATCTCCAGTCGAATTGCCCGTCAGGGCCAAATGTCAACCGTGGCGATCCAAAAAAAGGAGCGTGGACTCGTGGTCCACGCTCGGCACGTCTTGCTCGCAGCGCCTATAGGCAGCCGGCGTGAACCAGGTGCTGGCCCGAATGGGCGGGGGTACCATGGTGCAACGCAGCGCTAGACACTCGAATCCGGACGTTCATATGGGACGGATTATACGGGTGGTGGGCTTTGCTGTCAACGTGCTGCGCCCGCCAGCGGTCCTGGGGTCGCCCGTCGGCGACGTGGGTGCTATCTTTGGTCCTGCGTTTGCCATAATACCCGTAGGTGCACCAGTCTCTGGCCAGCAACTTCTCTCGAACGGGAGGAAGCCATGCGTCGCCCACCCATTTCACGCACGCGCACGGCCACGGTTGTCACGATTCTGCTTGCCGCCGTGGCCGCCGCCGCAGCTCTCAGCCCGCCATCTACCTCAGGCCAAGAGCCCCCGACCGAGACGATCATCCACCTGCCGCTGTCCGTCAAGGACTTTGCCGGGCCGTACCCCACGGTGCAACCGTACGAGGGTACGCGGGCGCCCACTCGCACGGTGCGGCCGACGCGCACCAACCGGCCGACGGCGACCACGGGCCCCACGGCTACGCCCTTTCTGCCAGGCGAGCCGGTGGAGCATCCCACGAACCGCAGCTCGATCGTGATGCAGATCGGTTGGACGGCGACGAATCAGGTCAGCTCCGTGTGGCAGCAGATGGAGGGCACGCCCTGGCTCACTCTCTACGGCGATGGCCGGTTGATCGCCGGACACAACTTGATCCGCCGCGAGCAGCGCCTGTACGAGGGCCAGGTGACCGAGTTCGATATCCAGCGCTGGCTGCGCCACCTCGCCTACATGATTGGGATCTTCCAGATGGAAGACGAGTACGATCACACCCTCGCCACGAAGCCGGAGGTGCACATCTTCGTGAACGTGGACGGTGGATACAAACGTGTGACGATTCGCGGCTACGACTACTGGCTGGAGAGGAAAGCGCCCGACTTCCCAGGTGCGAGTGGCGTCAAACGCCTCGCGGAGTGGATCAAGAATCTGGAGGGTGAAGCGCAGATACTGGCCACGGAGGAGTATCAACCACGGGAGTATACGATCCTCGCCCAGCAACTGCGGCCGAATCCGATTCTCCCCGAGGCGCCGCACTGGCCCCATTCCTACATCAGCATCGAAGCCGTTGCCGACGCCGCACCCCTTGCGCCGCCGAGCCCGGTGGACCGCCTGGTGGGCCACATGTTCGTGGACGGCGACACCGGTAAGGAGATCTGGGATATCGTCGTGCCGGTGGCGGATCAGCAGTTTCCGCTGGACAATCGATCGGCGCAATTCGAGTCGGGTGGTCGGCACTTCGGTGTTGGGGCGCGCCAGGAGGTGCCGGGCGGCTCGCGCTTCCTGCCGGATTACTACCGACACTGGTACCGCAGCGACATCGATCAGCCGGAACCGCCAGAGCCACTCGGCCGGTGGCCGATCAGCGTCCGCGGAGTGGTCTTGCTCACCTCGCGGTTCTGGCCACGATAGAACGGCCGGCTCTTGCATTCCCTCCGGGCGGACCATCAGGCCTGAGGCGCGCGCGGTGAACACCGCGATTCGCCGCCTCGCAGGGCATGTGTACCCGATGGGATCCGTGTGCCTGGGCGTTATCTTGTCTTAACAGCCGTTGCTGCCTGTACGTGATATGCTGAGGATTGCCGGCAGCGGTCAGCTCGTTGCTGCCCGGTACTCGAGTGCCGGTCGCAGGCACGGATCGCACAGAAGCGGCTCGCAGGGAGGTCGAAGAATGGCGTCACGCACCGTTCAGGTCACTCGCATGGCGTTACTGGCACTGGTAGCCCTCACGTTGCCCCGGTCACCAACGGCCGGCCGGAACGTGGCCAGGGCCACCAGTGCGTCAGGGCTCAGCTTCCGCTTCGCGGAGACGATTGGCGAGACGGAAGTGCCCTACTTCCGTGGGGCTGCGCATATCAACCGGCCCTGGGGCCTCACTGCCGTGGCTGACACCGTGCTCATCAGTGATGCGCCCGGAAGACGCGTCCTGCGCTTTTCGAGCAATGGCCGCTACGTGAACGAGATTGGCCGTGCGGGTCTCGCCTTCGACGTTTACGAAGAGGGATTACGCTGGATCTCCGACGTTGGGGTGTGGCCGGCCAAGGACGCGCGGGACAACGATGTAGAGGACACGTACATCGTCGACACACTGGGACACTACGTCCTCGTGGTCTCGGGAGCCACCGGCACCCGTTCCGTCATCGGCACGCCCGGCACCCCGGGGCGGGAAGACGACCAGTTCGGCTATCCTGCCGGCATCGCGTTCGACTCCTCCGGCAACATCTACGTCAGCGATGGCGCGCCACCGCCGGGCACCTGCGGTGACGAGTCCGGCAACCACCGCATCCAGATCTTCGACCACGAGGGGAAGCACCGGTCGACTATCGGCCAGACCGGCGTGCCAGGCACCGGCAACTACCAGCTCAACTCTCCGGCCCACATCTTCGTCGACGCTGCCGACCGACTCTACGTTGCCGACAGCGGAAACCACCGGGTCCAGGTCTTCGACGTCTCAGACGCTGACTCCCCGGTTTACGTGTCGACCATCGGTCAGACCGGCTCAGCTGGAGCGAGTGCGGATCAGCTTGACGGGCCGCTTGGCGTCACGGCCGACGCGACGTTCGTCTACGTCGCGGACGGGAACAACTGTCGGGTGCAGATCTTCCGGAAATTGCAGCAAGACCGGTGGGATTCCCTCGGCAGTGCCGGCGGTTGCCGGGATGCGGACAACTCTCTGGCCCTGCCGGCCGACGTTGCCGTCGACGTCCAGGGACACATCTACGTCGCCGATGCCGGCCACCGGCAGGTGCAGCAGTACCGCCCGACGCGTGAGCCAATGCGCAGCTTCGGTACGTTCGATGCGCCCTACATCACGGATGAGGACCATCTCAACCACCCCGCTGGTGTAGCAGTGGCGGACGACGGCAGCATCTATGTGACCGAAGAGGCGGGTCACCGCCTCCTGAAACGCGATCCGAGCGGGGACGTGGCCTGGGTGATCGGCACGCCAGGCGTGGCAGGGGACGACGAGGCGTCATTCGACCACCCAACCGACGTCGCTGTTGCAGCCGGTGATCGCGTGTACATCGCCGACAGCCGGAACCACCGCGTCCAGGTCTTCGATGCGGATGGTGGTTTCGTGGAGACGATCGGCCGGCGGGGCACCGCTGACGCCCGGTTCGAGTGTCCTCAAGGACTGGCTGTGGCTCCCGACGGTCGCCTGATTGTAGCTGACACGTGCAACCACCGCGTGCAGATTTTCGACTCGCAGGGCCGCCACACGACCTCACTCGGGACCGCCGGGCAGCCAGGTGACGGTGACGATCAGTTCGCCTGGCCATCGGATACGGTCGTGGACTCGCGGGGCCGGCTCTTCGTGGCAGACACGAACAACCACCGGGTTCAGATGTTCGACTCACGCCTGGAGTACGTGGGCACGCTGGGGCAGACCGGCTCGGCCGGCGATGGGTTCGATGCGTTCTACCTGCCGCGACGCCTGGCTGTCGACGCTGAGGATAACCTGTACATCGCGGACGCCGGCAACGACCGTGTCCAGGTGTTGGATCAGGATGGGGAGTATCTGACGACCCTCGGCGGCCGTGTGGGGCCACATTCGGGAAAGCGCTCAGGCGAGCTGCGCGATCCGCGCGGAATCGCATTCGACGCTCAGGGGCGGCTGTACGTTGCGGACTTCGATAACCACCGGGTGCAGATGTTCGATCGGAACACAACTCCCTGGGTTCAGGACAACGTAAACGGCTTCGGGTTGCGAACGAATCGAGGCGTGTGGAGCCTGGCCTACTTCCGCGACAGGCTCTTCGCCGGCGGGCACGATTCCGCTGGCGGGGCGTCGGTATGGCGGCAGGACGATCCGGAGGAGGCGAGTGGATGGACGCTGGTGACCGACGGCGGCTTCGGTGACCCAGCCAACGTCGGCGTGGGTGGCCTCGCGACCTTCGACGGCTGGCTGTTCGCAGGGACGACCAATATCGAGACGGCGATCGACCCCGCCACCGGCAACCTGGTCACCACGAGCCGCGGCGGCGAGGTGTGGCGCAGCGCCGATGGCGAGAGTTGGCAGCCGGTCGTCCAGGGCGGATTCGGCAATTCGAGCAACGTCGAGATCGCCGGCTTGGCCGTGTTCAACGGGTCGCTGTACGCCGGAACAGGAACTGCCGCCGATACGCACGCCGCCGAGGTGTGGCGCTCCGACTCCGGCGATTCGGGTAGCTGGCAGCGCGTTGCCAACCCCGGTTTCGACGGTGACACCGGGAACGCAGCCACGGTCGCCTTCGCCGTTTACAGTGATGCTCTGTACGCCGGGACGTGCAACGCCGCGACGGGGGGAGAGGTCTGGTTCAGTGCCGATGGCCGGCGGTGGGCGCAAGTCAACGAGGATGGGTTCGGTGTGCGAGCCAACGGCTGCGTCTCGGCGCTCGCTGAGTTCGACGGTCACCTCTATGCCGCCACGGGCAACGATCTCCTGCCCGGTGCGAGGGCTGGTCCAACTCAGATCTGGCGTTGCGAGACGTGCGACGGCACTGATTGGGAGCAGACGGCCCCCGACGGGTTTGACAACAGCTTCAATCGTGGCCGTGCGGCGATGCACGCGTTCGAGGAGCACCCGTTCCGGTACCTGTACGTCGCTGTCGGAAACACCGACACCGGCCTCGAGGTGTGGCGGGCAACTGATGGCGAGTTGTGGGAGCAGATCGGGCTCGGCGGCTTCGGTGACAGCCAGAACGAAGACCTTCACGGCCAGAACTCGATCGCGGTCCACGGCGGACGGATCCACATAGGTACGCGGAACGCTGCCCACGGTGGGGAGTTATGGTCGACGGCCGGACTCCGCCCCGGGGTGCTGCCGACGCCCGGTCCGGGTCCGGAGCCCACGCCCACGCCGCGGCCCAGGCCAAGGCCGCCCACTGGCCGGACCGACTACGTTCCGGTGGACCAGTGGCCCCGCGGGGAGTCCATCGCAGCCGACGTATTGGGCGAGATCGTGGACATGGCGATCGCCGATGACGGTACGGTGTACATGCTAGACGTGTCACTCAATCGCGTCACGTCACTGGCTCCCGACGGCACGTGGGGTGCGCCGTTCGGGAACATCGGACGGGGCGTCGACCGGATCGGTCGAGTTGGAACCCTGGATGTGGACAACGTCAACGACCGCGTCTACGTGGCGGACCATGCCTCTGAGCGGTTGATGGTCTATGGCCGGGACGGGGCGTTCATCGACGCTTGGCCCGAGATCTACGCTTCGGGCATCGAGGTGCAGCCGGACGGCCGCGTGTGGATCGCGGACCAGATCGCCGGCGCGGTGCGCCTGCTCGAGCCGGACGGCACCGAGGTGCGGCGGTTCGGCTCCTTCGGTAGTCGCGTGGCTGACCAATTCAGGCAGCTCGTCGACCTCACGGTCGACAGCGATGGCAACCTCATCGTCTCCGATCTGGACGGCCGACGTATCCGGATCTTCCGCGATGAAGGCACGAGCTTCCGGCGGGTGCGGACACTAAACCTTCAAGAAAGGAAGTTCGCCGGTTGTGGCGGCGACCGGATCACGGCGCTGGGCCCGACGCCGCAGCGGTTTATGGCGGCCGGGGCGACTGCCGGCTGCGTCATCAACGAATCGGCGAGGGAGGACGTGTTCCCGACCAGCCACCGCAGCGCCGACCTCTACGGGGTCCACTTGTGGACCGCGAACCCGCGGTCCACGCACTACCGCGCCCTCGCCCGGTACGACAGTGACCGCTACAACCCGGAGAACGACACCTGGCCGGCCGTCGTGCAGTACTTCGATGAGGGTTTCGACATCGTCGTCCGGCACTGGCGTGGGCGCTCGTTCGAGGAGGCGGGTGCCGCTGCCGGGGCGATCGCCGATCCCGTTCGCCTCAGCACCGCTCCCGACGGATCACTGATCCTTACCGACGGGTTCGGCATGCGACGCATGGCCTATGACGGGCGGCTGCTGGCCGAGCTGCCGATCGCGGCCTATCCGAGCCGATGCCGCTACGCCCTCGATCCGCTGCTGGCTGTTGGTGAGGGCACGCGTCAACGGGTCATGGGCATCGGGTATTTCACGTGCAGTCGGGGGCGTTTTGCGCTCGGAGGGCAGCGGCACGTCATCTACGCCGAAACAGAATACCGGCGCTACTGCCGGGCCGGATTCTGCGAGGCAAACCCTTACCTGAAGGTCATCTGGTCGACGACGTTGTCGCGTGAGACCGAGGGCGTCGCGGCCGTGGCGCACGAGCCGACCCTCAACCAGCTGCTGGTCCTGCGTCGCCACTACGCCTCGCCGCACGCGCGGGGTGTGGAGAACATCATCCAGATTCTCGCGTTCTACCCGCTTGGTGATAGGGGGCGCAAGACCGAGATCACCTTGCAGGGAACGGACCGCGACGCGATCTGGACCGATGTGGATGCGACTCCGGAAGGACGGGTCTACGTGCTCGACACCTTCAACGACCGTGTTCAGGTGTTCAGTGCGGAGGGCGACGACCTGGGCATGGTGCCCACGCCGAAGGACGCCTACCGTGTCGCCGGCGGGCCGGGCGGCGAGATCTTCGTCTTGACGGTTTACGGGCATGTCGTACGTTTGGCGCCGGACGGCACCGTGCTGGCCCGATTCGACGCGCGTCCTCACGACGGCCTGCATCCGATCTCGCTCGTTGACCTGACCGTCGATGCGCATGCCTGGGTCTACGCGGTCGATGAGGATGCCGGTCAGGTGGCGGTGTTCGAGCCGCACGGCATCGAGGACGACGCGCTAATGGGCGAGCGGTGCAGCGCGCTGGGCGACAAGTGGGTTGATCCGACGGACATCCTGCTTGGCGACACGGCGGAGGTTTTGCTGCGCATCTTCGGAAGCTGTGGGGCCGTCGAGGTGCCTTCGGATATTGTGATCGCCGTCAACACCCTTGGGAAGACCCTGGGCTACGATCCGGGCCGACGCCTGGCCAACAACCTGCGCGTCGCCCGCCAAATCGCGGCGCTCACCGACCTCGATCAGCACCAGCTCGGCATCGTGGCCTTTGCCACGGAAGGCGTCGTCGAGACGGAGCTTACTGACCAGGCCTACCAGATCGTTCGCGCTTTGTGGAGTGTGAACGCCGGTCGCGGTACCCCACGTGCCTACACCGCTCTCAAGACCTCCAACGATCTCTTCGACATGACCAGTGGCCGGCGCCGGGTGGTGATCGTCGTCATTCCCGGCTCGACGGACGGTGCGGCGATCGACCTGGCCACGGAGATGAAGGCATCCGGTACGCTCATCGTCGTGGTCAACGGGGACAGCGCGATCGCCTCGGGCGACCTCTTCAACGAGGTGGAAGTCGAACCGCGCGGCGCCGGGGCCGGCAAGCCCGCCCACCGGCGGATGATGGCCACGGTTCGGCCGGACGTGCTGTTCAAGAGTGGTGAGCTCATTGACCGCGTGCCGGGGAATATCGATTATGTCGTCGGCAGCGCCAATCCACCGGCAAGCTGGTCAGCGGCGAGCCGCACGCTGAGGTGGGACCTGAGGGACAAGCCGTTCGCCGCCACTACCTTCTCCTACGAGATCGAGCCACTGGAAGAGGGCCACTGGCCGGCCAACGTCGAGGCGTACGCCGACTACATCGACGGCTGGGACCACACCGGGCGGCTCGACTTCCCGGTCCCGCGGATTCGCGTTTACGGCGAGCTGCCACCCACGCCGACATTGACGCCTCTGCCGTCACCGACGCCCGAACCGACGCCCACGCGGCGGCCGCCGCAGCCCGTCTACTTGGCGGGGGCCCCGCGGATCGAGTGTGCGCCCTACCACCGGGATGGCG
>CAYYVH010000009.1:0-29097 GCA_964475075.1 uncultured Anaerolineales bacterium | reverse complement strand
GGGCTTCGCCCACGTATCGACGAGCTTTTTTCCATACGGTGTGCGAAATAGGGCGCTGTTGCTGCCCTGGGAGTGAGACGATTGGGCAATAATACCCAACATTGGGTGTCCCGTGCCGAGGTGGGGCGCTTCATCGGCATGTCGGCGTCTGTGTTCAATCGGGACATTTCTCCGCTTGTGCCAGATGATGCGAAGGAATTTTTGGGCAAGGGTCGCGGCTATCGGTACAACGCCCCGGTTGTCATTGAGACGATGCTGGCCCGCAGGGTTGAGACAGCAACCCGCCACATCAAGGCTACGCCATCGGCCCCGGCAGACCCGATGCTAGCTGGTGATGGCGACAGCCCGGCGCTCGAGCGGTACCGGCTAGCCAAGGCTAAGGAGGCAGAACTAAAGTACTCCCGCGACCTCGGCAAGTGGATGTCCCTCGAAGACATACGCGAGGGTTGCGGCGTCATCGCTGCCAGGATCCGCGGCGCGTGCGAATCGCTGCAACGGCAATTCGGCCCTGGGGCACGTGAGATCATGGACGAGGCGCTGGAAGACGCAGAGCGAGAGATTAACGTGCGGTTTGCCGAGCAGGAGGACTTGCCAGGAATCGACGGATCTTGAAACCGTACTACGATCACAAAGGCATAACGATCTATCACGGCGACTGCCGAGAGGTTTTACCGACACTCGGGCAGGCGGATCTGGTTTTGACGGACCCGCCGTATGGGATCGGGTACAAGAGTCGCCATACGGGAATAGTCGATCGCGAGATCGTCGGCGACGAGACGACAGAGCTTCGAGATTGGCTTCTTGGATGCTGGCTGCCTCGCCCGATGGCCTGCTTTGCTACGTGGCGATGCCTTCCGCCGGTTCCGCCTCGCGGGTGCCTTGTCTGGCATAAGACAATCGGAGGCATGGGCGACCTGTCATTCCCATGGAGGCCGAGTTTCGAGCTGATATGGATTTATGGTCAGGGCTGGCGAGGTTATCGTGGTGACGCCGTCCTCACTGCGGAGATCATACAACCGCGACACCCGCGATACGGTGGCAACAGGACCCATCCACACCAAAAGCCTGTCAGCGTCATGTCGCAACTTATCTTAAAAGCGCCAGACGCCGACACCGTCCTCGACCCCTTCATGGGCAGCGGCACAACGCTGCGCGCCGCCAAGGACTTAGGCCGCAAGGCCATCGGGATCGAGATAGAGGAAAAGTACTGCGAGATTGCTGCCAAACGGATGGCGCAGGAGGTGTTGTTCTGATGTCAGAATCGAGTGACGACGGCGAGCGACTAGGGAAGGCGTTAGCATCGCTCAGCAAAACCAAAGGAGCCTGCCTGTCATGACTAACACACAACCCGTAACAACCCGAGACGACTACGTAGCTAAGGGCCTCTTGCGCCGCGATGACCTGGGCGACTTGTCGGTCTACACGTACACGGACAGGTGCACGCACGCTCGTGCGTGGGACGAGATCACCAGGAACAGCCGTGGCCACATCTTCAATCGTCGGACGGGCGAGTGCGTTGCATGGACGTTCCCTAAGTTCTTCAATCTGGGTGAGAATGAAGAGACACAAGAGAGCGTCCTGCCATGGTCGGACGGCTACTCTGTATTCGAGAAGGTTGACGGCTGGCTCGGCAACCTGTACCGGGTGGATGGTGGATACGCCATCGCTTCGCGCGGGAGCTTCAGTAGCCCCGGCGCCATGTGGGCTACGGACTTCTTGGCCAGCCATTGCAACCTTTCCTGGCTTCCCGATGAGGTCACGCTGGTGTTCGAGCTGGTGAGCCCGGCCACACGTATCATCGTCGACTATCATGAGCGGGAAGCACTTGTGCTATTGGCGGCATTCGACCGGCACACAGGCCGTGAATACCCATGGCACAGGACGTTGTCCTTTGCAATGCTCATAGGATGCGAAACACCAATGGAATATGTGCCCAATATCGCCCAGTGCCGACGCGTGCTCGACGGCTGTAGCGGAAAGGAAATGGAGGGCGTTGTGGTTAGGTTCAACAACGGATTGCGTGTCAAAATCAAGGGCGAGGACTACAGGCGACGCTCGAAGGTGCGAGAAGGCATCACTCCGCTAACAGTGTGGGGCTCCATGCGCAACGGTAAATTGCGTGACGAGTATCGGGATCTTGTGGAGGATGAGTATCAGGCCGAGCTTGATGTCATCGTGTGCAGGCTGGAGGACTGGTATGGGGCCATATATGCCGAGATCGAGGCTGACTATTACTCCATACGGCACGCCGGCATCCCACGAAAACAGTTCGCGGAGGCGGCTCGGAGCGTGCGGCACTCTAAGGTTATGTTCGCGTGCCTGGACGCCCGGCCTGATCTGATTGACAAGTACATTATGGGTCTTATCAGGCCGCATGGGAATTCAATGGAACCAAAACCATGATCTTCCGCAAAGACAACAGGATCCTGTACGGTCAAGACTTCCGCTTCTTTCGGGGCATCCCAAGCGGCGTCGACTTCGCTGTCGAGGAGGAGAGGAGCGGCATATTCGTTTTGACTGCTCACGGCTACGGACTTAGGCGCAAGTCGTACCTTCAGGCTGGCGACGCGTACGGTTGTGGCAGTCTGTACGTGTCGGTGAGGTCGTTGACGACTAAACAGCGAAAGCGGCTTGAGCAAGAGGCCAAGCAGGATGACGAGTCATGACTCTTTCGTTCGGCAGCTTGTTCACCGGCATTGGCGGACTAGACCTTGGTCTAGAGCGGGCGGGCATGGTGTGCTGTTGGCAAGTGGAGTGTGATCCGTACGCGAATCGCGTACTTGAAAAGCACTGGCCACGTGTGGCGAGATATGAAGATGTGCGAGGTATAGGAGTGCGGAATCTTGAACCGGTAGACCTCATTTGCGGCGGATTCCCATGCCAGGATATTAGCAATGCAGGAAACCGAGCAGGAATCGACGGGAAGCGTAGCGGTCTTTGGGGCGAGTTTAATCGGATCATTTGCGAGCTTCGACCCAGGTACGTGCTCGTGGAGAACGTTTCAGCGTTGCTTGGCCGGGGGTTGGATAGAGTACTCGGGGACCTGGCCGCGAGCGGGTATGATGCGGAATGGGATTGCATCCCGGCGGCGGCCGTTGGCGCCCATCACCGACGTGACCGGGTGTTTATTGTTGGCTACGCCGACGGCGTCGAACATAAGTTCGTCAGAGGCGGAACGCAGGGAGTGGCGGGGTGCTTATTGGGTCCGCAAGAATGGAACCAAGAAGCAGACCAATCTAACAGACCAGGTCAGAATGTGGCCAACACCGCGGAGTTCCTGGGCCATGAACCAACCGATGACAAGGAAACTGGCAGCTCGCAATCGCGGGAACCTGGAGGAAGTGGTGGCCATGCGATCGCGTCAGGAGGTAGTAGTGTCGCTACCTGGCATAACCCAGCAGGCCTCCGAGAATTCGCAAGCACAATCAGCACCAAGCAGTGGGCGATTGAACCCAACGTGGGTCGAGTGGCTGATGGGGTTCCCCGCAGGGTGGACCGATTGCGAGGGTTAGGCAACGCTGTGGTGCCGCAAGTGGCGGAGTTTATTGGGCAGCGGATCATGGAGGTCGAAAAACGAACACGCTAACCCGCCAAGACCAAATCACAGCCCGCCGGGCCGTCCTATCGATCCTGTTATGGTGCGTCAACGCATGCCGGGCCCCGCGAATCCGCACCATGCGACAGTTCGCGGAGCAGGAAATCATCATCCCGGACGGCCAGTACAAGGGCCAGCGGTACAAGGTCGAGCGGCAGCCGTACGCAGGCCTGTGGTTCGACGCCGTGGACTCTGGCGGATGGGTGGAGCACGTCGCCACCGGCCCGAGCCAGAGCGGTAAGACGCTCGTTTGCTTCGTTATCGCCGTGATGTATCACCTGTTCGAGGTCGCCGAGACGGTCATCGTTGGCATCCCTGACATGGACATGGCAGGCTTGAAATGGCGGACGGACTTCCTGCCGGCGATCGAGTCGTCGGGGTTTGACAGGCTGCTACCGGAGCGAGGTCCAGGCAGTCGCGGCGGTGCGAAAGTGTCGGAAATCAAGTTCGCGAACGGCGTGAGCTTGGTCTTCATGTCGGCCGGCGGCGGTGACAAGTCGAGGGCTGGCGCTACGACTCGCGTCCTCAGCGTCACAGAGACGGACGGGTTTGACGGGCAGGGTGGTACGTCTACCGAGGCCAGCAAGATTAAGCAGCTGGAAGCCAGGCAGCGATCGTTTGAGCGTCCCCAACGCCGCATCTACAAGGAGTGCACGGTCACTACCGAGCAGGGCCACACATGGTCGCAGTACCAGGCTGGCACTAAATCGAGGATCTGTGTCCCCTGCCCGAGGTGCGGCGAGTACATCACGCCCCAGCGGGGGGACCTGAAGGGCTGGCAGGGCGCCGAAACAGCGATTGCGGCAGCGAAATCCGCCTATTTGGAGTGTAACGAGTGCCAGGGCCGCATCGAAAACGACGAGCTGAAGGTGGCGAACCGGCTGGCGGTCCTGGCTCATCGCGGCCAAACGGTTCGAAAAGACGGCGTTGTGGTCGGTGACGCCCCGGAAACAGACATTTTCGGCTTCCGGTGGGACGGGTACAATAACCAGTTTACGTCCCTGGGCGGTCTGGCTGCTGACGAATGGACTGCGTTGCGTGACCCTGACGCCGACAACGCGGAGCGAGAGCTGCGCCAGTTCATCTGGGCGCTGCCGACTGAGTCGCTTAACCTCGACGACGTCGACCTTGACGCCGAGGCTGTCGGCAAGCGGTTCTCAGGGTGTCGCCGCGGGCTGGTGCCTGACGATTGCGTCCGGTTTGCGATCGGAATCGACACTGGGTCCGAGGCTTGCCACTGGGTAGCCCTGGCCATGAGAGAGGATCGAACGTCGTTCGTCGTGGACTACGGCAAGTTTGTGGTGGAGTCTAGGCAGTACGGTAAGGCTGAGGCCATCCGGTTGGCGCTCGAGGACTTCGCAGCGTTCATCGCCGACAAGTTCGTCACGAGCAACGGCAAGGTCCGCGAGCCGGACGTGATCTACGTGGACATCGGTTTCCACTGGCACACTGACGCCATTTACGCGTTCTGCCACAAGCAGTCAGGCGGTCGGCAGTCGATCTACTCGCAGTGGGTGCCAGCCAAGGGCTACGGCGCCAGCCAAGAGAAATCGCGAGGCATGAAGGCGTATTCAGCACCACGCAAAGGGCCGACGGTGAACTGGATAGGCGAGCAGATGCACATAGCGACCGTGCAGAAGCGAGGCAAGCTGCTGGCACACGTCAACGCAGACAGCTGGAAGTCTATCGTCCACCAATCTCTGGCCCAACCGCTGGGCGAGGTTCGTTCCTGCTCGCTGTTCGCGACCACGCCAGGCGAGCATCGCGGCTTCGTTCGGCAACTCAAGGCGGAAAAACAGGTCGCCAAATGGGTCGACACGCCGGAGGGAAAGCGGGAACTGGTTGTCTGGGATCGGACGCACCGCAACAACCACTACCTGGACGCCATCTACTACGCGTTTGCAGCGTGCTGTGGGCCACGTAAGCCCACCATGACATGGAGACAGCGGCGAGACGCTTTGAGGCAGGAGAAACGACGATGAGGCTATTGGATGGTCGACCGTGCACGCTGTGTGGGTGTTGTGACTCCAGGCTGCTGCGAAAGGGAGAGAACTGGCTAGGGCAGTGGGAGGAGCGGCAATGCAACCACTGCGGGCGCATTTTCCGGGCCAGGCTAGACCAAGAACCGGCCCCAGGACCGGAGCCATCTGCCCCCGTTGCTCCGCCGCCTGCACCAACGCTCCTGACTGCCCCTGTTCCCTGTCCCAGCTGTAAGTCGACCAGCACCAAAGTGGCATCCTCGCGCGTGCTTGTTAGATATCACAAGTGCAAAAACTGCGGTCACAGCTTCAAAACCGCGAGAAATCCCGCCACGTAACACAAGGTTACACGCTGTAACACACAGTAACCCACGCCGTTATTCGTCTGTCATACTCTCAGTATGGCAACGATGACCAATGTTGACACGTATCTCACAGCCGCAAACGCGGCAATCGACGACCTGGACTGGGTCACAGCCGAGCGAAAGCTCATCCAGGCCAAGGTCGAGATGGAGGGCATTCCAGACTCCAGGGTCGGGGATGTGGACTTCCGCCTGCGTCAATCCAAGCTCGAGAATCTACTCGAATACGTCGGCAAGATGAAGCGTGAGGCCAGCACCACGCAGAACACGCTGGTGCGCGTCAACGTCAATCGCGTGCGCCCGGGGGCTGCGTGATGCTCAAGTGGGCCAAGCGGATCATCAAGAAAACGGCCCGCAAGATCGCAGCAGACGGCGGCAAGCGGTCGCGTTGGTCGGATTCAACGGAAACAACCCGGCTCACATCCGCCCAATGGGTCAACGCCACCGACACGCTTATCAACACCGACCTAGAGTCGTCACTGGACACACTGAGGACGCGCGCGACGTATGAAGCCAGCTGCAATGCGTACATCGACGGCATGATTGGCACGCACCAGACGAGCATTCTAGGTCCAAACGGGCCCACACTGGACGTTCAGAGCGATTCCAAGGCCTACAACGAGGCGCTGAAGGCTGCTTGGGGTGAGTGGTGGGAAATGCCAGACCGGGCAGGACGGCTCACCGGAGTCGATATTCTGCGGCTTTGGCTCCGTGGCCTGCTCGTCAACGGGGAGTTTCTGGCCCAAATCGTCACATATTCTGCGGCAACCACGCGATGCAAGGCCAGATTGCACCTCTTGAGCCCGCGAAGGCTCATGACTCCGCTTGGCCAGGTTTCCGACCCGAAAATCGTCATGGGTGTCGAGATCGACGACTACAATATGGCGGTGGCGTACCACATCGATGAAACGCCAGATACGGGGTCAATCGGCACCTTTGCACAGACAATCACGCGATTCCCGGCCGAGAACATCATCCACGGGTACCACACGCTCGAAGAAGGCCAGCTCCGCGGCGTGCCGCGTCTCGCTCCCGTCTTGCAGGCGGTGTCAGACATTCGCGCTTTCGACGCAGAGACGCTTGAGGCTGCCAGGCAGGCGGCAAAGTTTTCAGCCGTGCTCACTAATCCTAACAGCGCAGACGACGCTCTACAGGATCCTGGTGACGCAATCGATGTCGAGCGTGGCCAGCTTGACTTCATCCCGCCAGGCTGGGCGCTGAACCAGCTAACACCAACGCAACCGTCCGCACGCTACGTCGAATTCCGCGACGAGCGACTGCGAGAGGTTGGACTCGTCGTTAACATGCCGCTCATGACACTGAAGCGCGACGGGTCGGGGCATTCGTACAGCTCAGCGCGCGTCGACGTCCAGGGCTACGCAAGAAGCAACGCGGCAGAGCGAACATGGTTGGGTGGCGTGCTAGACCGCCTTGCCAACATCGTCGCTAGCGAGGTCGGCCTACAGACTGGATTCCCGGCACGACCCGACGATGTCACCTACCGATGGTCTTTCGCGCCACAACCGCATGTCGACCCGCTCAAAGAGGCCAAGGCGGCCACAGAACGATTGCTGAACGGGACGACTACGCTGCAAGACGAGTGCATGGCGCTGAACAAGGACCATGAGGATGTCATCAAGCAGCAGGGCGAAGAGGCGGATCTACGTAAGGATGCAGGTCTGCCATCGCTGCTAGATGTTCTGGGAAAAGGCGATACCGACACAGAGGACACCGAAGACGATGAACAGACGCAAGCGACAACGGAACAAACGCAACAAGCGGGCGGCGATGATTGAGCCGCTAACGCTTCGCGAGGCCACAGGTACGGCTGACCGCAGTATCACTACGCGGGAATTTTTTGTCCGTGCAGCCACGATCGACGAGGACGCCCGTTCTGTGGAGGCAACGCTTAGCACAGAGCAGCCGACGACCGTGTTTGATTGGGGGCGATGGGAGTCAATCGACGAAGTTCTGATTGCTCGTGGCGTTAAAATGCCGGACACCAAGCAGGTCCCGCTTCTTGAGACGCACGCACGGCATAGCCTTGACACTATACTCGGCAGCGTCCGCGACATCCGCGCGGACGACGGCGAAGTCGTTGGCCGGCTGGTGTTGGCTGACGGCGACGAACGTGCCGAATCCGCATGGTCAAAGATCCGGCAGGGGCACCTCACAGACGTATCAGTCGGCTACACAGTGTACGACTGGATCGACATTCCGCCAGGCAAGTCGCAGCGAGTGGCGGGCAAGGATTATGCAGCGGGCGAGCGTGCCCTGCGTGTCGTCAAAGAGTGGCGACTGCGCGAGACATCGCTCGTTCCCGTAGGTGCGGACTCTTCAGCAAAGATCCGCGAAGCCGAGGCCGATCGCCTCAATTTAAAGGAGAAACAGATGGACCAGGAACTGAGGCGGTACCTCGAATCGCTGGGATTGCGAGCGGATTCCACGGACGCTGAGGCGTTCGCGTTTCGCGACGCACTGGCGCCGGAGCGGCGGGCAGAGGCTGACGCCGCAGAACGCGGCGAGCAGGTCGAGAAGGAATCGGCGCGAAGCCACGCCGTCGAGAACAACACGGTCGTCGCCGACGACAAATCGGACGGCTTCCAGCTGGAATCGTTCGACAAGGACGCTATTCGTGCCGACGCCATCAAAGCGGAACGCGAACGGGCTACCCAGATCCGTGCGGCGTCTGTGGACGGCGTGCCCAGCGAGGTGGTCACCAAGGCAATTGACGACGGCTTGACCGTCGACCAGTCGCGGGCGATCTTCCTTGACAGCCTGCGCAGCGGACGAGGCCCGGCGGCATCCGTGCACACCAGGAACCACGAGGAGGGCAATGAGCTACTCGTGCTCGCCGAGTCAGTAGCGCAACGCGCTAATACGACTCTGGTGGATAAGGACGCCACCGACGATGTTAGGCGGAACCAAGAACGCATTGCGAACATGGCTCAACGGCACGAAGGTCTGTCGCTGGTGGATATGTGCAGAGAGTCGCTGAGGGCCACGGGCCGCACGCCGGAACGCAACCGACTCGAAATGATCCGCACGGCGATGTCGACTACAGCGATCACCACCGTACTGACGCCAACGGCCAACGCGTCGATTCAGATGGCGTGGGACTCTGCCCGTGACAACACCATGTGGGCCAAAGAGGTCGACGTCAAGGACTTTACCTCGCAGACACTGATCGACGTGGGCGACAATGACGACCTCGAGATCGTGCGCCCGGGCGGCACAGCCGTTGACACGGCGCTGTCTGAGACGACCGACAGCTTCCGTATTCATCGGTACGGGCAAAAGTTCGTCATGGACGAGCAGCACATCATCAACGACCAGTTCAGCGTGATTATGGATACGCCGGCGCGTCATGGTGCGGCCGCTATGCGGCTCAAACAGGACGCTGTCTGGGCTTTGCTGATGAGCAACCCGACAATGCGTGACTCGGTGGCGTGCTTCCACGCAGACCACGGCAACTATAACGCGGCAGCCGGCGGTGACTTCGACGCGACGACGCTGGCTGAAGCTATCGCAGCGATGGCTATCCAGACCAATGCGTCTGGAAGCTCGCTCAACATCCAGCCGGCCTACCTATTGATCCCGCCGGCCCTGGTCAATTCCGCGAAGATCCTCCTGCATTCGGCCGAGACCGCATCGACAGACGGCACGATTAACCCGTTCCTCGACTACAATATCCAGTTCGTCTCCGAAGCTCGGCTTGCGAACGGTACCAAGCTCCCGGCGACCGACACGACGACCAAACCGACGGCTGTGGCGGGCTCAAGCATCAAGTGGTGGCTCGCTGCCTCGCCAACTGACGGGCCTGGTATGCAGATCGCCTACCTCGAAGGGACAGGGCGTCGGCCGGTCATCCGATCGTCGACCCTGCAAGACGGCAGCGGGCAATGGGGCGTTCAGTTCGATGTCAAGCTTGACGTCGGCACGAAGATTGTCGACTGGCGTGGGCTGTGGCACTCGCTCGGCACTGACTAGAAATCAACTGCTGACGTCGGCCTAGAGGCCATCTGACAGCAAAAAGAAAAGGAAATACGCTATGACACTCATTGCTCAAAGATTGAACTACGCGGACACCACCGACTATACGGCGGCAGCCGCGTTGGTGGACGGTCAGATCATCCAGATGGCGGACGGACGCGCGGCCGTTGTGACGGACGCCAACGGTATCGCGAGCGGCAGCACTGGGACGGTGACCACAACCGGCCGCTATGCTGTCGCGTCGGCTAGCGCGACCACGTTTTCTGTTGGTGACCCGGTATGGTTTGACTTGTCGACTGACAAGGCGATCACGTCATCTGCGCTCGGCACGCAGATTTATCTCGGCACGGCTGCCAAGGCGAAGATCGCCACAGAGCTTGTCGTCGAGGTGAACCTTGGCGGCGTGGCGGCATTGGCAGGCACAGGATTGCCCATGTGGTCGTCCGCCAAGGCGCTCATGGTGCACGATGACGCGACCGAGCACACGATTATCCAAGCGGCACAGAACCCGCGAGGTCTGATTGTGCACGCGTTCATGGGCCTGGTGACCGAGGCGCCTGCTGGCAGTTCGGAAGACCAGCTGATCATCGACCTGTCCGACTCTGACGATAACGTGCTGTCACAAATTACTACGACGGACACGTCTCCGGATGCTGCTGGTGATCTTGTTTTCGGTACGCTCTGCGAGTCTCAGGCAGTCACCGATGCGACTCAAGGTTTTGCCTTGGCTGTCATCCCCGCTGGCAAGAGCGCATATCTCAACATCAGCCAGGCGACAGCAGGCACGCCGGCTGGCGAAGTGACTTGCTGGGCGCTTGTGCACTCGCTCTGATTTCCGTGTCTCTGCGGGCGGCCTGGTCAATGCTTGCCGGGTCGCCCGCTACCCTTGCATGGTGACGTATGAGTCAGTTTGATACGATATACTCCGACTCCGCTTGGCCAAATCTGGTCCACACGCTGGGGCAGACGGTGACGTACGTCACTGCGCCTGACGCTGTCGGGGCTACAACGTCAACTGATATTGAGGCTGTCGTATCCGGCGAGCAGCAACACACTATGCAGCTGGATCGACGCACGGAGCTAATCACTACGCGCGTCATGACGATCACGACGGACGACACGTCCGCCACTGGCGGGATCGCTACGCCGGAGACAAATGCCACAGTCATCATCGATTCCGTCGAGTGGGCGATCGAGGCGGTGACCGAGGGGGCAGGCCGCACGGCTGCGCTTCATCTCAAGAAAATCGGGCCGGTAACGGTAGGTCGCGAGGTCAAGCGATGACCATCAACCTATACCTGGCGACAGACGGAAACGACTTAGATGATGGCGAGAGCGCCATCGATGCTGTCGCGACGATGCAGAAAGCGATCGATCTGGCGCAGGTTAAGATTAACCTCGACACTGACGACGTCATAATCAACGTAGCGACCGGCACATACAACGACACGTCTGGTAGCGGCAATGATACAGTTTGGGGCAAGTTCGCTGGCAACTACAAGGCCGACATTGGGAACGCCCGTCGCACGACCATTCGGCCGTACAACGGAAACGTGACGTACGACGCGGCAGGCAATGTCGGCGCCGGTCTGATTATATTCACCGACGACGTGACGGTCGAAAATAATGGTTTCGCCTTCACACTCCAGAACCTCGGCGACCCGGAAGACCAAACACCGGGATTCACGTCGGGTATTGGGATCATGATAACGGCCACATCCGGTACGCTGGACCGAGGCTGCCACAATATCATCATCGACGGGATTACGATCCTCAACGTGATGGACAACGCCATCTATTTGCGTGGCCGGGGCGATAGCGCTACCGGGCGACAGCCAGAAAACTGCACGGTTCAGTATTGCACGATTAGCGGCTGCGATGTTGGGATCCTCGGAAAGGAAGGCAACGTAAGCGAAGGCGAGGGGGCGATTGACGCTGGCCCGATCGACTGCGATTTTGTAGGGAACCTGATCCATGCTTGCCAGCAATCGTCAGGAAGCTCTGACGGTATCGCCATAAAATACGGTCGGCGATGCCGCATTGCCGAAAACGTCATATACGATTGCACCGACGACGGTATCGATATTGTTGGCGGCGCCTCGTTTGGGTCCTATGACTGCGTGGTTGAAGATAACACCGTATTCTACGCGGGGTTGACAGACATTTGGGGGGGCGGTCCAGGCGACGGGAACGGCATCAAGACGCATACGTCCGGCGGCGGAAATCACCTGATCCGCGGGAATACGGTATGGCATACGCTCGCCCGAGGTCTGGATTGCGACCAGAGCGAAAACACGGATGGTGCAGTCTGGTACAACAACACGATAATTCTGACCGGAACCAATAGTATTCTCATCGAGCACCCGGCCGTTGGTGCGATGACAGAGGCGCAGCAGCATTTCGTCTATAATAACATCTTTGTTCAGCAGGGCGGCGGTTCCAATTCCATCGAGTTCGAGAACTGGGAAGACCTAGAATCGACGATCAAGAACAACTGCTACGAGACCACCGACAACCCGTCTTTCGTCGACGGAACCAACTTCACAGACGCCCCGACGTTCGTTTCGACGGCCAACCTGGACTTTTCCGACAACACAGCGGCCATCACGTCGATCGTGCCTGGTGAGGCGGGTTTCGGCGAAGTGTTGGGGCTCATGCACCAGTCGGGCAGTTCGTGCCTTGAGGCCGGCGAATTCCTGACGACCACGAGTGCGCTCGGGTCCTCCACGGCAGTGATACCAGTATCGGACGTATACGCCCCGCGCAAGTTCAGAGTTGGCGACGTGCTGCGAGTGGAAGGTGCCGCGTCGACGGTTGGTATCGTATCGCTGAGCGCAACCACAATCGTGGTGGATACGGCTATCAGCTTCGCAAGCGGAGCTGGCATACACCTAGCCAAGTATTGGACAGAGGGCGACTCTGCCCCATTCGTCGGCGCCTACGGCGAGACAGCAGCCCCATCTACAAGCTACATCCAAAGCGCCGCCGGCACGGCTACGCTCTTGGAGCTATACACTACTGGCACCAGCGGCGTTTCTTCTGTTGGCGAGGCCGTCGCACCGCCTCTGCCCGTGGGGTTCCTCGGTCGTATCTCTAAGGCCGAGGAAATCTTCGTAGCGACTATCGCCGCGTGCGAGGCGTTCCGCGACTGGGTCGGCGCGTCAAGTCCGGCAGAGGCCCGCAAGTCCATGCAGCGTATGGCCATGCCGCGGCGTGCCGGCCAAGAGGTCGTCTCTCGCGCAGAGATAGAGGCACAGCTACCGCATCTCATCTACTCGATCGAAGACGCGATGTTGACAGGGACAGCCATAGGTGCGTTCCACGAGGCCTACACAGCCGAACTGCTATTCCGTCGCGCTATGACAAGCGCGGAGGCCAACAACGTCGCAGCTGTCATGGACGAGATGCAGCAATTCGTCGGCCAGCTATTCGATCAGGTCATCTTGCTAGACCCGATTGGTGGTTATATGGCGAACCCGGTCACGCAATGGCTTGGCGTGGAGGGTTCCGGGACAAACGATCCAAATGCAGAACCAACCGAGGGTCACATCTTCATGTCGACGGCGACTGTGAGGTGGGGCACATGATACTGATAAGCATCAAGCACGACGGGCGCAGCCCCGGCATGATGAAACGCGAGTGGAACAACCACATGAAGTGGGCATACCGGCAGGTGGGCGTGTTCCATTTCCGCCAGCACATCCCTAAGCACTTCACGCGCGCGGGTGGGCGAGAATACGGCTACAAACCACGCAAGGGCGAGGCCGGCAATCCGGGTGCTATGGGGTTTCTCAAGAGCTACTCCGGGCAAAAGAAGAAAGAACACGGCCATATGGACCCGCTAGTGTACACGGGCACTACGCGAGACGAGACGGTATCGAACATGAACGTTACGTCGACATTCAAACAGGCAAAAATCTCGCTTCGGGCACGGGCCCTGAATTTCCGGAGCCCGCACAGCGAAATCAATATGCTCGACGAAATCAGGGCGATAAGTGACAGGGAACGTAACGTGCTTAACCGCATATTCAGCAAGGCGGTCGAGAAATCGATTCGTCGCAGTTCGGCTAGTAAGACAGAGAAACTGGCATAGGAGTACGACATGGCTGTCCCGAATATATATTCTCAATACGCGGTCAAGGTCGATGTCGGCAACGAGGTTGTCATCGGCGGCATCACATCGCAGACGGTGACGCTTGGGTCCGAGCATCGAGCCAATCCGATCAGTGGTACGCCGTACCCAGAGCACATGGCGCTTGCCTTGCAGAACCCGACAGCGACAGCCGACACGACCGAGATCGCAAAGGCGCTGGACAAGCTCACGGTGAGCGGCCTTGAGGTTACTAGCGATGACCCCGACGTGGGCGTCGTGTTCTATGCTGTCAAGCACGACCCGGGCGGCACGCGAGCGACTACGTCAATCAACTCGTCGTACACGTTCGGCGATGGGCTGCTGGTGCCGCGTACAATCACAGCTGCGCACCAACAGGATGCGTCGCTATCGTTCGAGATGCTCCCGATTAGCGATGGGACCAATGCCCCGATTGCCGATTCGATCGTCGCTGCGCTGCCGACAATCGGCACGCAAGAGCGATTCACGCTGGGGCCCGTGACGCTTGGCAGCAAGGTGCTGACAGGGATTCAGTCGGTAGACATCGATTTTGGCATCACAGCGACGCCTCGCGGATCAGACAGTGACATGTGGAATACGCACATATCGTCTGACATGGTCGTGCCGACGATCACGATTCGCGGCGTGAACCTAGAGTGGTTTGGGTCCGCCACGATTCCGCTCGCAGGACTGGTGGGCACCACTGCCAACACGAGCATCTATCTGAGGAAATACTCGGACGGCGGCTCGTATGTGGCGGACGGAACGGCTGAGCATATCAAGTTCCAAAGCGACGGCGTGGCGTCGATCGGCAGCGTTAACGCATCAGGCCCAGAGGCTACGATTGACGTCACATTCCAGTGTCTGGCAACAGCATTCAACACGCACCCGATCACGCTCGATACAGCATCGACAATCACGTAAGAGAGGCACATGGCATCACCACTGTACTATATCGCAGACCCAGGGTTCAATCCTGGCAATCGTAAGGATCTTGCGGACGCCGGGTTGGCGCATCTGGTCGGGCTACCGATGGGCAAGGCGCTCGTCGGCAAGGGGCCCGACAATGGACGCGGCTGCGTGTTCGGCCAGAGCGAGAAGGGAACAATCGGATACAAAGCCGAAACGCAGACCTGGCGACAGATGCCCGGGTTGCAGGTTTGGTTTGGTTTCACGACAGACGACAGGCCGTCACCAGGTGACCTCCAGCGCAAGGACGCGCTGAGGGGTCACGCTGTTGCGCTGCTGGATGGCAACGATTGGACGGTGCCGATTGCTCGCGGGTTATTGTCCGATGATGGCGGAGAGACGATCACGCCGTACATCGCACTGCCCGGGTGCAGCGAGTACAACGCGCAGGGGGAATGGGTGCCGAGTGGTGTGGTACCGAAGTATACCAGACTGTGGGAACTGGCCGAGGCATGGGTGGACGCGCAGACCGCGATTGCGAATGATGAGAAACCTAGCCCGCCCGATGGCGTGTCGTTTGAGTTTGTTGGTGTTCACGAGATCGCTGTCGAGGTGCTTGCGTGCAATTATCATGTATCAGCGGCAGAGGTCGGCGCGTTAGGATTGCTGGGCGAGCATGCTGCGTACGAGATCCTGTTGGCGTTGACGGATATTCCCACTCTAATGGCATGGGATGAGCAAAAAAAAACAGAGGCGGTGCCCGATGGCTCGCCTACTGCCGATGGAGGGCAGGCTTAGCGCCGAGATACCGACCGACGATGTGTGACGTGATAGCTTTGGCTCGAGGGATCTGAGGGTATGGCAAACCAGATCATCTTTACTGGCGACGTTAAGCACGCGGAGAAGGGCGTAGCAAGGCTTGAGGAGCGGGTGCGCAAGCTCACGGAGGATCTAAAAGAAGCGGGCAGGGCAGGCAAGAGGACGGGGAAAAAGACTACTGAGGCGTTTGCTGTTTCAAGGCTTACGAGCTATGCGACGGGACTGGTGTCGGTTACGGCAGCTATCGGCGGCGTCTCTAGAGCGTACGAGGTATGGTTGCGCAATCTTCGTGAGATATCGACTGAAGCCAAGGCTGCTGCCAATGAGATGGTGGCATTGGCGGCTATCCAAGAGGGTGGGGCTAGGCGGGAAGCGGTCATCAGGTCCGGGCTTGCGGGTGCTAGGCACGGCGTCAGCCGGGCCGAGGCGTTCAACACCGTTCAGATCATGCAATCCACCAGGGGCGACTTTGAGTCAGGTCTGGCGGCAGCAGAGGCGATATTCGCGGCCACCAGGCTAGGGATATCTGCCGAGCAAGGGACCGAGGCGGAGCTGTTCGCGGCGTCACCAGCGAGGGACGAACCACCTGGGCGTGGCGTTCGCATGCTGTACGTCGCTGGAAACCTGTCTGGACGCACTCCCGCGCAATTAGCAGCATCAGCAGGCGCGCTTGGTGCGTACGAGGATTCCGCACAGGGGATGGCGGTAGCGGCGATACTATCGTCAAGTGTGTCAGCCGAGCAATTGCGGACATTCACAGAAAAGGCGGGCTTGGGGTTGTCGCCTGCGGCTAACAAACGTTTCATTGAGACGCTAGCGGGGCTTGGGGTGGCTCCCGATGCCGACCCGATTACTAAACTGCGGGCACTGGAGACCGCGGGCATTGATACGCTAGACGAGACGCTCCGCGCTGGCCTTGAACTCCGGCAAGCTAAGGCGGTTGCGTGGCTAGTGCCAGCTATAGATAAGCTGGAAAGCTACACGACAGCAATCAAGGCAAAGGCTGTCCCTGGCGTATTCACGCAGGGCCGCATGGGTATAGAGGAAGAGATCGCCGAGACAAGGCAGACACGCGAGATCGAGACGATAGCGGCGTGGTATAGGCTGAACCAATCTGTCGGACCGCAAGCGATGGAGGCGCTGAAGGTCGAGAAAGAGCAGAGGATCCGCGGTCTAGCTATGCAAAGACTCGGGCACCGAGAGGGGCTCCTTGGTCTCGATTTTTTTGACGAGGAAGGGCGAGCCAGTGTTTTTGCAGGAATGCGGCATGAGGCAATGTATGGGCGTCCATTGTTTTCTAGTGATCCACAGGAAAAACACCGGATCGGCGAGCCGTTCGCTCGACCACCAACGCCTTTGGAAGCGGAAATCCAAAAGATCCGCGATGAGCTAGCCGCTACCGCCCCCGCGGCATCGCAAGCGGCGATGGAGGAGGCCAAGCGTGTAGCTGAGGATCAGCTAGATGAGGCCAAAAAGCAAACAACTACGTTGGAGGCGATTTCCAGATCGCTTGGTGGTGATGCGCGGTATGCCTCGCCGATGGCCGAACCGGAGTCGGTGCACTAATGGCTAACCCAACTATAACCAACTCGCCAACATCGCCAACGTATACGGCAACGTTCGTGTCGCTGTCGCGCGCATCAAACGAATCGGCACAGCAGACACAAGACATCTCGCGCCCTGGCGTTGACGGAATGACGTCGCGGAAGATTGGTACGCGGGGCGTGACGCACGCACGGGTTGGGTACAGCGACCACGAATCAACAGCGAACTACACGTCACACATAACCGCATGCTTCAACCTGCAAGGCGAGATTGTGACGATTACGGAATCGGACGGGACTACGACGTCTGAGGTGTTGGTCCAAGAGGTGCGGCTGCTGGACAGGCGTACGGTTGGTCTGGCGGCGGGCGGCATATACGGCACGCTGGGTGTGATGACGTCACAGGTGCAGTTCCAACTCAAGAGTACGGTGGCATAATGACGGTGACCGTGACACAGCAGAGAATATCGCATCACACGACGCGCGTATCGTTCGCGTCGGGCGAATCTGACCCGCTATACAGAGTATGGATCGACGGCAATCTCGTGTCACAGACGCGAGCTAACCACTACGACGTGACGGTCGCGACGAACGATACAGCCACCGTAGAGGTTCGCGATGACGCTGTGGCACCGAGCTATGCCAAGCCAGCCAGATCGGCCATCACGTGGGAGGGCGTGGTTGAGGGTGCAGACTACGAGGTAGCAACGGTCGACGGGGCGGTGAGTACGCTCGTTGGCATGATCGGCCACACAGCGGTCGGCGACCAGCACACAGTCGTGGCACCACCGCTTGGCCAAGAAGAAACGATAGTCATGGGCGTCACGCCGATTGGCGAAGACGCGAACAAGGGTTCGGAAACAACAATAACGGTCGGCGCTGTACGGCATCCCGCGCAGCCCGATGTAACAATCTCGCACGCGTCGGGCATGCTGACGCTGGCAGCTGCAACATAAGGAGCAAACCAGATGGCAGCAGAATTTTCAGGAGCGGCGTCTTTGGTGCCATACCAGTCGGGCGGCGCCTCAGATGGAGCAGCTACACCCACGGACCCAGACTTATCGATCGGCAACTACAGGACGTCTAACGTCGTCCCCCCGTTCACGATGAGTCACGCAAGCCCGGTGGATTACCTCACGACGGACGTTATTAGCGCCGAGTGCGGCGAGGGCGATCACACGATCAAGGCTAACACGTCCGACACGGTCAGTTTCGCGGCAGACGGCGGCGCTGAAGGCGCAGAGGTGACAATCCTCAACGGCGAGACCAAGGTTATTACAGACCTTAACAACGCCAACAAGTGGGCGAGGGTTTCTCGTACGTCTGCAAGCCCTATGGCTAACACGCAAGTCACAACTACGACCTGGAAGGCCAACAACGCCGTAGGCATGGACGACGTGACATCCGCAGAGCGATCCGCAGGCGAGAGTGAATACCGGCTCGTGGTCTGGAAAAACGAATCATCGTCCGCCGTTACTGACGTGAACCTGTATCTTGCTAGCCTTGGCACAACGCGGGCGACGTCAACGGCACAGCTTGGCGCTTCTGGCGGCGGAACGATCACCGTTGGCGGTGTGCTCACTGACTGGCCAACATCCGGGATTTGCCGGATCGAGGACTCTGGCGGTACGCTGCGCGAGAACGTCTACTATTCGTCGATCTCTGGGTCGGACATCATTGTGCCCGCTGCTGGCCGTGCATGGGGTGTCTCGACCTCAACAGCGGGGCAGGCGACCGATACGGTCACGCCCACGCCGGGCATCGAGATCGCCCACCAGGCGCACAGTTCTGACCAGTACGACGCCCCAGCAGACGCTTACACGGCGCCGACCACGCCCACGTTCTCCACGCCGATCTCGGCGACGGGTAGCGATGTGATCGCGATTGGCACGGTTGCAGCTGGCGGGCACTTCGGTGTGTGGACGCATCGCGAGATCGTAGCGGGCGCCACCACGACGCCAGCACAGCATCATCAGTACCATCTTGCATACGACGCAGCATAGGAGGTGCATCTT
The DNA here is from genome assembly GCA_964475075.1 of uncultured Anaerolineales bacterium. GTDB lineage: Bacteria > Chloroflexota > Anaerolineae > Epilineales > Epilineaceae > CAYYVH01. The sequence goes on along the minus strand of CAYYVH010000009.1, from coordinate 9,770 downwards.
GCTGCTACAGACAGAGGCGCAACGCCAGGCGGCTGCCGATGCGTTCGATCGCTATCAGTCGGATAACCGGGAGTCAACAGGCGTCACGCGCGACGAGATTATGGACGCCGTTGTCGGCGTCAATAACGGGTTCGCTACCATCTTCGCTGCCGTGTCGGCGGCTATTCCAGAGGCGCCGCGTGCGAAGATGACCACGGTACAGCAGCTGCGTATCATGGAGCGTGTCGGGTTGGTCGCACACTCGGAGGGTCTACTCGATGCCTAGTGGAGATTTACTACACACGCTCATGGCACGGGCTGCTACGCCGACGGATTCCAGCCCGGCAGCAGCAGGCCGACGAAACGGGATCGATTGCATACAGTTTGCCCTCACCGAAGAAACACAATTCGTCTTCGTGTTGCCGGCGCACTACGAGGACGGCGGGATCACGCTGACTGTGCACATGATGATGGCGTCGGCTACCACCGGCAATGTGGAGCTCAGTTTTGAATGGTGCGACCTGACTGGCGAAGACGCTGACAGCTATACGCTAACGTCGCCCGCGGCAACAGCCGATATAGCCGTTCCTGCAACCAATGGCGAGATATTTACGACATCTAAAGCGTTTACGGACGGTGCCAATATCGACAATTTGTCGGCCAGCGCTCTCGGTATTTTGCGCGTGAGCCGGACGGCTGCATCTGCTAGCGAGGCGTCGGGCGACTTGCAATTGATCGCCATCGAAGTCAGGGAGACATAGCACGTGGCGAGGGGATGCGTACAGGCTAGCAGTCAGTATCTGCAATCAAGCACAGCTGCGATTACGTCGCCGTTGCCGGCGACCATAGCGTGTTGGGCGTACCGCACGGACATCTCCGTCCCGTGGTCTGGTCTGGTCAGTCTTTCGAACGGGGCCGGCAACTACTACCAGATGCTGGGCATGACGACGGGCGGCGTCATATATGCCACTGCGGCAACGCCAGCTGGCGCCATCAGCGCGACGGGGCCGGCGCTGGTCAAAGATCAGTGGTATCATATCGCAGGCGTCTGGGATGCGGCGGGCAACGTCACACTGTACGTCGACGGTGACGATAAGGCGACTGGCACTGGCGCGGCCGACCATGCATTGTTCACCAAGATGGCCATCGGTCGTCGAGTGCAGACGTCGTCACACTACTGGGATGGCTACGTCGCAGAGCTTGGCATTTGGGATATAGCATTATCGGCTCGCGAGGTGCAGGCGCTGGCGGATTACACCGCACCAATCCTCGAGCGCCGCAATGATTTGCAGTTGTACGCCTCGCTGCTGGACGGATACGCATCAGAGATCGGCCCACAGTTCACAAACAATGGGACGACCGACGTTGCGCACATCCCGATGGCGTACCCGATCCCAGACCATCGTGGTGGTGCGATCCATCGTCACCCGCGAATCGGTGGCTCTGCCGGCATCTGCGGTGTCGAGATTGCCCATCGAGTGCAAGGCACGGCCGGCACGGCCGTTATCCGCCGGGACGGCATCACAGGGACTGCCGGTACGTGCCTCATTACAGACATAGCCCCCACGTACATCAACGCCGGAAACGACGACAGTTGCGTTCTCTTGTTGCAGTTCGACCGGTTCGACCCGGACCTGGGGTTCCGAAATACGGCGACTGGCGCGGCGAGCACGACGATATCCACATGCAGCCAGGCGGCCCAAACGACAACCGAGAGCAAGTTCGGTATCGGGTCGCTGGAGTGCGGCGGCGGTGGCGACTACATAACGGCCGATCCGTCAACCGATTACGGGTTCGCGGGCAACCCATGGACAGCGGACGTCTGGGTCAAGGCACGTCGCGGCGATCGCGTCAACCTGTTCGCATGGTGGGAGGACGCAGACAACTTTCTCGCCATCGAGCGAGTGCATTCGACAGGCTGCACAGTCCAGCTGCAAGCCCGCTACCGCGTGGAGGGCGTCGACATCTTCACGGCGACCAGCGATACGGATGAGCTGGTAGACGTCTGCTCAGCATGGACGCATATCGCACTGGTGCGCACGGATACGCAAGTGGCGCTGTACGTCGGCGGGGCCGAGTACGCTACGGCCACTGTCACTGGCGGCGTAAACCCCACGCAGATCGACCCCAGCGCCTGGACGCTTTATATTGGTCGCTCGCTACAGGTCGGAAATGATGCGCTCGAATCCTTTGACGGCTACATGGATCAGATGAGCGTAGCCTGGGAGGCCCGCTGGACGGCCGCCTTCGTCCCCTACAGCAATCCATACATTCCGCCGGCAATCACAAGCATCGCAGGCCGATCGGCTGTCTACGGCGACTGGGTGTCCGGTACGGGCGGCAACTGCGGCGTGGAGATCGCCCCGCGAGTGCAGAGCACAGCAGGGACGGGCGCAATCCACCTTGCGGCGATCGATGGCACTGCGGGCACGTCGCGGATAATCCGGACGTGTATTGACGGGGCCGCTGGGACGTGCGGAGTGGAGACAGCGGCACGCATACAGAGCACGGCCGGTGTGGCGAGAGTCAAGACGACATACACGACGTCGACTGCTGGGCAATGCGCACGGATGAATATCGCATGCATTACAGGTATGGGCGGCGAATCTGCTTTGCGATATGCGGCCATTGACGGTACGGCTGGCGACTCAGCGTTGCGATATGCGGCCATTGACGGGACCGTTGGCATTTGTCGAATCGAAGAGTTGGACCTGGACCGCTACGAGATCCACACCAACATCGGGTCCGACCCAGACCTGACATCGCAGCCGCTGGCGTACACGCCAACGCTGCCCTATTCCGTGCCACTGGCTGGCGAGGGCGTGCACCACATCGTCACACGCAAGCGCAACCGTTACGGGCTTGTGAGCAGCGCGGAAACGACGTACATAGAGCTTGACGCTGACGGCGTGCAAGTGACGCTCCGCCCGTCAGAGCCCACATACGAGATGGCCGGCGGGTTCGACTACGGCGCTAACCTTACTGGACTGTACGTGTACGCGACTGACAGCCCGGCACAGCGAGCCGACTACTGGGCGATCTGGTCTACGATCGACGGCAGTACGCCAGACACAGAGGACGAGCCTACCCTGGTGGAGATGATCAAGACGGACGGCGTTGCGAGGTTATCGCACATCGTTAAGCGCGTGTCTGCTGGCACTTGCAAAGCAATCGTACGCACTCGACGCACGAGCGACGGGAGGGAAAGTCAGAACGTCGCAGTGGTCAGCCAGACGGTCAAGGCTACGGGGCCGGCGCCGGTCGTCCTTGAAGAAAAGGCGGCCAAATGACAAGCTATATCACAGGTACTGTTGGCACGTCATACGTGGGCACGATCGCTGCGCCGCCAGACTACGGCGCACAGGCGATCGTATCGCCGAGCGGGAGTGTGGCAGCCCTTGCGGCATCACAAGCAGCGAGACAATATGTTCGAGTGTACGTGCGCGCCACGTGGGATGCCGCATGGACGTATGTCCCGTACCTACAGGCGATCGAGGTATCAGGCAAATCCATGCCCGACAGCTCACGGGCGAGGTTCGTCTACCACATCGGCGAGATCAAGCGGGACGACGAACTGGCATACAACATCGCACTAGCGATAGAGCGCCAAGACCACTACGTGTGCGTGCGGGTGCTTGAGGACAATCTGGGCGAGTACACGCTGTGGTGCGGGTATCTCCCAGCAGAAACAGTCAACATCGGCGGCAATCGGACAGCGACTAGTGGCGAAATAGCAAGCGTGGGAGATCAGGAGCTAACTGCGTATGGCATGGAGTATGTCCTTGACAGGCGGCGCGTTGGTGGAACGTATATTGGCGGTGACTATCTTGGCCAGATCGGAACGTTCCTGGAAACCACGATCGACTTCAACTCGCGCGGCGAACGCGGGACCATTAGGGGCAACAGATCTTACCAGGCGATATCGTTCTATAGCGGCGCAGTCAACACGTATCATGCGTTCGCGCCGTCGCGGTCTCTTGTCGATCCTGCTACCTCGCAGCCTTATGTGTGGTCGTGGCGCAAAGTCATCGAGTACATGCTTGAGGCTAGCGATAATTTCCAGGCAACAGAGAGAGAGCCACATTTCCGGCTGACGGGCACGTATGGGCCCCTTGGGATATCCAATGGTGTGCTCGACTACCTGGATTCCCGCGTGTCTGTCGTGCCGCACGGCAAACGGTCGGCCTGGGGCGTCATCAAGCAGCTGATAGCCCCGTCCGCCATGCTGTCGGCATCGTTCAGGTTCAACCTGGACGGCTTGGGGTTCCCTACTGGCGACGTAGACTTAAACGTTTTCTCGTTGTCTCCGCAGGCTACGCACGTTGGGTCGGCAAAATTCCCTGCCAATACCACCGGTCCAGTCTGGATCAACGTAGATTCAGAGCCAGGCATCGTAGCCAGCAGGTTGCAGGTCGATTCGCTCGACACATATGACACTATCATCGTTGAGGGCGCCCCGGTGCAGTCATGTGCATCGTTCTGCACTAACTCTGCCGGTGGCGCCTACCGAACCACGGCACCAAGAATTGCTCCGGCATGGACGGAAGACCAACAAGCAGGCTATGACGCCGCAGACGAGAAGGCGAGGAGGACGTCCCCCTATGAGCGGGTGTATCGCGCATTCAAAATCCGCACGGAGGCGCCTGGCGCATTTGACTTCACGGCTGGCAGTTTCGTGCTTGCGCCAGCGTTCGCTGCCGACGGCACATCAACTGGCGCGGTAGCTGATTACATTGATGGCCCGCGGAAAATGCTGCCTACCTTGCCATTTTACGAGGCAGCCGACGCCGACGAAGACCTACAGCGGTTCGCCCGTCCCTTCGCCGTCATGAGCGTTCTTGATGCAGACGGCGTGTCGTCGGGGCTGACAGGCCGTCACGTCCTATCCCATCGCCCGGGTCTTGACGATAACGATACCGCATACCCGTCAGGTGCGCAGCTGTCACCACAGCATGGCGACGTACTATTTGATTTGCACTTCAATCCACAGCACGCCGCGGCGAAAAACCACATGGACGGCGCGGCCGAGGTGCAGGTCGAGCCAAGGTTTGATTTTGAAAAGATGCTCGTTACGGTTGCCGTAGAGGCCGATGTGCGCCCTAGCGTGACGTGGCTGACTCCGCGAATCGGGCCAGGCTCACGTACGCTACTGATCCAGGTGCCAGACGCTCACTATTGGTTGGTGGCGCCTAGTACTGTGGTCGGACTTAATGAGGACGGCACGCTTTTGACGCAAACAGAGGTCGGCCCGAGCCTGGTTCGAGATGACACCGACCGGCTGAGGCTTATTGCGTCGGTAGTGTCGTCATTCGCCGGCCGCAAGCGGTCTAACCTGTCATGCACGTGGGCTGGCATCAAGCCGGACTACCCGCTTGGCACAATGGTTGAGGGCATATTGACGCAGAGCCGCGGTGCGGAGTTCGTTCTGGCGGCTGTCTCGTCCCGGACGTGGCGGTTCGAGCAGGGCGGGTTCACGACGACATTAGAGACACGACACATCGACCCCACGAGGCTATCCCTATGAGTACCGCGCAGGACGTGGAGCGCCGCTTGGCGGATCTCGAATCGGTATTGGCGGGTCTACGCCATGAGGCACTGGGCCCACAGCCATCGTACACGCGAGACGTTGAGCCAGGAGCCGGCGGGTCGATCGAGTTCGGCCGTGTGTACCCGCCAGACCCAGCTGTCGGGACAGTCTATGGAGACGAACGCGAAATACAGATGAAACTATACGTGGCATCAGGGACATGGGACGGGACCATGGTGCCCATAGACGAGGATGCCGATCCGATTCCTGTGCGATGTTGGCCCGGCGGTGTACGTGCTAAGCACTACCAGCAGTGCGTCAGCCGCGAGATATACATGCCAGTCGTCACGGCCGCAGATGGGAATCGGTACGTGATGTTACATTTCCCAATCCAGGTCCTGTACTTGCGGGAGGGCATACCGTACCGCGAGCCTATGAGTCCGTACCCACCCAATCACCCGGATTAGCAACATGGCTATAGACATAGACTGGCCACTAGTGGACGCGCTCGAGGGCCTGACGATCACCAATCGTCGATACAAGCCGACGACAACAGCCACATGGACGTACGACCTTGTGGTTGACGCAGTGGCTGGGCTTGCGTTCATGGGCGCGGATGACATCCCCTGCGATTCGCCCTACCCGTGCAATTCCGGGGATGAGCTGGATGGTGTCGAGTACACGTCAGACATGGCGTATCCAGTCACGCTCCAGCCAGTGCGCATCAAGGAGTACTTCAGCCGCGACGCCGCCAACAAAGAGGCAGGCCGGTATCTCTGGGGATTTGGGTGCACGCTGGACGATGACGGATTCTTGATTCCGTGGTTCTGCACGGTCCCGGTGTCTGGTCGACAGCCGGTTGTGTCGCGTGGCATCTGGTTTGTGCAGGACGATGACGATCCGACCCAGCTTGTGGATGACGGCATGGTTGGAATCGGCGTATCACTCGCGGCGCCGGCCTGGAACGACGGTCTGTTTTCCAATAACCCGCCGCGATGCGGGAGCGCTAACTAGGGGGGACGCCATGCCTTTGTGCGGAGCAGAGCCAGACGACCTAAACGAGCTTTGGTTGTGCCAGAACGAGCCCGGCGGGCTGGACCCCGAACTGGACCGACAGTTCGGCTGCGAAGCCGGCTGCCATCCATGCTCACAAGACTCAGGGACACCTACCAGATCGTGGGCAGCCAGTCAGGACGGTAGCCGCTGGGTGCGACCTGACCCGCTTCTCGAATCTCGCAACGCCGTGGGCGAGTTCGAGGTCATCGAGAATCTTGTGCCGCAGCGCGTCATGTCGGCGGCAAACTACCAGCTAGCCCAGTGTTTTAATCCTGGCACTGCGGCAGAGCATTTCGACCTTACGATTTGCGAGTGTCAATCACAATGTCGCACAGATGACGCCGGGATCCCAAGCTACATATTCCCAACGTGCGGCGTGTATCGTGGCTCTGGTTGGCCCCCGCTCATCGATTGCCTTGGTCGTTACACTGGGTACGAGCCGATCAGTGTGAGTTTCGCGGGATCGTATCTTGGCAACCTCGGCACGGTCCGCACGACAAGCGAGGCGCAGGCATCGCACAACCCCACAGGATGCACCACAAACGCGATGTCACTGTGCGCCGGACACGCCGAGAGTAGCGGTTGCAATACGTCTAGCTCGTACTATGACGGTTATCTTGCCGACGTTGCCGAGCCGGGCCTACGTTCTCTATGGGACTGGATAACCGTCCCGGAAATCGCCGCGTCATGGCATGCCCCGACAGAGGCGGAAAACCCGCACGCGGATACCGCGGAAATCAAGCTGCGGAACGACGTGATGGAATGGCTCGAACGCCGTCGCGCATCGCACAACCTGTTACATCAAGCGCAGTCGGTGCGTCGCAGCGCTACGGACGCAGATAATCACAACGTCAGCCTTGAGGAGTATGGCGCGCTCTGGCCACCAAACGATGAGCCGATCCCGTTCGACTTGTGCCCCGCCATGACGACGGATGGGGCACAGCCGCTGCTGACAGGCAAGCTCCGACTGCTCGAGACGGAGGTCGTCGTTGAGTACGTATTACAGCAGGCCCGGCTTGACGTTGCCGTGCAGATGATCCGCGAGCGCTACTACGAGGGCGGGTCTGTCCAGCAATGGCGGTACCCGACCAGGCCGGCAATCAAGATCCGGCTGGAGCTAGAGCTTGGCATGCGGTGCCGTTTCCCGGACGACACTACGGCGATCTACACCAGACCGTGGCTCGAAGACGAGGACCCGCACAAAGAGACCGAGCTGGCGATCCTGAACCATGCACGCTCGGGTGTCCCTAAGGTTGTGCCTGACTACGATGGCATCGTCTTTCGCAATAGCGATGGCGACATCGTCACCAACCCGCCGACGTCCATGTTGTGGGAGGGCCATATGGGACCGTTTTCGGACCCACCGTGGGAGCTAATCGACAACGCCAATGACATCCAGAATGGCCCGCTGGAGGTTTGCTGCCTTATCTCGCGGCACATGCAAGCTGGGCTTGAGGTTATGGCCCGCGAGTCGCACCCAGACAGCAAACCTGGGGATCGCGGCCGGTGGCTGTATGACGGGTCAATCACCATAGCCAGCAATGGCAATTTCGAGCAGCTGTGTAGTTACCTATTATGATGAGCAATCACGACTATCGGATCGAGGAGCGCGCCAGAGCACGCTATGCGGCTGACGAGCGGTCGCTATCACGTGCGGTGACAGATCAGGAGCGTCTGTCAGTCGCCAAGGCTGCGCGGCTATCGGTGATGCTGACTGGCTGGCCAGTATCGATCGTTGCGAGGATGCAGCGATCGATCAATAACGGCGATCGGATTGACGTAGCGATCATCGAGGCCGCATGCTGGGCGTTCATCCGGACATATTCGGCGTTTACGTCGTTCCTGTCCGCTCATACCCTAGGCCTGAGCGGACGGAAAACCATAAACGCACGGCGCCAAGCCTGTGTGGCGTGCTCGTTCCGCGTTACGCAAGCCGATGGTGGCCAGCGCAAGGCGGAGAGTAGTACGCTGGGCCCGATGGACTATTGCGGCGTGCGGCGATGCAGGTGCCCGAAAGCCAAGTGGTGGCCGTTCGCGACGCTTAGGCATCTGACAAGGTTGCGGGCGGTGCGGTGTCCTAAGGGTGGGTGGGGGCGGAGCGGCAGCCGGCGGGTGCCTGCGTCACGATCGTCTAAGTCGGTGTCCCTGGAAATCTCGCCACCGCGACAGGCGGAACCCTCCACGATATCGGGGGATTGACCGGGGGCGGAATCAACACACCTCGCCCCCCGAGCCGGTGTATACTGTTATCACCTGACTTGGTTGGTCGGGCTGGCAGTCGGTGGCTCTCGGGTCATCGGCCGCCGCTTTTGTTTCATTTCTGCGACGGCAGAAAAAAAAAGCAACAATCCATTTGCCAATGATATCATTGCGGTGTATACTTAGGGTGTGATGAGTGAGACTGACCAACCAATCATGAAAGGAAACGAGACGATGACAACGCAAAAAACAACCTGGATCGACAATCAGACCCAAGCGCTAACGTGCTCAATCACTGAGCTGGATACGTGCCCCACAATGACGGATGATGGATTTGTGCGGCACGACGGGAGCGAGCTGACGTTGTGCCACGCGATCACGCCCGACGGCGATCACATCCTCTTCATCGACACCAATGGTGACCCTATCGGGATACGTGAGGACGCAGAGCACATAGCCGCCGTGGCAAGTGATTTCGGGGGCGGTGACAGGTTGGCAGGGGCTGAGGCCTTGCTGGCTGGCGTCACGATGTTGCGAGAGCGATACCCAAACCACGAGTGCGATGGCTGGGACATCATCGAGATGATCGAGAGCGGCTTGACCGACGTGCGTAACGAGCTGGCCGAGATCAGCGACTAGTAACAGCCCAAGGCCCGGCGGCTTCGGCCGCCGGGCACGGACCTGTACCATGACTGTTCAGAAACGGAAATGCCGCGGCAGGCGGGACCCCCCACGATATCCGGGGGTTTGCCCGGGGGCGAATCGCTCGCGTAGGGTCCCGCGACAATGAAGAGCCTCAGGACGCGAGTTCCCTGGCGGGCGCTGCCTGCAGTCGGCCGCCCACTTCGCCACGATCGACGACTCCACCTTCCTGAAGCAGCGGATCGACACCATCCTGAGCATGCTCTCGGACGACGCAGGTGGATTCGAGGCCTTGCTCCTCGGGGTCGACGACCGGCGCGAGTCCTTACATGAGGCGACCCGTATCGCAGACGACGACGACTCTCGT